>DAIUFS010000004.1:0-70829 GCA_036844485.1 Candidatus Dormiibacterota bacterium | reverse complement strand
TGTTCCGCCGCCCCGGCCACCCCCGCCCACCACCACGCGGGCGCCTGCGCGATCCAGATCGGCGATCAGCTCGTCGGTGTCCGCATCACGCACGATGGTGCCGGGCGGGACGTGGAGCAGGATGTCGTCACCCGCCGCGCCGTGACGGAGGTTCTTGCCGCCCGCGCCACCCGCCGCTGCGTGGTACCGGCGCCGTTCGCGAAAGCCGGCCAGCGTCGGATCCATCGAGTCGGCGACCAGGACCACGTCGCCCCCGCGTCCCCCGTCACCGCCATCGGGTCCACCCATGGGGACGTACTTCTCGCGCCGGAAGCTGACCGCGCCGCGACCGCCGTCACCACCGGCGACGTCGATCGTCACCTCGTCGAGGAACGTGGCCGGTGCTCCTGGCTAACCGACTGGGGACGGTGCCTCGACCTCGTCCACCTCGACAAGCTCGCCGACCTCGATGACGGGCAGCGAATGAACGTTGGCGCGGGTGCGATCCTTGCCGGTGCTGTCGAACGCGACGAGCCCGGTGGCCCGGGCGTAGAGGGTGTGATCGCGGCCCACCCCGACGTTCTCGCCGGCGAGGATCTTGGTCCCGCGCTGACGGACGAGGATGGTTCCGGCGAAGACAACCTCGCCGTCCTGGCGCTTGATGCCAAGTCGGCGCCCTGCGCTATCGCGGCCGTTGCGGGAGCTTCCCCCACCTTTCTTATGGGCCATCGCCGGTCTCCTTGTCAGCGGCCGCCGCTGGGCGCTTCCTCGCCTTGGGCTCCGCCTTGGTGGTGCGTGCCGCGCGCTTCGGCTTGGCGGTTGCGCTGTCGCTGAAGCCGCTCTCCGTCACGCTGGAATCGTCGACGCCCAGCGCACTGCCGGCTGGCGGAGTCGAGGCCCGCTGCGCGCTGCGGCGCCGAGTGGGGGTTGTGGGCTTGGCCGGTTCCTCGGCAATCGCCGGCGTGTCCTCCGCCGGCGGGGTGGCTGTCGCACTGGCCGCGGGGGCACGGCGCCGGGCGGCACGCGCCGGACGGCTGGGCTCCTTGGCGGCGCCTGCCTCGGGCTTCCCATCGCCGGTGCTCCCGATGGCGACGGCCTTGGGGACCGCCGCCCCCTTGGCGAGGATTGACTCCACGCGCAGTTCGGTGAGATCGCTGCGGTATCCGGCCATCTTGCGAGACCGCTTCTTGGCCTTGTATTTGAAGATGCGAAGCTTGCGGCCGCGCCGATGCCCGATCACGGTGACGGCGACGCGCACCCCGTCGACGTCCTTGCCCAGACCGGTGGTGCCATCGCCGCCGGTGAGCAGGACGGGCTCGAGGGCGACGACGCTGCCGACCTCGGCGTCGAGCCGGTCGACGAGGAGACGGTCTCCGGCGCTGACCCGGTACTGGCGGCCGCCGTGCGAGAGGATGGCGTACATGACTGCTCGTGAGAGATGGATGGGGCGCCGGGCGGCCACACCGGTGCCGCCGGGTGACGCGAAAAGCGAGGATACCACAGGCTCGCGAAGGCCCTGAATCAGCCGGTCACGGCGACCGGCGCAACCGCGTGCAGACTGAAGGTATCCCCGACCGTATCGGTGACATTGGCGTCCACGGTGTATGTGCCGGCGAGTGCCGCGCTAGCCGCAGCAGCGGCAGTCGGGGACGGCAGGCCCGGGCTCGGTGCAGAACCGACAACCGTGGCTTTGAAGACGATGTCAACAATGCCCGGTCCGGCGTTGGACAGCGGCGGCAGCGTGAAGCCGCTGTAGAACACCTCGAGCGTGTCCTTGATGGGATCGACGCCCTTGTTCCGGGACCCGTTGCCGGCGAAGGGCGTGACGCTCCCCGCGAACGTCATCACCGGGGGGAGCGTGATCAGCACACCGACGTTCTGCGCGTTGCTGGTGCCGCTGTTGATCACCCGCACCTGGTACACGACAGTGCCGCCGATCTTCACCGAGACCGGGCTGGCGCTGACCAGCGCGGTCACCTTGGCGGCGGCATCGACGACCACGTTGTAGGCGGAGGCGTTGGTCTGGCCGGCGTCGGTGTCGCCTGCGGCATAGGCCTGGACCGTGGCCGGGCCGGGCTCACCGCTGACGTCGGCGGTGAAGGTGATGATCACCTTGGCATCCTGGCCGGAGCCGGCCGCTGCGGCTGCCGGGAGGGTCCAGAGACCGAAGATCGGAGTGGTGCTGTTGACGGCCGCGTCGAGCGGCTGAGTGCGGGTGGCCCCGGGCGCGTCTATTGATACGGTGCCGTGGTAGCGGAATCCCTGTGGCAAGGTGACGTGCACGGTGACGCCGGTGACGCTGCCCCGCCCGGTGTTGCTCACCGCGACTGTAAAGGTGGCCTCATCGCCCGGTTTGTAATGCGAATACGATGCCGGCTGGTTGACCTGGTAGTTCTGGGCGTCGCCGCTGAGACTGACGTGGAGCTGGCCGCTGCCGGACCCGCAGCCGGAGATCGCCAGCGGCAGCGGGGCCAGGATCAGGGCCACCGCCGCCGCGGCGGCACGGCATCGCAGCACCGAGACCCGGCCGCGGAGACCCCAGCTCAGGCGCGCTGAGCGGCGCGGAGCGGGGCGAGGGGACGGCGAGCCGCTCGCGGGGGCGCCAGGGGCACGTCCGTGGCCGCCGGCAGCGGATCCGGGTACCCGGCTTCAGCGAGCAGCCGCAACGCCAGAGGCACGTCGAGGCCGACCACTGTGTCGATCCGACCCGACACGGCGTCGACCAGATCACCGCCACCGCCCTGGATGGCGTAGGCGCCGGCCCGATCGAGGGGCTCGCCAGAATTGACGTACGTGTGCACCGCCTCGTCGCTGTACTCGTGCATGGTCACTGCCGACCGCCCCAGGCCGAGTGCCTCGCGGTCGCTCTGCGCGACGATCACGCAGACTCCTGTCAGCACCGTGTGACGGCGTCCGCGCAGCTCGTTGAGCATCGCCTGGGCGCGCTCGGGGGTGCCCGGCTTGCCGAGCGGGCCACTGGGTCCGACCACGATGGTGTCGGCGCCGATGACGAAGCTCCCAGCGGGCTGCCCGGCGGCGACAGCCACGGCCTTCTGGCGGGCCAGCAGTTGGGCAGCGAGGTCGGCGCAGATGCCAGGGGGTACGGCGCCGTCAGCGGGCGGATCGACGACCGTGAAGCGGATCCCCGCCCGAGTGAGGAGTTCGCGGCGACGCGGGCTCGATGAGGCGAGGACGATTCGGGCCATCAACTCCCCATGTGCGTTGGCGTGGTGAACACTGAAACCCCTCCCCTCCAGCCCCCCGACGTGCCGTGGGCACGGGGTAGCTGTATTCAATCCTACCACTGCACGAGAGGCGGCGCGTCAGACGCGACTGGACAGCAGCGCCAGCGCGGTGCCCGCCGCCGCCGCCACCCCGGCCGCAGCGCCGAGCCCGGTCGCCGGCGCGCGACGGAAAAGGCGTGACAGCAGCCCGCTGAGAGCCACCACCCCGATCGACGCCAGGGCGCCGGCGACCGGGGCAGCATCGTGCAGAGCGGCAGGAATGACCAGTGCCGCCGCCGCCAGGGCCAGCGCGGCGGCCACCACCGAGGCGGTGCCTCCGCCCACGGTGGCCGAGGCCGCCATGACCAGGACGGCGGCCGCCAGGGAGCGGGCGACGAGGCCAGTCGTTCCCCCCGCGGTGCTGATGGCCAGCACACTCACCGTGCTTCCGGCCGCCGCCAGCGCCAACACCGGCACAGCGGCGGCGGCGGCGAGGGAGGAGACCCGTCGCGAGCCCACGCCCAGGTCGACGGCGACGGCCAGCAGGACGGCCACTGCGACCACGTTCCCGGCCACGCCGGTGGCCGTCGGCAGGCGGAGCGCAGGCGATCCGACCAGGGGAAGCATGGCGGTGGCAACGGTCGCGGCCAGCCCCGGGAGCAGGCGGGTGGCGGGGACGGCTCGAGGGCTGCGCAGACCGGAGGCACGACCTGCCATGCGCCCGTGCACCAGGGCGGCAAGCGTCAGAAACGCGGCTCCAGGATAGACAGCCACGGCGAGGACGGCCTCAAGAAGCCCGGTCGGGTCCATCAGCCCACCCCGAGCAGCGCGTGCAAGGACGTGCTGGGGAGCAGGCCCACGGTGAGGGCGGCGAGCGGAGGAACCCACGCCGCCAGGCGAACAGCGCGGCCGGGACGGGCGGCGGTGGGCGCCGCCGCCGAGGCGGCCATGGTGGCGCGCAGAGCTATCACCAGCACGGCTCCCGTCACCGGCAGAACAGCAAGGAGCACAGTGCCGCCGAACCCGGAGGTGAGCGCGGTCACCAACGCGAAGCGTCCCCAGAAGGCAGGGCCGGGCGGTATCCCGCTGAGTGCGGCCCAGGCGACGCGGCGCGGTCGGGGTCCGGCGGCCGGGGGGTCCTGGACGAGCAGCGGGCCGACGCAAAGGTGGGTGAGCATGAGCAGGAGGCTACCGAGCCGGGCGCCGGGCTGCGGGGTGGCCAGACCCATCGCCACCAGTCCGAGGTCGGCGAGGAGGACGCGCGCGTAGCGTTCGCCATCCGCCGCGCTGAGCCCCCGCCCCGCCGCCCAGACGGCGCTGATGGCGCCGGCGGGCAGGAGCATGCCTCCGAACGTGCCGCGCGCCGCGATGGGAAGCACCGACTGGAGCGGCTGAACGCTGAGCAGGAGAGCGGGCAGCAGCAGCAGCGCCCAGGGCGCCAGCGCGGCTCCGCGCACCAGTCGCGCTCCCCCGGTGACCCACCCTCCCAGGGGGACCAGCCCGAATCCGGCGGCGATCCCTCCGGCGAGGAGGGCACCGGCCACATGAGCGCGTGGAGGGACGGCGGCGGCGTCGACAGGGAGGAACGGCGACGCGGCGGTCAGTGCAGCCGCCCCCAGGGTGGCCACGCGAGCCGCGGCAAGCGTGGCCCGCGCCGGCGCGGCAGCCACCCAGCGCACTCCCAGCAGCGCGGTAGCTCCGACAAAGCAGAGGCCCCAGACCAGGGGCGATCCGGTGGCCAGGGCCACCGCTGAGAGCGCGCCGCACGCCGCCAGGACCAGCACCTCGCCACTGTCGGGAGGCGGTGAGAGCAGCAGGCAGAGGGTGGCGGCCAGAGCGCATAACAGCACCAGCCCGCTGGCCGGCCGTCCCAGCAGCAGCCCTCCCGGGGCAGACGCCACGCTCAGGTCGGCGCCACCACCTTGCGACGCCAGCGCCGCCACCGCCGCGGCCAGCGGGACGATCGCCGCCAGGCGGCGGCGGCGGGTACGAGGCAGAAGGAGGGCGCCGACCACGCCGGCCACCGCCCAGGTGATCGCCACCGGGGCCACGCTCACGCTGAGAGCCGCGCGGGCCGCGCCACCGCATGCCGCCCTCTCAGCCAGCCGGCGGTAATGGCAGCCCCCGGAGCGAGGGACGCCGCGGTCATGGCTCCCGGGAGCGTGTCCACGCCCGCGCATAGGAACCACGCAGCGGCCGCGGCGATCCCCAGCGCCGCGACCCCGACGGCGATGTCCAACAACGTCCGCGCGGTGAGCAGCCGCATCGCCGCACATCCCCAGACAAGCGCGGCGGGGAAGAGCACTCCGCTCACAGTCGAGGCCGAGCCCAGCGGGACGTTGAAGCTCACCCACGACGCGGCGGGGAGGGCCAGGACAGCGGTGGCCACGCGGACGCTCCGCGGCCCGAACAGCGCCTCGGCCCCCGCGACCACGGGGACCAGGGGATCCACTCCGGCCATCCAGCTCACGCGGCGGGCGACGGCGCGGCTGAGCGGTCCCATGAGGGCGGCGGCCGCCGCGGCGACGACCAGCACCAGGGCGGCGTCGGCTCCGTAGAAGCCAGCCACCGACGGTGCCAGCCCCAAGGCCGCGGCGACCGCGCCGTACGTCACCGCATTGCGACCGTCGACCAGGGTGACGACCACCGCCGCGAGAAAGCCGGCACCGGCGAGAAGTGGCTCGTTGGGCGCCATCAGTGAAAAAAGAGCACAGCGAGCGCCGCCCCGGTGACGAAGAGGGGAACCTGGGGCTGACATTCCAGCCAGTGATCGAGTCGGCGAAGGGCAGTTCCGGCGTGCCGGGCCGCCGGGCGTGTACGCCGTCGCACCCGCAGGAGCAGGCGAAGTGGCGGCGCGCTCGCTGGGCGCGGTTGCGACACCATATCCGCGATGTACTCCTCCTCGGCCACCACGATGGCGGCCGCGGCGGCGGTCAGAGCGATGGCAGCCGCCACCGCGAAATAGCCCCCGGCGAAGCCCCCCCCGGGCAGCCCGAGGGCACCGCCGTCGAGGTCGATGGCAACCGCCCCTCCGGCCAGCGGGGTGGCGATGTAGTGGAGCGCCAAGCCGGGAAGGAGTCCGCCGGCCAGCCCGGCGGCCACCGCGAGCACCGCACCCGGGACCACCGGCCGCCAGCGGCGGGGCGGGACGGCGAGCGCTCGGGCCGCGGCGATGGCGGCGGCGGCCATCACCGCGCTGAGCACCACCAGCTGCGGGAAGGCGGCCGCCCCGCGATGGGCCACCGTGGCCAGCCCCACCGCGACCACGGCGAAGGCGGCCCCTCCCGGGAGAGCGATGAGCGCCATCGAGGCGGCGGACCACCCTGACGGCCTCCTGCCCCACGACGGCGCCGCGACCAACGCCAGCTCGATGGCCAGGAAGAGCCCGGCCAGCACCGTCCCACCAGTGGCGAGCGGGCCGCCGAACAGGCTCACCAGCACGCCGGCGAGGACGGCGATTCCCGATCGGCCGGCGGCGGCCAGCGTGACTGCCCGGCGTGCCGTGTAGGCGGCGACAGCGGCAACCGCCGCACCCAGGATGGCGAGGGTCACCGCGGCGTTGCCGGGCAGCTGGCCGCCGGCGCTCTCCTGGAGACGGAGGAGCACCAGGTAACCCGCGGGCAGCGCGCCGACTGCGGCAAAGTCGCGAGCCGGGGAGCCACCCTCACCGGGGAGCGCTGGAGAGAGAAGGAGGGCGGCGCCTCCCAGCGCCCACGGAATTGCCAGGGCCCCCCCGATCGCCCCAGGAGGCACAGAGGCGAGGTCGCTGCTCCCCGACGCCGACACCAGCTGCGTGGCCGCGGCCACAAGGGCCAGCCCGGCGGCGCCGAGGAGGCCGGCCAGAACTGCGGCGGACCGCGAGCCCGGTCCGTGCTGACCGTGCAGCAGCAGGGTGCCCGCAGCGATCACCTCGACGCCGCCGGCGACCAGGACCAGGTTGCCGGCGGCCGCCACCACGGCGATGCCGCCCAGACAGAGAAGCAGCCCGGCGAGGCGCTCACCGTCACGACGGTGGCGCGGCACCGCCAGCAGGGCGGCGACGCAGGCCACAAGGATGGTCGCCAGGGACGCCTGGTCGGCCCGCGCGGTGACGTCGACGCCAGGGATGGCGGCGCCAAAGCCGCGTTCCAGAGAACTCCCTCCCGACACCCCGGATACCACCGTCGCCGTCAGCGCCGCGCAGGCGCAGATCGAGACCACCGTGATCAGGAGCGTGAGGCCGCGGTGGCGGCGCAGCTCGTGCACGGCGGCCGCGCCGACAAGGGGCGCGGCCACGGCCAGCACCAGCCGGAGCCCGGCGCTCAGCATGGGATCCGCTCAGCCGGTGCGCGTGACGCGACCCAGCGGTGCGTGCCCCACCTCCTCTGCGCAATATGGACACACAGCCCATCCCAGCCGGAGCACGCGATCGCAGCCGTGGCAGCGGCGTGCGAACTGGGTGCGGCAGTACGGGCAGACGATGAACTCCACCTCGATCTCGCGCCCGCACGACGGGCAGGGGCGGAGAGGCACCGCGTCGTTGTCGATCTCGAGCAGCGTCTGCTCCTCGAGCGCGAACGCCCGCTCCTCGTCGAGGGTGCGAGGTGGCCGGATCATCAGGTAGACGAGCGCGCCCAGGAAGGGAGGTATGAACCCGAGCAGGAGGGAGAAGAGCTGAAACGGCGCCGAGTCGGAGCGCCGCCGAGCGTCCCTCCAGACGAAGAACGCGGTCGCCACCCAGAGCACCGCCCCGTACCCGACCAGCGCGGCGACGCCGACAACAAGAAGAGAGACGGTGTCGCCGAGCACCCGGCTCACGACCCGGCTCCTTCGTCGCGCAGCGCGGCGTGCTCACGCCGTGCCTCGTCAAGCCGGCGGCGAACCTCATCCACCACCTCGGGACGAGCGCGGCCGGTGAAGGCCTGGTTGGCAAGCTGCGCGTCGAGGCGGGCGATGGTGGCCTGCAGCTCTCCGATCCGGCGGCGGGCCCGGGCGCGCTCGCGCTCCCCCACCACCAGGTGGTAGCGCGCCTCGAGACCACCGGCGACGAGTGTGACCCCGCCGTCCAGCGCGCCGTTGACGACCTCGACCGGAACCAGAGCTGTCAGCAGCCGGATCCTCTCCTCCCCAGCCACGGCCGGGTCACCGCCGCGGAGCTGGAGACGGTGGCGCTCTCCTCGGGGCACGCCGCTCTCATCGCGGAGCGCGCGCACCCTCTGCACCAGCTGGAGCAGCTCGTCAACGGCGGCGCGATGCGGTCCGGCCAGGCCTTCGCGCCAATCCGGCGCGACCTTCGGCCAATCCCGCCGCTGCAGGGTGGAAGCGGGGTTGGGCAGGCGCTGCGCGCACTCCTCGGTGATGAAGGGCATGAACGGATGAAGCAGCCGCAAGAGCACGTCGAGGGTGGTGATGGCGGTATGCGCCGCCGCCCGGCGGGATGCCTCGGGCGCGTCGTCGCGGAGCCGGGGCTTGATCATCTCCACATACCCGTCGCAGAAGGAATGCCAGGTCACGTCGTAGAGACGCTCCACCGCCTCGTGGAAGCGATAGCTGCGCACCGCCTCGTCCACGGCTTCCACGGTTTCGGCCACCTGCGCCAACATCCAGCGATCCTCAGGGCGCAGATCATCGACGGCGGGTTCGGGGTCGGGCGCGCTCATGTGCCCGGTCCCATCGTCGAGGCGCGTGACCAGGAATCGGGTCGCATTCCAGATCTTGTTGGCGAATCGCTGGTAGCTCTCGATACGGTCCTCGTTGAAACGGACGTCCTGGCCGCCGGTGCCCACCGCAGCCGCCCAGGCCCGCACCGCGTCGGCACCATGCCTGTCGATCATCGGCAGCGGATCCACGGCATTGCCCTTGGACTTGTTCATCCTCGTGCCATCGACCGCCTGTACGGTGCTGGTGATGATCACGTCGGCAAACGGAGTCTGCTCGGTGAAGCGGAGCCCGGTGAAGATCATGCGGGCCACCCACAGGAAGATGATGTCGCGCGCGGTGACGCACACGTCGGTCGGGTAGAAGCGATTGAGATCGTCGGTCTGCTCGGGCCATCCGAAGATGGCATAGGGCCAGAGCGCACTGCTGAACCAGGTGTCGAGAACGTCCGGATCATTCTCGAGCGCGGTGTCGCCGCAGGTTGCGCACACCGACGGCGGCTCGATCCACGCCAACGTGTGGCCGTTGGCGCACGTCGACACGGGGATGGCGTGGCCCAGCCAGATCTGCCGGCTGATGCACCAATCGCGGATGTTGCGCATCCACGCCAGGTACACGTCGGTGTATCGCCGAGGGTGGAAGGTGGTGTCGTCCGCCTCGACCGCGGCGATGGCCGGTCCGCTCAACTCGCTCATGCGGACCCACCACTGGGCGCTGATCAACGGCTCCAGCACATACCCGCAGCGGTCGCAATGACCCACCTCGTGCACGTACACCTCCTCCTTGAGCACGGCGCCGGTTGCGCGCAGGGCCTCAGTCACCGCGACCCGGGCCCGGTCAGTCGGAAGCCCGTGGAATTGGGGGAGCTCGGGAACGTCCATGGTGCCGTCGGCGGCGATGACGGTGATCATGGGAAGGCCGTGGCGCTGGCCGATCTCATAGTCGGTGGGGTCGTGCGCGGGGGTGACCTTGAGGGCTCCGGTGCCGAAGTCGGGTTGCACGGCGGCGTCCTCGATGATGGGCACGACGCGGCCGGTGAGCGGCAGCCTCACGCTGCGTCCCACCAGCGCCTGGTAGCGCGGGTCTTCCGGCGCGACGGCGACCGCCGCATCGCCGAGCATGGTCTCGGGTCGGACCGTGGCGACGACGATCTCCCCGCCCCCCTCGATGGGATAGCGGATGTGGACCAGGGTGTCGGTGTGCTCCTGCCAATCGATCTCCTCATCGCTGATCGCCGAGAGGTTGTTCGGACACCAGTTGACGATGCGCGGGCCGCGGTAGATGAGTCCCGAGTCGAAGAGGTCCTTGAAGGCCGTGCGGACGGCGCGCACGTAGTCATCGTCGAGGGTGAACCGGGCCCGGCTCCAGTCGCAGGTGAAGCCGAGACGGCGCATCTGATCGAAGATGCGGCCGCCGTACTCGGTGTACCAGGCATCGACGCGGGCCTGGAACACGGCGCGCCCGAGCTCCTCCTTGGTGGTTCCCTCGGCGGCCAGCTGGCGCTCGATCACATTCTGAGTGGCGATAGCGGCGTGGTCGGTCCCCGGGCACCACTCCACCTCATAGCCGCTCATCCGGCGATGCCGGCAGAGAGTGTCCTGGATCGAGAAGCCCATGGCGTGGCCGAGGTGCAGCACGCCGGTGATGTTTGGCGGTGGCAGAGCGATGGTGAACGACGGGCGGCCGGACGACGCGTCGGCGATGCCGATCCCGAGCTCCTCCCAGCGCGCACGCCAGACGGGCTCGACGGTGCGCGGGTCGAAGGCCTTCTCCATCGCTGGACGCCGAGTATAGGCAGCCCCCACCGCGGAGCCCCGCCCATGGCGTCCATGGCTGTTGATCCATGTGGGTCAGGTGGGTGACGGCATCGGCGCGCCGGCTGTGGGCGATGCCTGCGGATTGTGATCCAGGCCGCCACTGGCGTTGACGTCGATGTCAGCCTTCCACTGGCCGTCCACGTTGATCGCAGCGTAGGTGTCCTGCCGTGCCGGCACGCCGGTGACCTGGCTGCAGGAGCTCGGTGAGATCGGTGCTGTCGGTCGGGGTCGCCAGCCAGACCGGCACCTGGGTGTTGTCCTCATCGGCGGCGGCGGCGAGGAAGCCCGCCAGCGCCCCACCGGCGCTGGCGGTCGATGGGGTGATCACCACGTGCGCGGGCGTTGGCGACGTCGCGACGGTGGCTCCGCAACCGGCCAGAACGGCGCCGGCCATCGCCGCCAGGATGGTGGTGCACCCGTGCCTCCGAGCCCATGCCCTGCACCCTCCAGCACGCGTTCGGCGTCGGCGGATTATGAGCGCCCGAGACTGCGGCCGCCGACCACGATCAGCGTGCTGCCAGTGACCGCACAGGCGGTCCGGTGGTTTCCCACTCGGGGGCGAACGGAGAGTCCAGGTACGCGAGCCGCACTGGGGCGGATCCGAGTTGCGCTGCGGCCTGCTCGCCGGTGATCGACGGGAACTGCACCAGCGGAGGCTGGGTGGACGCGTCGTCCTCCACGGTGGCGAAGTAGGCGTTGCCCTGGCAGTCCCTCAGGAATGCCACCAGTCCTGCCAGCGGCGGCGAGGCGCTCGGCAGGGCTGTGTGGGAGCGCAAGGGCACGACCAGCGCGTCGGGCGACCCGGGCCGCGCGGCCGCGATGGCGACGGGCGCCTCGGCGGTGGTGCCGATCAGGTCGGGGTGCAATGCCGCCGCGGCCCGAGTCGCCGCGTCCTCGAGGGCGGCGACGTTGCCGGCGTCGTAGGACTGGTCGAAGTCGCCCAGCGCCCTCAGGACAGGTGCCAGAGAGGGTCGCGGCGCCACCAATGTGCAATCGGCTGTGCGGGAGCGCAGTAGCACCACGATCGTCCCACCCAGGAGCACCGCCACTGTCGCGGCGAGCGCGATCAGCCGGCCCCGCAGGGTCATGAACCGGCTAGGCGGACTGCTCGGCGGCGGCGCCGGCTGCCGCGCGCTTGGTCGGTTCCTCGGTGAGCAGAAGCGGCTCGACTCCGTCGGTGATCGACTGCTCGGTGATGACGCACCGCTTGATGTCGGGGCGGCTGGGGACCTCGAACATGCTGTTGAGAAGGACGTCCTCGATGATCGACTTCAACCCGCGTGCGCCGGTGCCGCGCGCCAGCGCCTTGTGGGCGATGGCCTTGAGCGCGCCCTCGTGGAACACGAGCTGCACGTCGTCGAGCGCGAAGAACTTCTCGTACTGCTTGACGAAGGCATTCTTGGGCTCGGTGAGGATGCGGATGATGTCCTCCTCATCGAGATAGTCGAGCGAGACGTTGATCGGCAGGCGGCCGATGAACTCGGGGATGAGGCCGTACTTGAGGAGGTCCTGCGCCTGGAGCTCGCGCAGGATGCGCGTGGTCTCCTTGGTGCGGCTGCCGTGCGGCTTGCTGTTGAACCCGATGGTGCGGTTGCCCACCCGCTGCTCGATGATCCGCTCCAGACCGTCGAACGCGCCGCCGCAGATGAAGAGGATGTTGGTGGTGTTGATCTGGATGAAGTCCTGGTGAGGATGCTTGCGTCCACCCTGCGGGGGAACATTGGCCACCGTGCCCTCGAGGATCTTCAGCAGGGCCTGCTGCACGCCCTCACCGCTGACATCGCGGGTGATGCTGGGGTTGTCCGACTTGCGCGCAATCTTGTCGATCTCGTCGATGTAGATGATTCCGCGCTCCGCGCGGGAGATGTCGAAGTCGGCGGCCTGGATGAGGCGCAGCAGGATGTTCTCGACATCCTCGCCGACGTAGCCCGCCTCGGTGAGAGAGGTGGCATCGGCGATGGAGAAGGGGACGTCGATGATCTTGGCCAGAGTCTGCGCCAGCAAGGTCTTGCCGCAGCCGGTGGGTCCCACCAGCAGGACATTCGACTTTTGTAGCTCCACGTCACCGTTGGACTTGGCGTGGGCGATGCGCTTGTAATGGTTGAAGACCGCCACCGAGAGCACCTTCTTGGCGTGCTCCTGTCCGATGACGTACTGATCGAGCGAGGCGGCGATGACCTGCGGGTTGGGGATCATCCCCCCCTTGCCGCGCTTCTGCGTTGTGGAGCGGTTGTCCTCCTCCAGCACCTCCTGGCAGAGGTCGATGCACTGGTCGCAGATGTATACACCAGGACCGGCGACGAGCTTGCGCACCTGCTCCTGGCCCTTGCCGCAGAAGGAGCACCGGGTGTGGCGTCGCCGATCGTCGCGCTCAGTCATCGCAGATCACCGTACCACGGGGCAGCCGGAGCCGCGCCTATCCGGATCGAAACGAACCGATCACGGCCGTGCGCGCTCAGCGAGTGGCCGCACCTCCGCCCGCCTCGGGCCCATCGCCGCCGTCGCGCGGCACCCCGCCATTGCTGGCGATCTTGGGAACCGGACCGCCAGCCTTGGGCCTCCCTTGAATGATCTCGTCGATGAGGCCGTAAGCCTTGGCCTCCTCCGCGCTCATGAAGAAGTCGCGATCGGAGTCGCGGTTGATCACCTCGATCGGCTTGCCGGTGTGCTGGGCGAGGATCTCGTCGATCCGGCGCCGGACACGGAGGATCTCCTGGGCGTGGATCTGGATGTCGGCGGCCTGGCCGCTGAAACCGCCTGAGGGCTGGTGGATGAGGACGCGTGTGTTGGGCAGCGAGAAGCGCATCCCCGCCTCTCCGCCGGCCAGGATCACCGCCGCCATCGACGCGGCGATACCCATGCAGATGGTGCCCACCCGTGGTTCGACATAACACATGGTGTCGTAGATCGCCAGCCCCGCGTACACCGAGCCGCCGGGACTGTTGATGTAGATCATGATGTCCTTCTCGGGATCTTCACCGGCGAGAAAGAGCAACTGGGCCATGACCACGTTGGCCACCTGATCATCGATCGGCGTGCCGATGAAGATGATGCGATCCTTGAGCAGGCGCGAGTAGATGTCGAATGCGCGCTCACCGCGGTTGGTTGTTTCAACGACCATCGGGATCAGGTTCTGCGGTGTCATGGTCGGGCCATTATAGATACGCCTCAGTCATTCATCGGCCGCGCATCGGTCACCCAGCGGCTGGTGCCCGCAAGGCGGATGAGCGCGGCCCGAGCCCGGGCGGCGGTTAGACGGTCAGGACTGGTCGCGGCCAGGCGCAGAATGCTCCGAGCCCGGACCTCGTGAGCCCGGGCCAGCGCGTCGGTGCCGGACCCGCGACGCGCCTCGGTGCAGGCCATGCGGTGGTACAAGCCCTGGAGCAGCCAGGCTTGGAAGCGGCGGGGATCGCCGGGCGCGGTGAGCCTCTGGAGGACCGCCGCGGCGGCCGCCGCACCGGCGACGGGCGGGCCCTCGCTGTGGACGTGGGCGGCGAGGCGGGCCGCGGCGCGCAGGTCGTCTGCGGCCGACGCCGTCGGCTCATCGGGAGGCGCCAGCGGCACAGGCGGGAGCACGTCGTCGGCCTCGACGACTGTGTACGATCCGTCGGGCCGGCGGGTGGGACGAGGACGCAGGAGAGGACTCCACCACACGGCTGTGGCAGCGTACACGCGTATCCCGGTTTTGAGTGAGCTCTGGCGTGCTCAGCTGTCGCCGCGCACGATCTCCATCAGGCGCTCGCCGGCGGCGCGCCGGGCGAGGTCGAGATGGGTTCCCTGGTGGACGCGCCGGCGCTGCTGGGCGGTGAGCTTGCGGCCCTTGGCGAGACGTTCCTCCTCGCGCACCACGGCGGCCTCGTCGACCTCGATTTCCTCGGCCGCCACCAACGCGTCCAGGGCAAGCTCGAGCCGCAGTCGCTGGACCGCCGCCTCCCGGCGCTCGCCGCGTAGCTTCTCGGTGGTGGTGCCGGTGTACTCGAGGTAGCGCTCCAGGGGCATTCCCATCGATTGCAGGCGGACCTCGAGGTCAGCGATCTGGCGGTCGATCTCCCGCTCCACCATGGACTCGGGGAGGTCGATGGAGACGTGGTCGCGCAATGCCTCGAGGGCAGCGGCCTCGAGGGCCTCGCGATCCCGTTCGGCACTGATCTCCTCGAGCCGGGCGCGGTAGTAGGCGCGCAGCTCGTCGAGCGTGGCCCCGTGCTCACCGAGAGCAGCGAGCGCGTCGTCGAGAGGGGGAAGGATGCGCTCACGCACCGCGCTCACCGAGACGTCGACGTCGACGGTGGTGCCGCGCAACTCCTCGCGGCTGAAATCCTCGGGTAGCTGGAGCTGGAAAGATCGCTGTGCGCCGGCCACCAGTCCGATGAGAGCGTCGGCGAGACCCGGAAGCAGCCGCTCGCGGTCGATGTCGAGGTCGCGATCCTCCTCGTCCTCGCCGCTGAGCACCTCCTCACCGCGGCGCATCACCAGCGTGCAGCGCAGCACGTCGCCGGACTGCGCCGGGCGCTCGACGTCGCGCAACTCGCTGTGTCGCCGGCGCAGCTCTTCGACCATCTCATCGACCTGGTCGTCGGTCACCTCGGTGGCAGGAACGTCGACGCGCAGGGAGTTGTAGTCGCCGAGGTCGACATCGGGTCGGACGGTGACCGTGGCGGTGAAGATGAGCGACTGGCCACGCTCCACCGGCTCGAGGGCGAGCTGGGGATCGTCGACCGGTTCAACTCCAGCCTGCTCGAGCGCGCGCGCATACAACTCGGGGACGAAGGCATCAACCGCCTCCTGGCGCACCGCCTCCCAGCCCACCGCGCGCTCCACCATCGCCGCCGGCGCCTTGCCCGGGCGGAAGCCGGGAAGCCGCACCCGCCCGGCGAGGCGGCGCAGGGCGGCGTTGACGGCGGCGTCGAGCTCGGTCGCCGGCGCCTCGACGCGGAGCTGGACGCGCGAGTCCGGCTGTCGCTCCACGGCCACGGAGATCTCGACGGGGCTGGTCGTTGTACTCACTGGTGTCCTATTCAGCGGCGTGGTGCGCGGACCGAGACTCGAACTCGGATGGGTTGCCCCACGGGATCCTAAGTCCCGCGCGTCTACCGGTTCCGCCATCCGCGCAGGCTGCCTTCCGCCGGTGGCGCCGCCCAGTCTACAGGGCCATCGCCCGGGCAGAGCGCGCGGGTGCGCGCCCCGTCAGCCCTTGATACCGGAGCCCGGGCGGCCTAGGCTTGGGGGACGGCGGGTACCAACCACCCGCGGCGGTACGTCCGCACCGGCAAGCCACGGAGGTATCTGGATGGAGCCGAGTCAGAGCGCCGCGACGGTCGAGAGCCCTCATGAGATCGTCGCGCACATCGATCAGAAGGCGGTCCGCCTCTCCGCCCTTCTCCGCGACATCGACAACCATCCCATAGCACTCAACTCGGAGCTTCGTGAGCGCCTCGACGAGATCCTCGAGATGCTCGCCTGCCGGGTCACGGCCACCCGTGCCCTGCTCCGCCAGGCGGGGGCGGGCGAGCTGAGCGGAGCGGGAAGCGCCGCGTAGCCGGGTCCGGACGCCGCGGCGCGGGGGCGGTCCGGTGGCGATCAATCCCGAGCACGTGCGAGCCGGTGACGTACACTTGTTCGCATGCGAACCTGCGCCTGCGATCCACCCGCGCACCTCCACCTCCGACCCAGCGGCGTCCACCTGCCCGACGGGTCACCAGCCAACCTGGAGGTCGTCGACGAGGTCTGGGAGATCGGCACCCCCTCCTGCTCCGTGTGCGCCGGGGACATCCCGGATACCTTCTACCGCTGCGTCCCCTGCGACGCCATCGTCTGCCGCGCCTGCCTCTCTCGTGACACCGCGGTGGTCGAATGCGACTGCCTCGCCGAGCTCCGCATCAGCGGCGTGCAGCTTGCCGCCCAACGCGCTGCGGCTGTGCACGCGGGCTAGGCTCGGGCCACCACAGCGCCGTCAGGCGGCACCAGCGTCCCGGCGCCGGACGGCACCACCTCGCGATTGCTGAGAACCACGGCACCGGCGGCGACGGGGAGTTCGACGGCAGTGTCGCCCCAGTTGCACGCGACGGTGACGGCCGGACGCCTCATGACCAGCCAGCGATCCGTCTCGTCGTACTCGACCGAGACCGCCGACCGATCGCCGTTGCGCAGCACCTCGAGTCGATTGCGCAGCGCGATGAGCTCGGCGTACCAGCGCAGGACGGTGGCGTGGGGTTCACTCTCGCGCTCGGACCAGCGCAGCCGGGAGCGGGCGAAGGTGGCCGGGTCCTGGGGATCGGGCACCGTCGCGGGATCCCATCCGAACGCGGCAAACTCGAGCCGCCGTCCCTCGGACACGCGCCGGGCGATCTCGGCATCCCGGTGGTCGGTGAAGTACAGGAAGGGGGTTGAGGCAGCCCACTCCTCGCCGGCGAAGAGCATGGGCACACAGGCACCCAGGAGCACAAGCGCGGCGGCGATCTGCACTCGCCCCACGCTCATGAGCGCCGCGCTGCGCTCCCCCCGAGGGCGGTTGCCCACCTGGTCGTGGTCCTGCATGTAGCCGAGGAAGCGCGTCGCGGCAAGGGGGCCGACGGCGCGGCCATGGCGCCGCCGGCGAAAGCGCGAGTACGCGCCCGGGTGGACAAAGACGTCGCACAACGCCCTGGCGATGTCCCCGACGTGCCCGTAGTCCGAGTAGTAGCCGCGTCTCTCTCCGGTGAGAGCGGCATGCAGCGCATGGTGGAAGTCGTCACTCCACTGCGCGTCACAGCCGTAGCCACCGCGTTCCACCTCGCTCACCACCCGGGGATCGTTGAGGTCGCTCTCCGCGATCACCCAGAGCGGTCGCCTCAGCTCTGCGGAGAGAGTGTGGGCGGCGGTGGCGATCTCCTCCACGAGGTGAACCGCTGAGCTGTCGAGGATGGCGTGCACCGCGTCGAGGCGCAGGCCGTCGCAGTGGTAGTCGCGCAGCCACATCAGGGCGTTGTCGACGACAAAGCGGCGCACCTCGTCACTGTCGGCGCCGTCGTAGTTGATGGCCGGGCCCCAGGGCGTGCGGTAGCGATCGGTGAAATACGGTCCGAACTCGGCGAGATGGTTGCCGTCCGGGCCGAGGTGGTTGTAGACGACGTCCATGATCACGGCGAGACCCGAGGTGTGACAGGCGTCGACGAAGCGCTTCAGCCCATCGGGTCCGCCGTACGCATGATGCACGGCGTAGAGGTCGACGCCGTCATAGCCCCACCCGTGTTCGCCGGGAAAGCCGGCGACCGGGAGCAGCTCGACCGCCCCGACGCCGAGCTCGACGAGCTGTTCGATGTGCTCAGCGGCACCGTCAAAGGTGCCCGCCTCACTGAATGTTCCGATGTGCAGCTCGTAGACGACGCAGTCGGTAAGCGCGCGTCCGCGCCACACCGCGTCCGTCCAGCCGAAGGCGGCATGGTCGATGGCACGCGACGGGCCGTGTACGCCATATGGCTGCCACGGTGACCGTGGATCCGGACGAGGCGTGCCACCATCGAGCACCAACGCGTACTCGTCGCCCGCCTCCAATGCTTCTTCAAGCTCGAACCAGCCGCCTGGCAAGGCTCTCAGCAGCCGCCGTCTGCCGAGCATCTCCACCTCAACTCGACTCGCACGCGGCGCCCACACCGCGCAACGGTTCACGGTGACGACCCCCTCATAATCCGACGATCAAAAGACACAGGCCACGGGTGTGATTGTGACCGGATGAACGCTGACCAGAGCGCCACCCGCCCGCAGCGTCGAGCGACCTATCGCGTGCAGCTGCGCGCCGAGTTCGACTTCGCGGCGCTGGCTGCTCAGGCCGCATACCTTGCCGAGCTCGGCATCAGCCATGTCTACTGCTCTCCGTACATGGAGGCGGCGGCGGGCAGCACCCACGGGTACGATGTGGTCGACCCCACTCGCATCAGCGATGACCTGGGCGGCGTCGCCGGACACCGCGCCATGTGCGACATGCTGCGACACCACGGACTGAGTCAGCTGCTCGACGTCGTTCCCAACCACATGTCCATCGCCGATCGGCGCAACCGCTGGTGGTGGGACGTACTCGGCGACGGACGGTCGTCACCGTACGCGGAGTTCTTCGACATCGACTGGGAGGTGGATGAGCCCCGGCTGCGTCACCGCATTCTCCTTCCCGTGCTGAGCGACCAGGTAGGGCGCGTTCTCGAGGACGGGTTGATCCGGCTGGTGCGCGAGAACGGCGAGCTTCTGATCGCGCACGCCGGCCAGCGCTATCCGCTCTCTGTCGAGACCGTCGCCGAACTGCTGGCCGCCACTCGGAGTCCACTTGCCGTCGGTGCCGTTGCCGCCGCGGCACGTCTGCCCGACGGCAACGACCAGGCGTCGAGGAGACAACGCATGCTGGCACGGAACGCGGTCGCCACGGAGGTCGCGGCGCTGCTCCAGGGAGGCGCCATCACCTCTGCGATGGACGCCGTACTCAGCGAGCTCAACAGTGACGTCGCCGCCCTGGATCACATCCTCAACGAGCAGCACCACCGTCTGGCGCGCTGGACGATGGCGGTGGAGGAGGTCAATTACCGGCGCTTCTTCGACATCAACACGCTGGTGGGCGTGCAAATGGAGGACCCGGCGGTCTTCGCCGAGTTCAGCACCTTGATAACTGAGCTGGTCCGCGGCGGTGACGTCGACGGACTGCGCATCGACCACATCGATGGGCTGCGGCGCCCACTCCAATACGCGCAGAGGCTGCGCGACGCGACCGGGCCGGATACGTGGTTGATCGCCGAGAAGATCCTCGAGCGCAACGAGGAGCCGCCATCCTGGGCGCTCGATGGCACCACGGGCTACGAGTTCCTTGCCGGGGTCAACGGCCTGTTCGTCGATCCCGCCGGGAGACAGCAGCTGGTGGAGCTCCACGACCACGTGACCGGTCAGCCATCCGACTTCGCGAGGGTGGCTCTCGAGGGCAAGCGCGACATCCTGCGCGCCATCCTGGTCAGCGACGTCGAACGGCTGACGGGGCTGCTCGCCCGCATCTGTGAGGCCTATCCGGCTCAGCGCGACCACACCCACAGCGAGATCCGTGACGCCGTCATCGAGCTGGTCGCGGCCGTTCCCGTGTACCGCACGTTCATCGACCCCCGCGTCCCCCCGCCCACCCAGGCCGACGCCGCAGTCGTGCGCACCGCGGTGGCGACAGCGCATGCCAATGCCCCCGACGTCGACAAGCGCCTTCTCGACTTCATCGCCGATCTCTTCGTCCTCGGCCGGCCGGCTGATGTCGCCACCGCAGAGCTGGACACCCACCTGGCCGAGAGCGATCTGGTGCTGCGCCTGCAGCAGCTCTGCGCGGCAACCGCGGCCAAGGGCGTCGAGGACACCGCCTTCTACCGTCACCTCGTCCTCGTCTCCCTCAACGAGGTCGGCGATTCGCCCGAGCTCTTCGGCATGGACACCGCCACCTTCCACGAGCGCAACGCACGGGCGCAGGCGACGCGTCCCCGCACCCTGCTGGCCACGTCCACACACGACACCAAGCGCAGCGAGGATGTGCGCTGCCGGATCGACCTGCTCAGCGAGATCCCAGGTGAGTGGGCCGCGGCGGTGCGCCGATGGCAGGCCATGAATGCGCGACGGTGGCCGGACGGCCGGCCCGACGGCAGCATGGAGTACCTGCTCTACCAGACCCTGGTTGGCGCGTGGCCGCTCGGCGTCGAGCGGGCGCGCGCCTACATGGAGAAGGCGGCCCACGAAGCCAAGCGTCAGACCAGCTGGCTTGCGCCCGACGACTCCTACGACGCGGCGCTCTGCGACTTCGTCACCAGAGTTCTCGCCGACCCCCACTTTGTTGCCGACCTGGAGGGTTTCGTGGCTCCGCTGGTGGAATGGGGCCGGGTCAACTCACTGAGCATGTCCCTCCTCAAGCTGGCCTCGCCCGGCGTTCCGGACGTCTACCAGGGGTGCGAGCTCTGGGATCTGAGCCTTGTCGATCCCGACGACCGCCGGCCGGTGGACTACTCGCTGCGCGGTGCGATGCTGCGCGCCAACACCGGACGGACGGCGGCTTCCGCGTGGGCGTCGGACCAGGACAGCGGCGCTCCCAAGCTGCTGCTCATCCGCGACGCGCTGGCCCTGCGGGCGCGCACCCCGGAGGCCTTCGGCGAGCTCGGCGCCTACCTGGCAGTGCGCGCGCATGGGGAGTTTGCCGATGATGTCGTCGCCTTCATCCGGGGTACTCCCGCAGCGGTGATCGCGATCGCACAACGCCGCGCCCTCACCAGGAGGGGCCGCTGGGGGGACACAATGATCTCGCTGCCCGATGGCGACTGGCACAACCTCTGTGACGGCAGCCCCGTGCCGGGTGGCTCCACCGCTCTTGACGACCTGCTCCGCCACTGCCCGGTGGCCCTGCTCGAGAGGGCGGCGTGACCGCGGGCAACATCCCCGCGTGGCCGGGCCGCTCCTACCCTCTGGGCGCCACCGTCGGCGAGGACGGCACCAACTTCGCGCTCTTCGCATCTGAAGCAGAAGCGGTCGAGCTCATCCTGCTGGACGAGGCCGGTGGCCTGCTGGCGGCCTACGACCTGCTCGAGCAGACCGACCTGGTCTGGCATGGTTTCATCCCGCGGGTCGGTCCGGGCACCCGATACGGCTATCGCGTCCATGGTGCCTACGACGCCGACCTGGGGCGGCGCCACAACCACCACAAGCTGCTCCTCGACCCCTATGCGCGAGCCGTCTCCGGCTCGGTTCACTGGGGCCCCGAGGTGTACGGGTACGTCCTCGGCAAGGGCGACGACAAGATGAGCGACCTGGATTCCGCCCAGCACATGCCGCATAGCGTCGTGATCGACGACGCCTTCGATTGGAGCGGCGAGCGTCGTCCTGACGTGTCCTGGAATGACGCCCTCATCTACGAAACCCACGTACGTGGGTTCACCATGCGCCACCCCGGCATCCCGGAGGAGCTGCGGGGCACCTACGCGGGGCTCGCCCACCCCGCTGCGGTGGAGCATTTCACCAGTCTCGGGATCACCTCGGTCGAGCTGATGCCGGTCCACCATTTCGTCGACTCCCACCAGCTCGTCGACAGGGGACTGCGCAACTACTGGGGCTACGACAGCATCGGCTACTTCGCGCCCGAGGCCCGGTACTCGAGCACCGGCGACGCCGGCCCGCAGGTGGTCGAGTTCAAAACCATGGTCAAGGCACTCCACGCCGCCGGCCTCGAGGTCATCCTCGACGTGGTCTACAACCACACCGCCGAGGGCAACGAGATGGGCCCCACGCTGTGCTTCCGAGGCGTCGACAATCGCTCGTATTACCGGCTCGTCGAGGACAGGCCGCGCTTCTACTACGACGTGACCGGCACCGGAAACAGCCTCAACGCCGGCTCACCGTCCACGCTGCAGATGATCATGGACTCGCTGCGGTACTGGGTCCGTGAGATGCACGTCGACGGGTTCCGATTCGACCTGGCATCGGCCCTCGCCCGGCAGTTCTACGACGTCGATCGACTGTCCGCATTCTTCGACATCATCCATCAGGATCCCACCCTGGCCCACGTCAAGCTGATCGCCGAGCCGTGGGATGTCGGCGAGGGCGGCTACCAGGTGGGCAATTTCCCGGTGCGCTGGGCTGAGTGGAACGGCAAGTACCGGGACTGCGTGCGTGACTACTGGCGCGGCCAGGTCGCCGGCGTCGGCGAGCTCGCTTATCGTCTCACCGGGAGCAGCGACCTCTACCAGGGCGACGGCCGCTCCCCCTTCAGCAGCATCAACTTCATCACCGCGCACGACGGGTTCACCCTGCGTGACCTGGTCTCGTACAACGAGAAGCACAATCAGGCCAACGGAGAGCAGAACCGCGACGGCACCGACGGCAACCGCTCCTGGAACTGTGGCGTGGAAGGCGAGACGGACGATCCCGTGGTGTTGACTCTGCGGGCTCGCCAGCAGCGCAACCTCCTGGCCACGCTGATCCTCTCGGAGGGCTGCCCGATGCTCCTTGCCGGCGACGAGATCGGTCACACCCAGCGCGGCAACAACAATGCCTACTGCCAGGACAACGAGGACTCGTGGCTGGACTGGTCCGCTGTCGACGAGCCGCTGCTGGGCTTCACGCGCCGCTTGATAGCCCTCCGAGCCGGCCAACCGGTGCTGCGCCGTCAGCGGTTCTTCGCGGGCCAGGTCGGCCGCGGACAGCGCCGCAAGGACGTGGTCTGGCTCGACGACGAGGGCATCGAGATGACCGAGGCGGAGTGGGACGACGAATCGCGGCGCTCGCTGGCGATGCTGCTCAACGGAGACGAGATTCCCGATCACACCCCCGACGGCCGCCAGATTCGCGGCGACACCCTGCTGGTCATCCTCCACTCCCACCACAAGGACATGTCGTGGCAGCTGCCCCGCGGCTGGGGGCACCACTGGGAGGTGCTGCTCGACACCGCCGACGCGGCACCATGTGATCCTCCGCGCAAGGTCGAGGCCTCCGATCCCCTCCTGGTGGCCGCCCGTTCTCTGGTGGTGCTGCGGCGGATCTGAGGACCGCTACGCAGCCAGCGGGAGGCTGAGCTCGAACGTGCTGCCCGGGGCGTCACGATCGACCAGCCTCACCTCGCCGCCATGGCGACGGGCCACCTCACGGCTGAAGTAGAGGCCGAGCCCGATGCCGGGAATGTGCGAGTTGGCGGTGGTCAGCACTCGGCCGAAACGGGTGAACAGCTTGTCGCGATCCTCGGGAGCGATGCCCAGGCCGCGATCGGTCACCTGGATCCTCACCATGCCGCCGCTGACAGAGGCGCAGCAGACCACCTCTCCCCCGCCCGGAGAGTACTTCACGGCATTGTCGATGATGTTGCGCAGGGCCAGCACCACGCGCTCGGCGTCGACGCGAGCCGGCAACGGATCCACGGGCAGGTCAACACGGACCCGGTGCGTCGCAGAGGCGCTCAGGGATACAGAATCGGCGGCCTCACGGAGAAGTGCGCGGAGGTCGACGGTTTCGGGCTCGGCCCCGGCAGGGGCGTCCTCGACGCGGGCGGCGACGAGCATGTCGTTGACAAGCCCGTTCATCTCCGCGGTGCGCCGTTCGAGGATCTTGATGACCGCGCCAAGTGGGTCGGGAATCTCGCCGTAGAAGCCGTCGCGCACCAGCGAGAGGTAGCCATGGAGAACGGTGAGCGGGGTGCGCAGCTCGTGGGACGCCAGTCGCAGGATGTCGGTCTTGACCCGCTCGACGGACTCCGCGTCGGCGAGTCGTTCGGCCAGCTGGGTCAGCGCGGCGCCGAGCATGTCGCCGAGCCGGGCCGCGCGGAGCGGGTGGGCGCATGCTCGGGCGATCGCGTCGAGGATCTCGCTGTCCTCGGCCGTGAACTCCTCAGAGCGGCGCCTGCTGACGCAGAGGATGGCGATCTCCTCGCCCGCCACCGCCACCGGGACCACCAGGAGGTACTTCAGGCCCGTGTAGGTCTCGTGGAGAGCGGGACTCAGCCGGTCGATGTCGATGTCTCCATAGCTGCCGGCCTCCGGACGTCCCGCGGCGAGAGCCACGGCGCTCACCTGCTCGCCCGCCAGCGGCCAGCGGCTGCCGATCGGCACCAGCTCCCCAAACGGGTCGTGGCAGCCGGCGACGATCATCTCGTTGCCGTCGATCCAGGACAACACGCCGCGGTCGGACCGCGTCTCCAGGACCGCGCGGTGCAGCACCATGCCAACCAGCGCGTCGCTGTCCGAGGCCGAGTTGAACTCATCGACCATCTCGGCGAGCGCCGCCGACGCCGGATCGCTGCCGGTGCGGCGTTCGGGCGCTGTGCGCTCTCCCACGTCGTCCTGAATGTCGATGGCGACGTGGATCGTAGCGGGTCCGCCCGGCCCGGGCCATCCCCCTGGGGCCGCTTGTTGCAGGCGGTTGCGGCTTGCGCCATGGGACGGTCCGCCGTGGGTGCCCAACCCCCTAGTCTCCCTGCCGTGAGCGCCCCACCTGTCCACGTGGCCAGATTCGAGATGCTCAGCGCGCGCACCTTCCACGACATGGCGCGGCTGCGCGTGGACACCTTCGTCGTCGAGCAGCAGTGTTGGTACCCGGAGCTGGACGGGCGGGACGTCCTGCCCACCACTGAACACCTCTGGGTGGAGTTGAACGGCGAGCTGGCCTCGTACCTGCGCATGTACCCCGGAGAGGAGGGGGCGACGTGGATCGGCCGGGTGGTCACCGCCCCGAACCACCGGGGACGGGGTCTCGGCAGCCTGCTGATGCGCCACGCGTTGGGCCGGGCGCGGGGCCCGGTGCGCATCTCGGCGCAATCGCGGCTGGCTCCGTGGTACGGCGGGTTCGGCTTTCAGCGTTGCGGGCCGGACTTCCTGGAGGACGGCATGCCACACACCCCCATGCTCCTCAGCCGGTGACTGTCGCTACCGCGAGTCGCCGAGGTCATTGACCAGCGACCCCACCACCTGCTTGGCGTCGCCGAAGAGCATGGTGGTGTTGGTCAGGTAGTACAGCTCGTTGCCGATGCCCGCGAACCCGGGCCCCATGCTCCGCTTGACCACGAGCACGCTGCCGGCACGGTCGACATCGAGGATGGGCATACCGTAGACGGGGCTGCCCGGCTCATTCTTGGCGGCCGGGTTGGTCACGTCGTTGGCGCCGATCACTATCGCGACGTCGGCTCGAGAGAGCAGCTCGTTGGCCTCCTCGAGCTCCACCATGTGGTCATACGGCACGTCGGCCTCGGCGAGGAGCACGTTCATGTGACCGGGCATCCTCCCCGCCACCGGATGGATGGCGAAGCGCACCTGCGTCCCATTGCGCTCCAGCGCGTCGGAGAGCTCGCGAACCTTGTGCTGCGCCTGTGCCACCGCCATCCCGTAGCCGGGGACGATGACGACCAGGCGGGCGCCGTCGAGGATGGCGGCGCCGTCGACGCTGTTGCCGCTGCGCACGGGACGGTCGTCCGCCTCGGAGTCACGCGTCGACATGGTCACCTGCCCGAAGGCTCCGAAGAGAATGTTGCGGAAGTTGCGGTTCATGGCTCTGCTCATGACCACCGCGAGGACGAAGCCAGAGGAACCGTCGAGAGCACCCGCGATCTCCAGCACCTTGTTGTCCAGCGCGAATCCCATGGCCACCGCGGAGAGGCCGGCGTACGAGTTGAGCAGCGCGATGACGGTGGGCATGTCGGCACCGCCGATGGGGACGATCAGCAGCACCCCGAAGGTCACCGCGGCCGCCACCACCACCGCGAAGACGATGCCCATGCTGGGATCGATCGCCAACCAGACGATCCCGCCCAGGGCGATTGCGAGAATCGACAGATTGACCACGTTCTGCCCGCGGTAGACGATGGGCCGCCCCCGGATCAGCTCCTGCAGCTTGGCGAAGGCCATCAGGCTGCCGGTGACCGTGAGGCCGCCGAGGAGCACCTCGATGCCGAGCACCACCATCGTGAAACGGTCGAGATGGGGCTGCCGAAGCAGGTATTCCGCGACGCCGACAAGCGTGGCGGCAGTGGCGCCGAACGCATGCGAGAGCGCCGTTCGCTGGGGCATGGCTGTCATGGGCACAAACGCCGCCAGGGGGACGCCGATGGCGGCGCCCGCCATGAGGCCGACGATGATCCAGGTGAACTGGGTGACCTCGGGCCGCACGAAGGTGCCCACCACCGCCAGCACCATGCCGATCTCGCCGGCGACGACGCCGCGGCGGGCTGTCGTCGGCGCCGTCATCCACTTGATCGAGAAGATGAAGGACAGCCCGGCGGCGATGTAGAGGTACTGAACGATGTTCTCGCGCATCAGCGTCGCTTCCGGAACATGCGCAGCATCCGGTCGGTCAGCAGGAAACCGCCGATGACGTTGGATGACGAGGCGGCGATGGCGATGGTGCCGAGCACCGTGGTGGTCACCGACTGGGCGCTGCCGACGATGAATATGGATCCGACCAGAGCGATGCCCGAGATGGCGTTGGTCAGGGACATCAGCGGGGTGTGGAGCAGCTGGGGCACGCGACGGATCAGCTCGAAGCCCAGGAATGACGCCAGCAGGAAGACGTAGAGCCCGGTCTCGATGTTCACGACGCCGCCTCGGGGGCGGCAGCCGCGGCCGGTGCGCCGAGGAGGGCGGTGACCCGCTCGTGCACGACCCGTCCCCCGCGAGCCACGAGCGTGCCCTGCACGATCGGATCGTCGCTGTCGAGGTCGATCTCACCGGATTGGGCGATGTGGATCACGAAGTTGGCGAGGTTGCGACCCAGCATCTGGCTGGCGTCCTGCGGCAGGGTGGCCGCGAGGTTCTCTGCTCCGACCAGAGCCACGCCGCCGATCTCGACCGTCTTGCCCGCGACGGTGCCCTCGCAGTTGCCGCCCCGCTCCGCAGCGAGGTCCACGATCACCGATCCCGGCTTCATCGCCCCGATCGCCGCGGCCGTGACCAGGATCGGAGAGCGCTGGCCGGGGACCAGGGCGGTGGTCACGACCACATCGCTGGCGGCGACCTCAGCGGCGAGGGCCTCGCGCTGGCGCGCCAGTTCCGCCTCGTCAGCCCCGGTTGCGTATCCGGACGCGTCCTCACCGCCGGCTGCAACGTCGGCGAGGTCCACAAAGCGCGCGCCCAGGCTCTCGATCTGCTCACGAACAGCGGCGCGCACGTCATACGCGCTGACGTTGGCCCCGAGGCGCCGCGCCGTGGCGATCGCCTGCAGCCCGGCCACCCCCGCGCCGAGGATGAGCACCTTCGCCGGGGGGATCGTCCCTGCCGCGTAGGTGAGCATGGGGAACAGGCGCGGGGCCAGGGAGGCCGCCACGATGACCGCCTTGTAGCCCGCGACGGTTGCCTGTGACGAGAGCACATCCATCGGTTGCGCTCGGGTGACGCGCGGCAGCAGGTCGATGCAGAAGACGGTGGCGCCCCGCCCGGCCAGCTCCTGGATCGCGGCCGGCTCGCCGAGCGGGTCGAAAAGGCCCGCCAGGGTGTGCCCGTCGCCGACATCCGCCCAGGTGGCGGCCCCAGGCCCACTGCCGCGAACGCAGAGCAGCGCCGACGCCTTCTTCAGCACCTCATCGGCCGATCCGGCGATGGTCGCCCCTGCCGCGGCGTACTCGTCGTCGGGCCAGCCCGCGGCAGCTCCAGCGCTGCTCTGCAGCATCACCTCGTGCCCTGCCGCCACCAGCATACGCGTGCTCGCCGGGCTGGCCGCGACGCGGCGCTCGCCGTCGCGAGCCTCATCGACAACGCCGATGGTCAGCCCCACGGTGAAACCGGCCGAGGCATGGTGTGATTGCTCATGAGGACGTCGGATTATGTCGGTAGCGGGCGAATCGAGGATCGGCGCGGCGGCCTGCATCGCCCTGCGAAGGGACCGAGGGCTTGCGCTCAGACGACGACGTTGACCACGCGGTCGACGACGACGACCACCTTGCGCGGCTCGGCGCCGCCCAGGGACGCTGCGATCCGGGGCAACTCCAACGCCCGCTGGCGCAGGTCGTCCTCGCCGGTGCCCGCAGGAACGGTCAGGGTTCCGCGGAGCTTTCCATTGATCTGCACCGCCACCTCCACCTCCAATCGCGCCGCCAGGGCCGGATCGTGCTCGGGCCAGCCCCCGCGCTGGTGCACAGACCCTTCGTGCCCGGTGCGCTGCCACAGCTCCTCGGTGATGTGCGGCGCGAACGGTGCCAGACAGAGAAGCAGCGCCTCCGCATCGAGGCGCCGGCCGCGGCCCTCGTCCGCCTCCTGGGCGAGGTCGCGGGCAAATTCCATGAGCTGCGCAATGGCGGTGTTGAAGTGCAGCCCGGCGATGTCCTCGTCGACGCCGCCGATGAGGCGGTGGCGGCGGCGCTCGCGCACATCATCGTCGGCATCGTCCGTGCTCGCGGTCTGGGTCGCGCGCCAGACGCGATGCAGGAAGCGCGTGACCCCCACGATGCCCTCGTCGCGAAAGTCTCCGCCGGCAGTGTACGGACCGAGGAACATGAGGTAGAGCCGGAAGGTGTCGGCGCCGTACGTCTCTATGTACTCGTCGGGATTGACCACGTTGCCGCGGCTCTTGGACATCTTGAAGCCGTCCTTGACGATCATTCCGTGCGCGCGAAAGCGAGCGAACGGCTCGGGCACCTCAACGAGGCCCATCTCACAGAGTGCCCGCATCACGAAGCGCGAGTAGAGGAGGTGGCGCACGGCGTGCTCGTTGCCGCCGATGTACATGTCCACCGGCAGCCAGCGCCGGGTCCGTTCCGGATCGAAGGCCACGTCGTCGAAGTCGGTGGACGGGTAGCGCAGGTAGTACCACGACGAATCCACGAAGGTGTCGCTGACGTCGGTCTCGCGGCGTGCCGGGCCACCGCAGCGCGGACAGGTGACGTTCACCCAATCCTCGACGCTTGCCAGCGGTGACACCCCCGTGCCGGTGGGCCGGAAATCGTCGACCTCGGGGAGCAGGACCGGCAGCTGGTCCTCGGGGACGGGGACCTGGCCGTCCTTGGTGCAATGGATGATCGGGATCGGTGGTCCCCAGTAGCGCTGTCGCGAGATCAACCAGTCGCGCAAGCGGTAGGTGATCGTGGCCTCGCCGCGCATGGTGTTCTCGAGCCGCTCGACGATCCGCCGACGCGCCGTATCGGACGGCAGGCCGTCGAACTCTCCGCTGTTGACCAGCACACCCTCGCCAGTGAACGCGGTGTCCTCCCCGTCGCCACCGCTGATCACCTCGACGACGGGGAGGTTGTGCGTCCTGGCGAAAGCGTGGTCGCGCTCGTCGTGAGCCGGCACGGCCATGATCGCGCCGGTCCCGTAGTCGTAGAGGACGTAGGGCGCCGCCCACACCGGCAGGCGCTCACCGGTCAATGGATGGATGGCCGAGGAGCCGAGGTCGATGCCCACCGAGAAGTCCGGCTCCGCCGCGGGCCTGGGCAGCCGGTTGCGCCAGGCATTGACCTCGCCGCGCCGCTCAGTAGGAACAAACTCCTCGAGCTGCGGATGGTCGGCGGCGATGACCAGGAAGGTGGCGCCCAAGAGGGTGTCGGGCCGAGTGGTGAAGACGGCCACGTCCTTGCGCTCGCATCCCTGGAGATCAAAGACGATGCGCGCCCCCTCGCGGCGCCCGATCCAATTGCGCTGCATCAGCTTGGTCGACTCCGACCAGTCCAGCGTGTCAAGGGCGTCGAGGAGCTCCTGCGCGAAGCGGGTGATCTTCAGCCACCACTGGCGCAGCCAGCGCGTCTCCACGATAGAGCCACAGCGCTCGCAGCGTCCCTGCTCCACCTGCTCGTTGGCGAGCACGGTGAGGCATGACGGGCACCACAGCACCGCCCCGTCGCGCCACTCGACGTAACCGGCCTCGAAGAGCCGCAGGAACAACCACTGCGTCCATCGGTAGTAGGCGGGGTCGGCGGTGTTCACCTGATGCTCCCAGTCGAACATGGCTCCGATCTTCTTGAGCTGGTTCTCCCGGAAGTTGGCCACCGCACGGCGCATCACCACGGCCGGGTGCTCGCCGATGCGAAGGGCGTAGTTCTCGCTGTGTATCCCGAAGGCGTCGAAGCCCATGGGCTGGAACACGTTGTCGCCGTGAAGGCGGCGCCAGCGCCCGTAGATGTCGCTGCCGCTGTATGGCACCATGTGGCCGACGTGGAGCCCCTCGGCCGAGGGATACGGGAACATCGAAAGGTTGTAGAAGGGCCGGTCTGCCGAGTCCAGGTCGGTCCGATAGTCGCCGCGCTCCTCCCAGATGCGCCGCCATTTCGACTCCACGGCGGCGGCGTCGTAGGCGTCGACGGGTGGCCGAGCCGGGCGGAGGGGCAGGGACGTGGTCTCGGTCATCGCACCAACAAGGGTAGCGAGGGCCGGCACGATACAGTTCGAAGGTGTCCGACCGCGACTTCGCCACCCTTCTCGAGGGAGGCGCCTTCTTCGAGAGTCCGCGCTGGCGGGGGGATCGCTGGTGGGTGTCCGACATGTACCGCCGTGCCGTCTTCACCGTGACCCCCGACGGCGAGGAGGACGAGGTCATGGCGGTTGACGGCCAGCCGTCGGGCCTGGGATGGATGCCCGACGGGTCGCTGCTTGTGGTGTCCATGCGCGACCATCGGCTGCTTCGCCGGGGCGCGGACGGCACGGTCAGCCTGCACGCGGACCTCTCCGCCGTGTGCACCGGAATGCTCAACGACCTCGTCGTCGATAGAGCCGGGCGTGCCTGGGTCGGCGACTTCGGCTTCAACCTCATGGACTTCGACGATCCCGTGACCACGTCGCTGAAGCGCGTGGACCCCGACGGCACCGTCACCGTGGCTGCGGACGGGCTGATCTTCCCCAACGGAGCGGTGATCACCGATGACGGCGCCACCCTGATCGTCGGCGAGACCCTGGGCAACCGCTGCTCGTGCTTCACCATCACCGCCGACGGCTCACTGCGCGACCGGCGGGTGTGGGCCCAGCTCGGTCCCGAGGTCACCCTCGGCGACGCCATGGACACGATGCAGCTGCTGCGGGTGGCGGTCGACGGCTGCACCCTGGACGCCGACAACCACCTGTGGGCTGCGGACGCCATCGGCGGTCGTTGCATCCGAGTGGCTCAGGGAGGCGAGATCCTCGACGACGTGAGGCCGCCGGGAGGGCTGGGTGTCTTCGCCTGCGCCCTCGGTGGTGCCGGCGGCCGCACCCTTCTGCTCTGCTGCGCACCAGACTACTTCGAGAACAATCGCCGCGAGGCCCGCGAGGGGGTGCTGCTCACCACCGAGGTGGCCGTGCCCCATGCGGGCCTGCCCTAGAACCGCGGGTACCATAGGCGCCGCGCCGACGTAGCTCAGTGGTAGAGCAACCGCCTCGTAAGCGGTAGGTCGTCAGTTCAATCCTGACCGTCGGCTCCGTCGCTCATGGCCTCGGCAATCCAGCGGGTCAGTTGACATGGAGGCGCCCCCTCGCGACGCTGGTGGTCAAGGACACGGAGGGACGGAGCGTGAGGGACGACATGCGAGACCGAGAGACATCGGATGCTCCTTGGAGAGACGTACCCGCGGACAGCGATGTGGTCCCCGGGACGGAGGAACCTGATCCCGCCGAGGTGGTCGGAGAAGAGGGAGACGAACGCGATCCTGTTTCTCACCGGCTCGACGAACCGACGGACATATATCAGCGCGACACCCTTGACGAGCGGCTAGCAGAGGAAGAGCCCGAGGCGTCCCTGCGCGGTCAGCCCGAGGCCGAGGCAGGTCAGCTTCAAGCACCCGAACGCGGCGGAGACGACGTCGTCGTCGAGGAAGGGGATGACGACCCCGACGAATTGGGTGCCGAGGACGCAGCAATTCACATTCAGTCCGAGTAGGCGCTCGGGGACACGCGGGTACGATCAGATGGTGGAACCACAACGTGGAGAGCAGGGCCGGCTGCCCAGGATGTTGCGGCTCCTAGAGCGCAAGCTGGGAGCAGACCGCGAGGGGAGGACCCTCTGGGTGTGGGCGGTGCCGGCCGCGACCGTGGTCATCACCTTCGCGGTGCTCGCCTTCATCGGCGTGCAGGGCCAGGTCGACCTCGGCCTGACACTTCCCATGGCCCTGGTGCTCTCGGTCTTCCTAGGTTCGCTGTCGGCGATCTATCTAACCGCCCCCGCCGCTGACGAGCGCGACCAGGACGACCCACCGGACGATCGCCGCGGTCCCGGCTTGCCACCCGACGGACCGCCACCCGACGGCGAGATCACTCCCCCAGGCGTCCGCCTGCCGGGCGGGCCACCGCTTGAGGCCGAGCAGCGCAGACCGGTGGGATCGGGCTCGCCCTCGGGCCGCTGACCCCGGACGCAGGCGGTTCAGCGGGGCGCGGCGATGCGCTCGGCGAGGTACCGCATCGCCACCGGGTAGCGGTACTCGATGCCACCGTGACCGGCGTCGAACAGCTCGAAGTGAACGTCGGTGGCACCAACTCCGCGCAGGGCATCGCGGAACGCGGTGGCGCCCAGGTCAAGAAAGTACTCATCGCGGGTGCCCGCGTCGATGTAGATCGCCGTGAGCGAGCGCAGCGCATCGGCATGCCCGGGCACCATCCGCACCGGGTCCCACGCCAGCCACCGTTCCCACACCTCGGGGATCATCCGACCGGTGGACACCTCGAACGGGAGGTTGACGGTGCCGTCGGCATCGGCCGAGTAAGCGGCTGCCATGGCCCACATGTTGAGAATCACAGCATCGCTGGGCCTGCTCATCACCGGGCGGCTGCGGACGTCGGCGAAGAAGCGCTCGTAGGAGCCGTCGTAGTGGTCGCGGAGAGCGCGCGTCACCTCGGGCACGTCTCGCCAGAAAGTCAGCTCGAACAGCGCGTCGCCGGCATGGGTTGCCAGGCCCCCGAACAGATCGGGACGGAGCATGGGCGTGATCATGGCGCCGTAGCCGCCGCTCGATTTGCCGGTGATGGCCCGGTGCCGGGGGTCGGTCAGACTGGCGTAGTGGGCGTCGATGAAGGGCACCACCTCCTCGCACAGGTAGGTGTGGTAGCGACCCGTCGCCGGTGAGTCGATGAACTGGCTGCCCCCCAGCGACGTCCAGCAGTCGACCATGGCAACACGACAGGGCGGGACCGTCGCATCGCTGAACAGCTCGTCGATGAGCTCGATGACGTTGGGCCGGAACGGCGTGCGGTTGTGCCACATGTCGACCTGGCCGGTGAATCCCTGGATCAGGTAGATGACGGGCAGTAGCGGGCCGTCGTCGTCGAACTCAGGGGGTGTGTACACCAGCAGCGGCCGCGTGCTGGGATCGCCGAGCGGGTTGCCGCGCAGGGCCATGCTCTCGACGACGAGCTCATCGAGGCGCCCGCGCAGTGGATGCCGCCAGGGCCGGCCGACGTGGGTCAGCGCGCCGCCGCTCACAGCCGGCCCACCACCACGCGGGTCACCCCCAGGGTGTCGCGGTGCGACCGCACCTCCCGAAGCCCGCGGCGGCGGAGCACGGCGGCACCGGCGCGGGCAAGATAGGGAGCGATCTCCACGAGCACGAAGCCGCCAGTCCGCAGCCATGTCCCGGCATCATCGGCGAGCCGGCGCACCAGCCCGAGCCCGTCCTCCGAGCCGTCGGTGAGCGTATGCCGTGGCTCGAAGCGGCGGATCTCCACGGGAAGGATGCGCACCTCTCCGCGGGCGACGTACGGGGGGTGGATGGTGATCACGTCCACCGCGCCGCGCAGGGCACGGGGCAGCGCGGCGAGCATGTCCCCGGTGACGAAGCGCACGTTGTCGAGGTCCAGCCGCCGCGCATTGGCGCGCCCCAGCCGCGCCGCCTCCGGCGAGATGTCGGCACCCCATACCTCACTCCCGCGGGTTTGGGACGCCACTGCCAAAGCCACCGCACCCGCGCCGGTGGCGAGGTCGACGGCGACGCGACGGCCGCGGCGGCGCCGCAGTCGCGACACCGCCAGCTCGACCATGAACTCACTCGACGAGCGCGGTGAGAACACCCCCGGGCGGACCAGGAGGTCCAGACCGCAGAAGCGGAAACGCCCTGTGATGTAGTTGACGGGCTCACCGGTGAGACGCCGCTCGACCAGCGATTCGAAGCGGCGCCGCTGCGATGCGGAAACAGCATTGAGGGCCAGATCCCCATCGCTGTCGACGTCGACATCGAGGACGTGCGCGAGCAGAACCTCGGCATCCCATCGCGCCAGACCGGGTTGCCAGTGCTCGATGTTGCGCGACGTGGAGATGCGATTGGCTGCAGCAGACAGCAGATCTCCGCCGGTGACTCGTACACTGGACCGCGCAGAGACCGCGCCGCGGCTCGCAACCCTGGACATCCCGCGAATGGTAGCCGAGCAGGACCGACCCACCCGTCACGCCGCCGCGTTCTTCGATGTCGACCGCACCCTGCTGCGCGGCTCCTCCCTGCTCCATGTGGCTCCTCCCATGCGACGCGAGGGACTGCTACCCACACGGGCCATGCTGCATTCGTTGCTTGTGCAGGCGCGCTTCAGCCTTATCGGTTTCGACGAGGTGCAGATTCGCGACGCTGTGCGAGGGGCGGGCGAGATGGTTGCCGGTATCGACTCCGGCCGTCTGCTGAGCTTCGCCGAGCGGGTGGTCCCGATTCATGTTGTGCCGCGGGTGTACGGCGAAGCCAGGACACGCATCGACTGGCATCACCAGCGGGGTGACCTGGTGTTCCTGGTGTCCTCGTCGCCCCGCGAGTTCATCACCGTCCTGGGATCGGTGCTCGGCGTCGACGGAGTAGCCGCCACCGACGCCGAGCTGCGCGATGGTCGTTACACGGGCCGCATCCTTCGCCTCTGCCATGGCGAGGGAAAGGCGGACGCCGTCCGCGAGCTGGCCGCGGCGCACAGCGTCAGCCTCGACATCTCCTTCGCCTACGGGGACAGTTTCGCCAGCGACCTGGCCATGTTGGAGGCGGTGGGCAATCCAGTGTGCGTCAACGCCGACCGGCCGCTCACCGCCCACGCGGGGCGCATGGGGTGGCCTGTGGAGCGGTTCCAGCGAGTCTCGTCGCGACCCAGCGCCACGTCCTTCCGCCGCCTGCCACGCCGCGTGGTCACCGGCTCCCGCCCCGCCGTGCAGCGCGCCCGCGGCCATGTCCGCAGAACAGCCCGGGCTCTGCGCGAGCTGTGAGCATGCCCGCGTCATTCGCGGGGCCCGCTCGCAGTTCTGGATGTGCCGCCTGGCCGAGTCGGATCCTCGCTTTCCCCGCTATCCGGCCCTCCCCGTCATCAGGTGCAGCGGGTATGCACCGGGCAAGCCCGAACGCTCTCGCCCTGCGTGATGCGGCCGACGATCAGGCGAGACGGGCCGGTGCAGACTGGGCCGCGCGGGTGATCAGGGGCAGCTGCGTCGGCATCGGTGGGGGCAGGCCGGCGTCGCGGGCGAATGTCACCAGGCTGGGGGCGCCGCCGATCTCGATGCGGCGGAACACGAGCGGCTCGCTCAGGCTCTGCACGCTGCCGTAGTGCGTGGTCACGGCGTCCCTGAACCCAGCCTGCTGCACCAGTTGCACAACCGCGGCGTTGAAGCCGCCGTACGGGTAGGCGAAATCGACCACCGGGTGTCCGAGCAGCTTCTCGAGGGTTGCCTTGCCGCCGTCGATCTCCGTGCGCGCCGCCGCCAGTGGGATCGCCGCCACATCGACATGACGCACTGTGTGTGACCCGATCACCATGCCGTCCGCATCCATCTGCCGCACCTGCGCAGCTGTCATGTAGCGAGGCCGGTTGAGAAAGCCGCTGACGACGTAGTCGGTGGCCACGAAGCCGTAGCGAGCCATCACCGGTTGCACGGCGGTGGCGAAGTCTGCGTAGCCGTCGTCGAAGGTCAGGACAACCGGGTGAGAGGGCAGCGAGACCTTGCCGGCGAGCGCCGACATGAGCGTGGCCAGCGTGATCGGATGCGCACCTTCCACGTGGAGAAGGGCCATCTGCTCCGCAAAGAGCATCGGCGAGATCGAGAGGTCAAAGCTCAGCAGGTTCTGCGGCGAGGGAACGATGACCCGGATGTAGTGGTAGTAGAGGATGGGCACGGTGAGGTGGGCGCCCGGCACGGCGATGGTGATCGGCGCAGGCGCGTTGGGGGGCGGCGGGCCGTCAGGAGGCTCGTTGCCGAGTGCGGGCGCCACGTTGCCGGGGTGCATCGCCAGCTGTCCGCCGACCGCCACCCCCTTGGCGGTGGGCAGCAGGGTGGTGGCGGTCGCCGCCAGCACGGCAAGCACCAGCACGCCGGCCGCGATCGCGAGGCGGCCCCGTGTGCGCCCTTGGCGACGAGGAGGGGCGTTGCTTGTCATGCGTGTCCAGTGTGAAACCGGCGCACCCGGCGGTGGTGACACCTCGATCAGGATACGTGCTGGACCCCGTTGTGCCGGGAATTTCCTCTGCCCGTACGGATCATTCTGCTGGCGTGCCCGCTACGTCGGCTTGCTGCTCCGCGGGACGCCAGATCGTCTTGATGTTGACGAACTCGCGGATGCCGAAGCTGGAGAGCTCGCGCCCGTATCCGCTCTCCTTGATGCCTCCGAACGGAATGCGCGGATCGGAGTGGGTCATACCGTTCACGAACACGCCCCCGCTCTGCATCTGCCGCGCCAGGGCGACTCCACGTTCCTCGTCGCGCGTCCAGATGTTGCCTCCCAGGCCGAAGTCGGAGTCGTTGGCCGCCGAGATCGCCTCCGCAGCGGAAGCGACGCGCATCACCGCCGCCAGCGGACCGAAGGTCTCCTCGCGGAAGGCGGCCATCTCCGGCGTGCAGCCGGTCAGCACCGTGGGGCTGACGAAGTACCCGCGGCCCTCGGGCCGTCCGCCGCAGCGCAGCGTGGCTCCCGCGGCACGCGACTCGCGCACCTGGCGCTCGAGCGTGTCGCGGAGATCGCCTCGTGCCAGCGGCCCCATGGTCACGGAGTCGGCCAGCGGATCGCCGACCACGATCTTTCTCGCCTCGGCGACGAGCAGCTCCTCGAACTGGTCGGCAACAGCGTCGACCACGATGAACCGTTTGGCGGCGATGCAACTCTGACCCGCGTTCTGGAAGCGCGCCTTGGCGGCGGTCGCCGCCGCCGCCTCCAGGTCAGCATCCTCGAGAACCACGAAGGCATCCGAGCCGCCCAGCTCGAGAACGGCCGGCTTGATGCTCCGGCCCGCGGCGGTGGCAACGCTCCGGCCCGCAGCAGTGCTCCCCGTGAGCGTCACGGCAGCCACTCGGCGGTCCTCGATGACGGCGGCGACGCGATCGTTGGGGATCAGCAGCACGGCGAAGACGCCCGGGGGAAAGCCCGCGTCCGAGAACAGCTCGGCGAGGGCCAGGGAGCATCCGCTGACGTTGCTGGCGTGTTTGAGAACTGCGCAGTTGCCGGCGCACAGGCCGGGGGCGGCGAAGCGCACCACCTGCCAGAGCGGAAAATTCCACGGCATGCCCGCAAGAACGACGCCGAGCGGCTCGAAGGCGACGAAGCTGCGCGGACTGTCGCTCGGAGAGGGTTCGTCGGCCAGGAAGCCGGCGGCGTGGTCGGCGAACCACTGGCAGGTGAAGGCGCATTTCTCGACCTCGGCGCGCGCCTCCGCGATGGTCTTGCCCATCTCCGCAGTGATGAGCGCGGCGAGGGCGTCGCGGCGCTCGCGCAGCAGCTCACCGAGCCGGGCCATGAGCGCGCAGCGCTCCTCAATGGCGGTGGCCCTCCACCCCGGCCAGCGCGCCACGGCGGCGTCGAGGACGGCGCCGACCTCACGCTCGGAGTGCACCGGGTAGGACGCGATCTCCTCCTCCGTCGCAGGGTTGACGGAGCGCATCAGCTGCAGCTCGATGGCCATGTGTGATCCTCCTGCGACCATGGTACGGACGGGCGCGCCGCCCCGTGGGCGCGAGCCGATGCCGTAGGGTGCTCACGATGACCCTTCCGGCGTGGTCTCCCGCTCTGCAGCGGGCGGGCGGCCGGATCATCGTTGCCAGGGCGGACGGAGTGTGACCGCCGCCAAGCCCGACGGAGAGGACGGGGGCACCCCGGCGGCCGCTGACGTCGACCAGGACGCACGCCAGCAGCTTCTCCAGAACCTCGGGGCGCGCGATCTCCTCTGCCTGGGCCCGATCCTCGCCAAGTCGGTCTACTACTACGCCGGAATCCCGCTCGGGACCGCGCTGCAATTCACCAAGCCGCTGTACGCGGAGCTGCTGCGCGGCAGCACCATCTCGCTGATCATCGCGGGAGCCTTCGCCTCCGGAGGCCGTCTGCCATTGTGGGCCGTGCTCCTGGCACCGATCCCGTACACCATGCTCACCGACCCCTTCTACTACTGGGCGGGTCGTCGCTACGGACGCCCCCTGGTCGCCTACCTCGAGACCCACGATCGCCGCTGGCATCGCCGGGCTCGCCGAGCCGAGTCCTTCTTCGCACGGTGGGGGCTGTGGACGATCCTGTTCGCGTACTTCCTGCCGGTGCCCAACGACCTTCTCTACTTCGGCGCCGGCGACGCGCGCATCAGCCTCTGGCGCTTCCTCAGCGTGGACTTCGCGGGCACGCTGCTCTTCGTGGGACTCTGGGTATCGCTGGGATACATCATCGGCAAGCCCGCGGAGAACGTCGCCGACGCGGTGGGACAGTACAGCGGGCGCATCACCATCGCCCTGGTGGTGGTGATCGTCGCCTTCAGCACCCTGTCCGCATGGCGCGGTGCGCGGCGCCGGGACGCCGGCTGATCGCCGCCCGACTCAGGTGATCGCCGCTTGCGCCGCGAAGCGCTCATCGAGATGGTCACCGGCGGACAGGAGCTCGACCAGCCGATCGACGGCATCCCACACGTCGACGTACCTCAGGTAGAGCGGCGCGAATCCAAAGCGGCAGACATCCGGAGCCCGGAAGTCGCCGATGACTCCGCGCTCGATCAATCCGCGCACGATCCCGTAGCCATGGGGATGGTGGAACGACACCTGCGATCCGCGCCGCCAGGCTTCCCGCGGCGAGGCCAGGGTGAACCCCATGCCCGCGCACCGGTCCTCGACGAGCGCGATGAACAGCTCGGTCAGCGCAATCGATTTGGCGCGGGCCATGGCCATGTCGACCTCGAGCCACAGATCCACGCCGGACTCGAGAGCCGCCAGCTGGAGGATGTGGGGCGACCCGGTGACCATCGAGCGCAGCCCCGGTGCGGGGCGGAAGGCCGGCTCGAACGCAAACGGCTCGGCGTGGCCCAGCCAGCCGGGAATGGGGTTGCTGAGCAACGGGTGGAGACCCGCGCGCACATGCAGGAGCGCCGGCGCCCCGGGACCTCCGTTGAGGTATTTGTATCCGCAGCCGACCGCCATGTCCGCGCCATCTGCGTTGACCTGGAGGGGCACAGCGCCGACGCTGTGGCAGAGATCCCAGATCACCAACGCGCCCGCCCCGTGAGCTGCCGCGCTCACCGCGCGCATCTCGTGCATGAACCCGGTGCGGTAGTCGACGTGGGTCACCAGCAGCACGGCGACCTCCTCGGTGAGCTCCTCGAGGAGCCGGGAGCGCGGCACCACCCTCAGAGTGGCGCCGCACAGCCGCGCAGCCCCCGCAGCGACGTAGAGGTCGGTGTGAAAGTTCTCCTCCTCGGTGAGCACCACCGGGCGATCGGTGCTCATGGCGAGCGCTGCGCAGACCAGCTTGAAGAGGCACACCGACGTGCTCTCCGCCACCACCACCTCATCGGCGCCGGCGCCGATCATCTGAGCCAGCTTGCCCCCGACGCGTCGGGGCGCCTCCATCCAGTGAGCATCCAGCCAGCTGCGCACCAGCCCCTGGCCCCACTCCCGTTCCACGACGGCGGCCACTCGCCCCGGCGTCTGCGCGGGCAGCGCCCCCAGCGAGTTGCCATCCAGGTACACCAGCCCCTCCGGGATGGTGAAGCGGTCACGGACACCGGCCAGGGCGTCGGCGGCGTCCCGTGCGGCGCAGGCAGCGCGGTCGTTGATGACGGTCACAGCCGGTTGCGCACCTCCCACAGCTCGGCAAAGAATCGGCGGTCAACTGTGGTCTTCAGGTAGGCGACCCCGAGGCTCCCGCCGGTCCCCGTCCGGCTGCCGATCTCACGCGCCGCCATGAGGACGTGGTGATGGCGCCACCGCGCAATCGTCTCATCGTGATCGACGAATGCCTCGCAGAGTTGGTGGAGGACCGTCCGCCCGGGGTCGGAGTGATCGCGGTACAGCGACGCCAGCGTGGCCATCCGTCGCTCACGCGCGCCCTCGTCGTCGCCGTCGGGAAAGTCCAGCTCGGCATCGCGCATCGCCGTGGCCAGCGCTGCATACAGGGTGCGAGCGCCGAGTCGCTCGCCCAGCTGGGCGCGCTGCGACTCGGTGCGCCCGGCGTCGTCGAGATGACGGGGATCGCCGCCGCCGGAGAGTGCCTCGATCTCCCGGAATTGAGTGGACTGGAAGCCCGACGCGGGTGCAAGCGGGTCGCGAAAGCGCATGAAACCGTCCGGGCTCATGCTCTCGAGCACGCGCAGGTGTTCGATGAGCAGTTGCTCGACCGCGACGGCGCGACGCGTCGGCGCCAGGGCGGCGTGGGGCGCACCCCTGTCGAGGGCGGCCGCTGCGGCGTCGAGCTCGTGAAGGATGAGCTTGAACCACAGCTCGTACACCTGGTGCACGACGATGAAGAGCATCTCGTCGTGGGCGCCGTCGCTGAGCGGCTGCTGGAGGCCGAGGAGCTCGTCGATGCGCAGGTAGGTGGCGTAGTCGGTCTCCACACTCATGGCGTGCCACTGTAGTGGAGCGCGTCAGCCGTCACGCCGCGTCGGCGAGCCGCCGCCGCAGGAACGCGAGGACGGCGGCCTCTCGCGCGGACAGGTCGTCGAGCGACTCCGCCAGCGTCTCCTCGGCCCGGCGCCCCAGGTTGGCGACGAGCGCACCGTCGAGGTGCGCGTTGATCACCTCCGGGTGCACGTAGCAGCGACGGCACACCGCCGGGGTGTTACCCAGATCGCGGGCCACGGACTCCACGGCCGCGACGACCTGGCGCTTGGCCTGCATCTCGGAGGCGTACTCGCCGAGCTCGTGGAGGGCCCACGCGGCCAGAACCGTCCCTGCCCAGGTGCGAAAGTCCTTGGCGGTGAAGTCCTCGCCGGCAGCGTCGCGGATGTATCCGTTGACGTCGTCGGACTCGACGCCGTGGACGGCATCGTCATCGTCCTGCCACTGGAAGAGCGGCTGGCCGGGCAGCTCCTGCAGTCGGGTGATGACTCGCGCCACCCTGCGATCGGTGATGCCCACGGTGTGTTGCTTGCCGCCCTTGCCGCGGAACTGGAATCGCAGCTTTGAGCCCTCCACCGCAACGTGCCGCCCCCGCATGGTGGTCAGGCCGAACGATCGGTTCTCGCGCGCGTACTCCTCATTGCCGACCCGGATGTAGGTGGTGTCGAGCAGGCGAACGATGGTAGCGAGAACACGTTCGCGACTGAGGTCGGGCCCGCGCAGATCGCCGTCCACGCGGGCACGGATGCGCGGGAGCGCCGCACCGAACGCAAGAATGCGCTCGTACTTGATGGCGTCACGGGCCTCGCGCCACCCCTCGTGGTAGCGGTATTGCTTGCGGCCGCGGGCATCCCGTCCGGTGGCCTGGAGGTGACCGTTGGCCACCGGACAGATCCAGACGTCAGTCCAAGCCGGCGGCACCGCAAGATGGGCGATGCGCTGGAGCTCCGCCGCTCGCCGCACGGTCCGGCCGTCGGGGCCGACATAGCGGAATCCCGCGCCCGGCGTGGGCTCGCGACGGATCCCCGGTGAGCCGTCGTTGACATAGCGGAGTCCGGCGGCCCGTGCGCTGACGACGGGATCCGTGTTGATGCGCTGGGCGCGGCGGGGCACCAGGTGATGCTAGGCGGCGCGTACCTGCGGGCTGCGTGAGCCTCACCCGCCGGCGTCGGGAAGGTCGACGATGTCGCCGAGGCGGAAGGCGTCCGCGGGAGTGAGCTGATCGTAGGTGCAGGTCGAGGGATCCCGATCCGGCCGCCAGCGCCGGAAGCGCGCGGCGTGGCGGAACCGCTGCCCCTGGAGATGATCGAACGACACCTCGCACACCAGCGAGGGGGTCACCGCCGTCCAGGCGGCGTCCTTCTCTCGCGACCACCGGCTCGGCGCTCCGGGGGTGCGGCCGTGGCCGAAGCTCTGCCCTCCCGTCAGCGGCGTCAGCAGCTGCACCAGGTCGCGGCGCTCCTGAGCGGAGAAGGAGGACGTGTGCCCGGCGAGATGGAGCACGCCATCGCTGTCGAAGAGGCCGAGCAGCAACGACCCGACTCCGTCGCCCTTCACCCCCATGCGGAAGCCGCCGACCACGCAATCGACCGTGCGGAGGTGCTTCACCTTGGTCCAGCCGCGCTCGCCGGCGCGGTACCGGCTGTTCTCAGGCTTGGCGATGATCCCGTCCAGCCCGGCGCCCTCGTAGCGCGTGAACCAGTCGCCGGCCTCGTCGACGTCTACGGTATGCGGAGTCAGCGCCACGCGCGCGTTGGGGGTGACGGCGCCGAGGAGGAGCTCACGCCTGGTCGCCAGAGGCCGGTCGCGCACATCGTCGGTCCCCTCGCCGAGCAGGTCGAAGAGGATCACCGTGGCAGGGGTCTCGCCGGCCAGGCGGGCGACCCGTGACGCGGCGGGATGGAGGCGCATCTGCAGCGCGTCGAAGTCGAGGCCGCGCGGGGTGGCGATGATGATCTCGCCGTCGACGACCGCCGGGTCGGGCAGCGCCGCCCGCAGTGGCTCGAGGATCTCCGGGAAGAACCGCTGCAGCGGCTGACCGTTGCGGCTGGCCAGAAGAACATCGGAGCCGTCGCGGAAGACAAGGGTGCGAAAGCCATCCCACTTGGGCTCGTACCGCCAGCCCGGCCCCGCCGGGATCTGCTCGGCGGCGCGCGCGAGCATCGGCTCCAGGGGGGGCAGGACGGGCAGCGTCACGGCCGGCGCGACCCGGACCCGGGTCCGGCGAGCCTCATCCCCCGATGGCGGCGGGGGTGGGAAGCCGGAGCAGGTTGTTGACGTCGGTCACCCCGGCCACGGACCGAGCCGTCTCCTCGAGGGCGTCGATATCGTCGAGTTGGTCCACCTCGCCCCGCAGGGTCACCGTCCCCTTCTGGACGGTCAGCTGGAGCGCGACCGCCCCGGGATGCTGCTCCGCGAGGGCGGCGCGCACGCGATCCGCCACCTCCGCTGCGCTGCGCGAGGCACGCCCAGGGGCGCGAGCGACGGACGCCCCGACCATGGTGGCCACGTTGGCGGACTGGCGCCGGGCCACGCCGGCGGCCGCGCTCCGGTTGCGCGCCCCCGACCGGGGGTGCAGGAAGACGGCCGCGCCCAGCCCGGCAAGTGCGGCACCGATGGCGGCGGAGATGCGTCCCAGACCCTTCATGGAGCCACGGAGTGTAGGCGAATGCCCTGCGCCGCACCGTTGCGGACGGGCACTGTCCCAGCGGGGTGTGGCGCGCCCAGCAGGATTTGAACCCGCGACCTTCTGATCCGTAGTCAGACGCTCTAGATTCGCTCGGCTAGACCCCGGTTTTTGAATACAGATACAGCGGTTGACAGATCAGTTGCTCTGTCCTGCAACGGCTGCCTGCTCCGCTGAGTGAGGGCGGCGACCTCATCCTCCCTTGCGCCCCTTGATGGTCTCCCTCAGGTGCCCAGCCTCGCGAGCTAGGGCTATCCAGCGCCGAGCGGTGGTCTCCGTTGCAGGCCTCTTCTCCCCGAACCAGGACTGCTGCAGTTCGGCGACAGCCGTCCACGTCGTTCTGTGGATCGCCTGGCGGTAGACGACAGCAACCTGCGCGAGAAACTCATCGGTCAGCGACCGCGGTTTGGGCAGGGGGATCCGCCCTACCATGTGGTCGGCGGCTCGCCGGCACAGTGTTGCCAGGCTCAACGCGCGGAGTAGATGGCTGTCGATCTGGCCATCCTCGGTGCTCAACTCGAGGGCGCGACACACGAGTCGCCGGCCGTTGTCGGCTACGTGCACCGTGGCCGTGATGTGCAGCCCGTCCCCACGAAACACCTCCATTCTGAAGTCGAGGGCGTCGCCGATCGGCTCTGCCTTCATCCAACCTTCCATCAGCTCTCCAACTATCGCGGACTGCCTTGGCCAATCCATATCGTGATGGATTAAGCGAGGTGGTTTCCGTATGGTCTACGCATGGAGCAGCAACCGTCAACCACCCTGCTCGCATCGGAGCGACGTGATGCTGGACTGCGCCTCGATCCCGCTCGCTTTCGGCGAGAGCTTCGCATCCGCGGCGCCACCGCCGGCGCGGTCGCCAGAGCTGCCCGCGTCAGCCCGAACACCCTCACGAGATGCCGGAATGGAGCACCCATCTCTGAGCGCACCCTGCGAGAGATCGTCCGCGTCCTAGTGGCAATGCCCGTGCTGCACGGAGCCGGTGAACTGCTTGCCGACGCCGAGACAAGAAACGCCCCAGTCCCGACCAGGACCAGGGCGTTTGCGGAGGATGGTGTTGCAGCCACCGCGCTCCAACCCTAACTTTACCACGCCAGTCGACCGCGTCCTGAGCCACCTCGAGGGGACGCGTCGCAGCGGCGCCGGATGGACGGCGCGGTGTCCGAACCACGATGACCGCCAAGCCTCCCTCAGCGTCAAGGAGGGCGACGACGGGCGCGTGCTGCTGCACTGCTTCGCGTCCTGTGCGAATGCCGACATCGTGATGAGCGCGGGGTTGTCGTTCCCCGACCTGTTCCCACCCCGAAGCCGCGAGCGCTTCAAGCCGCGGGCCTGGAAAGGCACCATCACCATGAACCCGAACGGCCGCCCTGCGCTGGCGTCGTTCGGCGATGACCAGGTGGCGGCGCTGCTCGGCGAGGTGGCGAGGCTGGCCTTCGTCCGCGGCACCCTCGACAAACGGATCACGGCTGCGCTGCGGGTCGTGAGTGCGGCCTGCGGCGTCGACCACGTCGGGCTCGCGCTGGCGGTGGACGCCGCCATCGCCACGGACGAGCCGGCATGAGCGCGACGAATCGACAGGAGGCCATGCTCCTGCTCGGCGACGCCGGCGAGGCGAAGTGTGAGCCTCGCACCCTGCCGCCCCCCTCGAATCCGATGGCGACGGCGCGCGAGCTGATCGCCGAACAGCATCACGAGAACGGTGCGCTCATGCTGCGGCACTGGCGCGGCTCGTGGATGCAGTGGGAGCGTGGCGTCTGGGCGGAGATCGAGGAGCGCACCGTCCGCGCTCGGGCCTACCGTCAAGCCGAGCACGCCGTCTACGTCCACGCGACAAAGGACGGTGAGGAGCTCCGCGACTGGGCGCCGAATCGACACAAGTGCACCGACCTGCTCGAGGCCATGGGAGCGGTCGCGCACCTCACGAACACTGTGCACCCGCCCGTCTGGATTGATGGCGCGAGCGGCCCTGAGCAGATCGTGGTCTGCAAGAATGGCATGCTCGACGTGGCCAGCCGGGAGTTGCACGCGCATGACCCGCGCTACTTCACGCAGGTCTCGGTGCCCTTCGACTTCGACGCCCACGCATCCGTCCCGGGCCGCTGGTTGAGATTCCTCGAGCAGCTCTGGCCGGACGACTCCGATGCCATCAGCGCGCTCCAGCAGTTCATGGGCTATGTGCTCTCCGGTCGCACGGATCTAGACAAGATCCTCCTGCTGATCGGTCCCACCCGAGCTGGCAAGGGAGTCATCACGCGGATGCTCGGGCGGCTGATCGGCACCGGCAACGTCGCCGGGCCCACCCTCGCCAGCCTCGGCCAGAACTTCGGGCTCCAGGATCTTATTGGTAAGCCCCTGGCGGTGATCAGCGATGCCCGCCTCGGCCACGCGGACACCCACCAGGTTGTCGAGCGGCTACTGGCCATCTCCGGCCGCGACATGCTCACCGTGGACAGGAAATATCGCGACCCATGGACGGGCCAGTTCCCCACCCGATTCGTGATCATCTCCAATGAGCTGCCGCGGTTCGGTGATGCTTCGGGGGCGATCGCCAACCGTTTCGTGGTGCTCGCCCTGACCGAGACGTGGCTGGGGCGGGAGGATCGCACCCTCGAACCTGACCTCGCCGATGAGCTGCCAGGGATCCTCAACTGGGCCTTGGACGGGCTCGATCGTCTTTGTGAGCGTGACCGATTCACCGAGCCGAAGTCGTCGGTCGATGCCGTCATCGCCCTGGCGGATCTCGTGTCACCGGTGGCTGCCTTTGTACGGGATCGCTGCGTCCGCGGAGCAGGGCTTGAGGTGGCCTGCGACCAGCTGTACTCCGAGTGGAAGCGATGGGCAGAGGACAATGGCCATCGACCAGGCTCGACCCAGACGTTCGGCCGAGATCTTCGAGCCGTCGTGCCGGACCTGCGCATCCACCGACCTCGAGAAGAGGAGGGCGATCGTCGGCCCCGCCGGTACGCCGGCGTCGCCACGAAGCAAGCTGATCTACACCCCGACCCACAATGGCCGCGACCGCGGACCAACGCGGACCAACCGGCCGACAGTGGCGCTGGTCCGCAGTGGTCCGCGGTCGACTCCATTGTTGTTCCAACTGCCGCGACTGGGGCGGAGGTCTTCTGATGACCACCGCAAACCTGCTCGCTCCCCTCATCGACGCCAGGGTTACCGCCGCCGCGGATGACGACGGCCACCTTCTGGTGCGTCCTGCGGCTCGGATCACACCGGGCCTTCGGGTCTACATCCGCACCCACCGCGACGAGCTCATCGCCGAGCTCTCCAAGCCCGTCGAGATCCTGCTCTCCGAGGCGCTCCACCATCCCCCGTGCCCGGGCTGTGGGAGCACCGCCGCCGCCATGCTCCGGGCCGGCGATCCCAATGAGCGATGCGGGCGCTGCCGCCCCTCGAGTAGCGGGCGATCCCGCCCCGGCAACCCGTCCGGCGAGGCGACATGACCACCGACACAACCACCACCACGGAGGCAACCCCATGACCGACACGACAGCGACCAGCATCCTTATCCGCCCCGAGCTGGTGACGCATCTCACACGGCGCTGGTGCCACCTCTGCGACGAGATGATCAGCAAGGTGGAGATCGTCTCCTTCCTCAATGACGAGGATGGTGACGAGCACCCCGTCTGCGACGACTGTGCCTTCTTGTCGCCGGATGCACTGCGGCAGAGAATCCTTGTCACTGCCGACAGGGAGCAGAGCGAGAGCGCCCATGACGCGGCCTGGCATCGCAGCATCGCCTCCTGTGTCGTGCCGGCGGATCGCGGCGAGTACGACCGCCTGGAGGCCGAGCAGGCTGCCTACTGGGCCGAGCAGATGGCCGCCGCTGGATACGTGCCTCATGCCCCACGTCCGGGCACCGCAGACGAGCTGCCTTTCTGATGCAGCGGGGTATCCCGCGTCGCTCGGGTGGGACCAGTGGCAGGGCCTCATCGTCCGCGATCCACCACCACCCATCACCGACACCACGCCATGACCGAGACCACCCGACATCGCCGCTGAGGAACTGAACGCGTGGACCTTGACCTGCCTATGCCAAGGGGGCGGGGGGGTCTCGCGCTACGGTCCGGTGACCCTCTTTGGCACGGTCCGTTCAATGCAAGAAATACCAAAATTCCGCACCGAGGAGAGACAAGTGACAATATCCCTTACAGGGCCTCAGTTTTCCCGTTCTGAGGCGATCGCGCGCACCTCGCAAAAGGGGGGAACTCCAGCCCGTAGCGTCGGATTAGCGTCGGCCGGCACGTCCTTAGCGTCGGATTTTGGTGGGCTCGGGGGATGCTGACCCGCCGCGAGATCTCCTGCGTCCGCTGCGGCGAGCGGTTCCTCGCCATGCGGCGAACCGCCCGGTTCTGTGGGCAGCGCTGCCGGCAGGCGGCGAGTGAGGACCGACACCGGGTCGAGACGGCGTCTGCAGCTCCACCAGTGGACGAGGCGCCCGCCGCTGGCGAAGATCCCGATCTGGGCGGCTGGCGGCGTGTGCCTGGCGGCTATGTGATCCCGCCGCCTGACCCGCGATTCACCTTCACCCCCGATGAACGAGGAGGACTCTGACATGGAGCAGACCAACACCCCTGGTGGCCGCTGGGTCATCGAGCCGGAACCCCACCTCCTCACCACGCCAGACCTGACCGTGCCCATCGTCATCATGAAATGCCGATTTGAGGACCGGGACGGCGGTGTCCTGGCAAGCTTCGATATCCCGCTCGACTATCCAGCAGCCCTTGGATTTGCTATCGCCATGCTCGAGGCTGGCAAGCTTGCCAATCTCCGCGCCAGGGTCGTCGCCGGCGACGAGAAGGCAAGGGCGGAGCTTGAGGAGCAGACCAAACGCTGGGACAACGACCGCCTCAACCATATCTACGGTGGCGGCCCGCCCCCCGCTGTCTGAGAGCGGAAATCCGGTGGTACACTGGGCAATAGGCTCCCGCGTCCGCTGCACCGTGCACCGGGCACCCGCCGTTGCGGACAGGGATCCGAAGGCGAAGAGCGCCGAGGCTGGTTCACACCACCCGCGGAAGTCAATCGGAAGCTGCCATGCAGCCTCTTCAACATGACTTCACGGGAGGTGGCGAAATGCCACAACGAACCCTTAGCGAGATACGCGCCGACGAGAAGCCCCTGCGGGCTCGCGTCGCGCAACTGATCGACCAGAAGCGCGAACTCGAGATCAAGCTCGAGGTGGACGGCGCCAACGACGGCCTGACGGAGCGCTGCGCCAACGTGCAGCGCGGCATCGACCGGGCCAGCGAGCGCCTCAAGGAGCTCGGCGACGAGCACCGCGCTGGAATCCAGCGGGCCTACGAGGCCGGCTCGTTCGCAACCGAGGCCGGGACCGGGTTCGAGGACCTGCAGCGCTCCGCCTCTGAGCGCCAGGACGGCGACCGGACCGCCGCTGTGGCTCCCCACCGCCAGCAGGCGCTGGATGGCGCCCTGCGCGTCCTCGAGCGGTGCCAGGGCAGCGACACTATGACCAACCGCGCGGCAACCAGCATGGAGCGCGTGGTGCGCCACGACGACCCCGCGGGCATGATCGCCCGCTACGTCGCCGCAGTCGGTGATCCCGCCTACAACAGCGCCTTTGGCAAGCTCCTGCAGTACGGGACCACAGCCAGCATGCGCATGACCGCTGACGAGATGACCGCGATGCAGCGAGTCAGCCAGGTCGAGAGCGAGCGGGCCATGGTGGACGGCACCGGGGCGTCGGGTGGCTTCGCCATCCCGATCGAGATCGACCCCACGATCCTGCTCACCAGTTCCGGTGCTCTCAACCCGATCCGGTCGGTGGCGGACGTGCGCCAGATGGCCGGGTACACCTTGCGCCTGGTGTCGGCCGACACGCCGGCGAGCACCTACGCGGCCGAGCTGACGGAAGTGGGGGACGGCACGCCGACTTTGGTGCAGCCGACCGTGACCGCCCAGAAGGGACAATCGTTCATCCCCTTCTCGATCGAGCTGGGCCAGGACTGGGCCGGCCTCCAGCAGGAGCTGCTGAAGCTGCTCAGCGACGGTCGCGACATCCTGGACGCCACCAAGTTCCTGAGCGGCACGGGCACCAACGAGCCGGTCGGGATCTTCGCCGCATCGGGTGGCCTGACAACGAGCCAGCGTGTGCAGACCGCCACGACGGCCACGACCGTGATCGGCGATTTGTACGGCGTCAAGGGCGCGCTGGCACAGACCCGGTTCTGGACGCAGGCCACCTTCGTCGCTCACCCCACCGTGTGGGACACGTTCTTCCGCTTCGTCGGTGGCGGCAACACCACCGAGCCCGAGCCGTTCGGCTCCGGCCGGGGCGGGCCGTTTTTGGGCACGCCCAAGGTCGAATGGTCGACGATGCAGACCGGGACCACCACGACCGGTCAGAAGACCGCCATCGTGGCCGACTGGTCCGGCTTCGTGATCGGCGACCGCATCGGTTCGCAGGTGGAGCTCGTCCCCCACGTCTTCGGCGCTGCGAGCCGCTTCCCGACCGGTCAGCGCGGGTTCTACTACTGGTGGCGCACCGGGACGGCAGTCGCCAAGCCGAACGCGTTCCGCTACCTCGAGACAAAGTGACCGCGATGGCTGGCGGTTACCAGCCCGAGCCGTACAGCCCGGACGGCGACGATGTCGTCGTCTGTCCGGTGTGCGGACGGATGGACGACGATGACGCCATCTACTGCGACCAGTGCGGCACCATGCTGGCGGGCCGGACCGACGTCGTCGGGAACGCCGCCGAGGTGAACTCGGCCGACCTCTCGCAGCTCGAGCATCGCAGCCTCCCGCGCGAGGGGCTAATCCGAGCGATCTCCGGGTGCGAGATCCGCGACGCCGGCGACGGTGACGCCGGCCCCGGCACGCTCACCGGCTACCTGGCCACCTTCAACCAGTGGACGGAGATCAAGTCGCAGCGCGAAGGCCACTTCATGGAGCGCATGGCTCCGGGCGCCTTCCAACGGACGATCGCCGACAACGGCAGCCGCATGAAGGTGACGTTCAACCACGGCAAGGATCCCCAGCTCGGCGACAAGGTGCTCGGCATCCCGTCGCTGCTCGAGGAGGACGATCGCGGCGTCCGCTACGAGGTGCCGCTGCTCGACACGTCCTACAACCGCGACCTCGCCCCCGGACTCCGGGCCGGCGCCTACGGCTCGAGCTTCCGCTTCAACGTGGCCGCCGAGGACTACAACAAGAAGGCGACCCGCTCCGACTACAACCCGCAGGGACTGCCGGAGCGGACGGTGCGCGAGCTCCACATGCAGGAGTTCGGCCCGGTGACCTTCCCAGCGTACCTCGGCGCCACCGCGGGCATGCGCTCATTGACGGACCGCTTTGCCGTCGACGCGCATCTGCGCCAGCGCGAGGTGGACGAGTTCCTGCTCGCCATCGGCATGTAGGCTTGCTACACGGCCCCGGCTCGCCAAGGGCGCAAGCGGCGAGCCGGGCTCCCGTCCCATGGCGGCGCCGCCCCTCCTGGAAGCCACACGACCAAGAGGGCGGCCCGTCTTGAGGCGGGGTAAAGGGTCGCCGGGATGGCGGCCACGGGCTGACGCTCACTCCGTCGCCGCCCGTGCCGCCTTCCCAGCGTCGCCGGATGGCGGGGTACGCTACGGGAAGCGGGACGCCTGGAGGCAAGGGCGAAAGCGTCTCCAGCGCCCCGCTCGGCCCGAGATACAGCGAACCTGGCTAGGGCCTCTGAGCGTTCGCGGTAGATGCTCGACGCTCAGGCGGCAACTGCTCCTCAATCGAGGCGACGATGGACTTCAGCCGAGCCGCTGCGAGGGGGCCTTGCTGACTTGGATGGTCAGCGGCCGTCGCCGCTGAGTCAGCCTTCGCCAGGCGATTCCTCGACTCAAGCAGCGGCCCGGACTTTGTGCCCTCAGTGTCGCCCTTGAAGATGTCGTCGGCCACGACCGCCAGGAGCGCGGACACCTCAACAGCGTCACGGTCATAGAGTTGGATCACGGCTGGCCCTCCTGAACCTCGTGGAATTCTTGCCACGAGGTTGCGCAGCCTACCCAGGCGGGTGACCCTTCACCACTCGTACCTCAGCGCGTCGACGGCGCCGCACAGACCGATCGCGTGCCGCTGTGCGTGCCTAGGAGGCCCGGAACCGACCTCCGATGACCTGGGACACTCAGCCGGAGGCTCTCCCGGATTGGCTAGGGCCAACTCTAGTCCCCGAGGCCAAGCTCTCCGAGCGTGACCTTGAACAGACGCGCCAACCGGCGTCGGTTCGCCAATGTGGGGACGTCGTGGTCGTTCTCCCAACGGCTGACGGTGGCGGTCTGAACCCCGACCAGCTTGGCGACGTCCGACTGGCTCAAGCCCGCCCGCTCGCGAAGCTCGCGTATTCCCACAGGGGCAGTCTAGGGAGTGGCGCGGTCGTCCAAGCGTTGCCAATTGGCAACGGGTCGGCGACAGGACCGCACAGCACGGCCGGCGCGCTTAGCCCGCATACGCTCGCGCTCTAAGGAGCGTATAGTCCGCCGGCATGCGCGAGAGTGGGCGTGCGTCTGCCGTTTCTGAGCCCCCCTCTGGCGGTTCGCCACCCACTCTCCGCAGCGAGCCGCGCCGGCAGTCCCTCGGCCTGTGCGTGACCTGCCAGACCGCCGACGCCATCTTCGAGGGCGAGTGCTTCGACTGCGCCCTGGATCGACTCACTGCCGTCAGTCGGCGAGCAGCGACCTCATCAGAGCGTCGTGGGCATCGTCTTGGTTCAGGTGCTGGTAGACCTCGTTGATCATCGTCAATGACGTGTGCCCGACGATCTGAGCCAGGAGGATCGGACTGATGCCCCGCCGCAGTTGCTCGGTGACGAAGCTGTGCCGGAAGAGGTGGGGGTAGACCCGCTTGGTGAGGCCGGCTTGGAGTGCGAGGTTCCTGACCATCTGCTGCGTGCCCGAATCTGTGAGGGGCTCGTACTCTTGCGTGGAAGGCCGGCGCCGACTGGTCAGAAAGATCAGCGAGCTTCGGGATTCCTTCCGGGTGCGCTGGACGTAGCGGCTGAGACGAGCGGCGAGAGCCGGCTGGATCGGTACCTTGCGCTGTGAGTCACCCTTGCCCTGGATCTTGAGGTAGTTCTTCCGACCCTCGAGGAGCAGGTCGCCGGCGGTCAACTTGAGCAGCTCGCCGAGCCGGATGCCAGTGTCGGCGAGGACGCGGACGATGAGCTTGTCGCGCTCGTCCGAGGCCGCATCCTCCATGGCTCGGACCTCGTCTCGGTTGAGGACGTCCAGCACGCGCTTGCCGGGCTTCGGTCGCTGTGCCTTGGCTGTGACCGCCTCGCCCTGAGCGGAGGCCCAGGCCAGGAAGGCATTGATCGCCCGGGTGTAGCTGTGGACGCTCGCCTTGGCCAGGGGGCGGCCGGACCGGGAGCGGGTGCCGTCGAGCAGCCCGATGACTAAGTCATTGAGGTGGCGGTTTGTCAGTTGTGAGGGCTCGCTCACCCCGGCGTCGCGGAAGGCCGGGAGCATGACCGTCTCCAGTGCATACCCGTAGACCTGGATTGTCTTCGGTGCGGCGCCGGCCGCGCGTTGCTCCTGGAGGTAGTCGCCGATCAGCCGCTCGAATGGGCTCGGGTCGGGTGGAGAGAGCCTTTGGCGTCGGAGGCTGTGTACTGTAGCGGTTGACACATGCAGATGGTACCCTATTGCTACGGCGTTGGGAAGCCCCGTGGAGGGACTGGTTCGAATACGAACCCCCCCATCTGAAGGGAGGTGGCGCGCCCAGCAGGATTTGAACCCGCGACCTTCTGATCCGTAGTCAGACGCTCTATCCGGGCTGAGCTATAGGCGCGCGGCTCCGAGTTCGGAGCGGTCTCCGAGTGTACACGAGCGCTCGCCGGCCTCCGGAGGCGCCGGCTGCGCTGGCGGAGGCCTGCGCGGCATGATGGGTGGAGCGCAAATCGTGAAGGCCACTCCGCGGGAGGTCGCGACCATGGCGATGACAGACAGCCTCGAGAAAGGCCTGACCGCCGAGGATCTCGCATTCCTGCGCGACCTCGGCCAGCAGCTCCGCGTGGATGGGATTCGGGCCAGCACCAAAGCGGGCTCGGGTCATCCCACCTCGAGCATGTCGGCCAGTGACCTGCTCGCAGTTCTGGTCGCCCGCCATCTTCACTACGACTGGCAGAACCCCACGCTCGACAACAACGACCACCTCATCTTCTCCAAGGGCCATGCGTCCCCCCTCATCTATGCCGTGTTCAAAGCCTGCGGAGCGATCGACGACGCGGAGCTGATGACCTACCGCACCCATGGCTCACGACTTCAGGGCCACCCCACGCCGATCCTGCCGTGGGTCGACGTGGCCACCGGCTCGCTCGGGCAGGGCCTGCCCATCGCGGTGGGTGTGGCTCTGGCGGGTCGCGCAGTGGACAGGCTGCCCTTCCACGTCTGGACAGTCTGCGGCGACTCCGAGATCGCCGAGGGTTCGATCTGGGAGGGCCTCGACAAGGCAGGCTACTACGGGCTGACCAACTTCACGGCCATCGTCGACGTGAACCGGCTCGGCCAGCGCGGCCCCACGGAATTCGAGTGGGACATGGCCACGTACCAGCGCCGTGTCGAGGCCTTCGGCTGCCGAGCACTGGTCATCGACGGCCACGACATCGAGCAGATCGACGAGGCGCTGGGCAGTTGCCGGGCGGAGCGCGAGCGGCCCACCGTCGTCCTGGCGCGGACCATCAAGGGCAAGGGCTTCAGTGAGATCGAGAACAAGGACGGCTGGCATGGCAAGGCGCTTCCCGAGGACATGGCGGAGCGCGCCATCGCAGAGCTCGGCGGGGTGCGCAACCTCCGCGCGGACACGCCCCGCCCAGAACCCGGCGAATCGGCGGTGCGCCGTGGCGGCACGGGCCTGTCGATCGCGCTGCCCGCCTACTCGAAGGAGGACAAGGTGGCCACCCGCAAGGCATATGGCGATGCGCTGGCGGCCCTCGGTGCTCGCCCGGACGTGGTCGCACTCGACGGCGAGGTGAGCAACTCGACGCACTCCGAAGAGTTCAAGACGGCGCATCCCGATCGCTTCTTCGAGATGTTCATCGCCGAGCAGCAACTGCTCGCCGCGGCGGTCGGCATGAGCGTGCGCCGCCTCGTGCCCTTCGCCTCGACATTCGCCGCATTCTTCAGCCGCGCCTATGACTTCGTGCGTATGGCGGGCGTCTCCGGCGCCAATATCCGCCTGTCCGGTTCGCATGCCGGGTGCGAGATCGGCGCCGACGGGCCCTCGCAGATGGCGCTGGAGGACCTGGCATCACTGCGCGCCGTGCACGGTTCGACGGTGCTGTATCCGAGCGACCCGGTGTCCACCGCCAAGCTGGTCGCCGAGATGGCCGAGACCGGCGGTATCGTCTATCTGCGCACCACGCGCGGCGCCTACCCGACCATCTATGACAACGATGCGGAATTTCCCGTGGGCGGCTGCAAGGTGGTGCGCAGCAGCGGGTCCGACACCATCACCCTCGTCGGTGCGGGCGTGACCCTGCATCACTGCCTGGACGCAGCCGACCGGCTGGCCGGCGAGGGCGTGTCCTGCCGGGTCATCGACCTCTACTCCGTCAAGCCGGTCGACGCCGATGTTCTCCGCGAGGCCTCACGCAGCACCGGGGGACGGTTCGTCGTCGTCGAGGACCACTATCCCGAGGGAGGCATCGCTGCGGCTGTGCTCGAGGCACTCGCCGGCGACGATCACCCGCCGCGCGTCGTGCATCTCGCTGTGCGCGACCTGCCCGGGTCGGGAACGCCTGCCGAGCTGATGGCCGCCGCCGGCATCGACGCTGACGCCATCGTGGCCGCGGCGCGCTCGTTCCCCTCCGAGGTGGGCTGAATGGCTGCATCGAACCCGCTGCAGCAGCTGGCTGAGCAGGGGCAGTCCATCTGGCTCGACTACATCAGCCGCGAGTTGCTGACCAGCGGCGAGCTGGAGCGGATGATCGCCGAGGACAACGTCACCGGGATGACCAGCAATCCCACCATCTTCGAGAAGGCCATCGCGGACGGAACCCAGTACGACGACCAGATCCGCGAGCTGCTTGCTTCGGGCGTCGACGATCCCCACGACATCTTCATGGCGCTGGCGGTCACCGACATCCAGCTGGCCGCGGACGTCCTCCGCCCCGTCCACGATCGCACGGGTGGCGCTGACGGCTACGTGAGCCTCGAGCTGCCGCCTGAGGTGGCCCACGACACCGAGCGGAGCACCACCCTCGCCCTGGACTTCGCACGGCGCGTCGACCGACCCAACCTCATGGTGAAGATCCCCGCCACACCCGAGGGTGTGCCCGCGGTCGAGCGCGCCCTGACGGCCGGCGTCAACATCAACATCACGCTCATCTTCGCTCTGGAGGCGTACGACTCGGTCATCCACGCGTACCTGAGCGCGCTGCGGGCGCGACAGCCCAAGGGGGAGTCACCCGACGTTCATTCCGTGGCCTCGTTCTTCGTGAGTCGAGTCGACACCGCGGTTGACAAGCTGATCGACGAGAAGCTGGCGGCAGACCCCGGCAACGCCACCCTCGAGGAGCTGTATGGGAAGGCGGCGATCGCCAACGCCGTGCTCGCCTATGAGAAGTTCGAACACTATTTCCGCGGGCCGGAATTCGCGCCGCTGGCGCAGGCCGGCGCGCACGTGCAGCGCCCTCTCTGGGCCAGCACCAGCGCCAAGAATCCCAAGTACCGCGACGTCGTCTACGCCGAGGCCCTGGTGGGGCCGGACACCGTCGACACGATGCCGCCGGCGACGGTCACCGCCTTCCGCGACCATGGACAGGTCACCGGCAGCACCGTCAACCGCGACTATGCGGGCGCACACCGGGTGATGGAACAGCTCGCCGAGGTCGGAATCGACATGGACAAGGTCACCGCCGATCTGCTCGCGGCCGGGGTCAGGTCATTCTCGGACTCGTATGACCAGCTCATCCGCGGCATCGCCGAGAAGGTGGACGCCATGCACCGCGGCTACGGCAGCCGCCAGCACCTCGACCTGGCTGCGAGCACCGAAACGGTGGCCGCGGCCGTGGCCAGCGATACCAACCGTGATGTGGCGCGCCGGATCTGGGACCGCGACCCCGACCTCTGGAAGCCGGGTGACCCGGCCCATGCCAAGGTCATCGGCGACCGTCTCGGATGGCTCGACGTCATCGACACCATGCGCGAGGCGCTGCCTCGCCTCATCGGCCTCTCCACCGAGGTGCAGCAGGCCGGCATGCGCAACTGCGTCCTGCTGGGCATGGGCGGAAGCAGCCTGTGCCCGGAGGTGCTGCGGAGCTCATTCGGCAGCGCCGCCGGCCAGCCCGAGCTGCACGTCCTCGACACCACCGATCCGGCTGCCATCGCCCAACTCACAGATCGGCTCGACCCGCGGACGACGCTCTTCATCGTGGCCTCGAAATCGGGGACCACCCTGGAGACGCTCAGCCATCTGGCCCACTTCTGGGAGTGGGTGACGTCCGCCGGAATCGTCGACGCGGGGCAGCATTTCATCTGCGTCACCGACCCTGGATCGCCGCTGGCCGACACCGCACGCGACCGGAACTTCCGGCACCTGTTCGAGAATCCTCCCGATATCGGTGGTCGCTACTCGGCGCTCAGCTTCTTTGGCCTGGTGCCGGCGGCGATCATCGGAATCGATATCGAGGCGTTCCTCGACCGCGCCGACCAGATGCGCCGGCAATCGCGCCCCGGCATTCCGGCCGACCTCAACCCCGGTCTCGCGCTGGGAACTGTGCTGGGGCTGCTCCGGCGCAGCGGGCGCGACAAGGTCACCATCCTGGCGCCGGCGCGGATCGCCGCATTCTCGCTGTGGGCGGAACAGCTCATCGCCGAGAGCACGGGCAAGGAGGGCAAGGGGCTGATCCCCATCGGCGACGAGCCCATCGGCGAGCCCAGCGTCTACGGCGACGACCGCATCCTCACCGTGCTCCGCCTGCGCGACGACGACCCCGACTTCGATGCCGAGGTGGGGGCGCTGCGCAGTGCCGGACTTCCCGCCGTGACCATGCAGCTGGATGACCTCCTCGACCTGGCGGCCGAGTTCTTCCGGTGGGAGTTCGCCACCGCCGTCGCGGGGGCGGCGCTGGGCATCGACCCGTTCGACGAGCCCAACGTCAAGGAGTCCAAAGACAACACCCGGCGTGTCCTCGACCACTACGTCAAGACGGGCCGACTCGCCGACGAGTCAGCGTCCGCGACCGACGACGGCATCTCTGTCTTCGGCGCCCCCGGACGCCAGGACATCGACAGCACACTGACGGAGTTCCTCTCCGCCGTTCGCCCCGGGGACTACGTGGCACTGATGGCGTACGTCACCCCCAGCAGCGAGAACGAGGCGGCCCTGCAGCGCCTGCGGGTGGCCATCCGTGACGAGCACCGCGTCGCCACCACGCTCGGATTCGGCCCGCGCTTCCTGCACAGCACGGGACAGCTGCACAAGGGTGGCCCGAACAGTGGCCTGTACATTCAGGTCACGGCCGACGATGCGGTCGATGTGTCCATACCCGGCCAGCCCTTCAGCTTCTCGATCCTCAAGCAGGCGCAGGCGCAGGGTGACCTGCAATCACTGCGAGACCACGGTCGCCGAGTCATCCGGCTGCACATCCGTGGCGACCTGGCGCTGGGGCTGAGCAGGTTGACCGACTCCGTCATCCATGCGGCCACGGGAGCACGGTGATGCAGATCGGCTTTGTCGGCCTGGGGAAGATGGGGGCCAACATGGTTCATCGTCTGCGCCGTGACGGAGACCATGCCGTGGTGGCGTTCGATCCCAACGAACAGGCAAGGGCCGCCGCGGAGGAACACGGCGCCACCACCGTTACCGCGCTCGCGGATCTCATCCCCAAGCTCCAGCCGCCGCGGGCGGTCTGGATGATGGTGCCGGCGGGGACCGCTACCGAGCAGACTTTGGACTCCCTGCTGGCCAGCCTGGAACCGGGCGACAGCATCGTCGACGGTGGCAACAGCAACTGGCACGACAGCGTGGCGCGCGCGCAGCGGTGCAAGGCGCAGGGCATCAGCTTCATCGACGCGGGCACCAGCGGCGGCATCTGGGGCCTGACCGTGGGGTACTGCCTGATGGTCGGTGGCGACACCGCGGCGGTGGAGAGGCTGCGTCCCATCTTCGAGACCCTGGCACCCAAGGACGGCTTCCTGCATGTGGGGCCTGAAGGCAGCGGGCACTACGTCAAGATGGTGCACAACGGCATCGAGTACGGGATGCTCCAGGCGTACGCGGAGGGCTTCGACATCCTCCATTCGTCGGAGGCCTTCCCGGCTCTGGACCTGCACGGCATCGCCCACCTCTGGAACCAGGGCAGCGTGGTGCGATCCTGGTTGCTCGAGCTCGCCGAGCGTGCCTTCGAGAGGGATGCGCAGTTGAGCCAGCTGCGCGGCTGGGTCGCGGATTCGGGTGAGGGCCGCTGGACCATCGACGAAGCCATGAACCTCTCGGTGCCCGCGCCCGTTCTGGTGCTGTCCCTGATGGCCCGTTACCAGTCACGGCGACCCGATGGGTTCGGCAACAAGGTGATCGCGGCCCTACGCAACGAGTTCGGTGGGCACCCGGTGAAGAGCGAGGACAGCGCCACCTCCGCACCGCCGTCGCCGTGACCGACACGGCCGTCGACGACGTCGTCGTTCAGTCCAACCCTCTCAGCGAAGGTCTGCGCCAGGGACGCATCCCTCTGCCCTGCGTGGTGGTCATCTTCGGCGCCACCGGCGACCTCACCAAGCGCAAGCTGGTTCCGGCGCTGTACGCGCTCGCGGCCGACGGGCTGCTGCCACCCGGCTTCAGCATCGTCGGCGCCGGCCGCACCGAACAGTCGACCGAGGAATTTCGCGAGGCCATGCGCGAAGGCGTCGAGAAGCATGGTCGCGTGCGTCTGCGTGAGGACGTGTGGAACGTGTTCGCGGATGGGCTTCGCTACTGCTGGTACGACCTGGACGCCCCTGACGGCCTGAGGGCCCTGCACCGGACCCTCGCTGATCTCGACCGTGAGCGGGGAACGGCAGGCAATCGCGTCTTCTACTTCTCGATCCCGCCCAGCGGCTTCGCACCTCTGGCCGAGCGCCTTGGCAAGGAGGGACTCTCGCATTCGGAGGGGGACAGCTTCCGGCGAATGGTGGTGGAGAAACCCTTCGGGCACAACCTCGAGAGCGCGCGAGATCTGAACAGACAGCTGCACATGGCTTTCAGCGAGGAGCAGATCTACCGAATCGATCACTACCTCGGCAAGGAGACGGTGCAGAATCTCCTCGTCTTCCGTTTTGCCAACGGCATCTTCGAACCGCTGTGGAGTCGCCAGTACATCGATCACGTACAGATCACGGTGGGGGAGAACATCGGCGTCGAGGGTCGGGGCGCCTACTACGAGGAATCCGGGGCGCTTCGCGACATCATCCAGAACCACGTGATGCAGCTCATGGCGATCGTTGGAATGGAGGCCCCGAGCAACTTCCGCGCCGAGACTGTCCGCGACGAGAAGGTGAAGCTGCTTCGTGCGGTTCGCCCCATCCACCCCGACGACGCGCTGTCGCACACGGTGCGCGGTCAGTACGGTGCTGGGTGGATCGACGGCGAGCCGGTCCCCGCCTACCGCGATGAGCCGGGCGTGGCACCAGATTCGCTTCGCGAGACCTTCGTGGCCATGAAGGTGGATATCGACAACTGGCGCTGGGCCGGCACGCCGTTCTACCTGCGCACCGGCAAACGGCTCCCCAAGCGGGCCACGGAGATCGCCATACAGTTCCGGCGCGTGCCCCACTCCCCCTTCGGCGGCAACACGCCCACACCGGCCGGCAGCCTGCCCGCTGACAGCATCGACCCCAATCTGCTGGTGCTGCGCATCCAGCCGGACGAGGGCATCACACTGCGCTTCAGCGCCAAGATGCCCGGACAGTCGATGCGCATTCGCACAGTCAACATGGACTTCCTGTACGGGAGCGCATTCCTCAAGGAGTCGCCGGAGGCGTACGAGCGTCTCCTGCTCGATTGCATGCTCGGTGACCCCACCCTGTTCGCCCGAGAGGATGAGGTGGAGGAGGCATGGCGCTTCTGCACAGCCATCCTTGACGGCTGGCGAGCGCATCCCCCTGACCCGAACGAGTTCCCCAATTACGAGGCCGGCTCCTGGGGTCCGCAGAGCGCTGGTGATTTCATGGGTCGTGATGGCCGTCGCTGGCGCCGACTCTGAGATGCTGATGGCCAACACGCCGCTGCAGGTGTCGCACGCCAGCGGCTTGCATGCGGTCAACCGCGTCCTCGCCGAGATGCACCGCGAGATGCTGCGCAGCGGTGGCATCGAGGGCGCCGCCGTGCGACTCTCGGTGCTCAACCTGGTGGCAGCCTGCGTCGATGTCGAGAGTGGGGACATGGCCTCCCAGGCGGTGGGCAGGCTCGGTGCCAAGCACCCCGCGCGGGCCATCATCGTCATCGCCAACCCCCATGGCAAAGAGCAGATCGAGGCGGACCTCTCGCTGCAGTGCTCGGCCACCGACAGCGGGCAGGTGTGCGCGGAGCAGGTTCGGCTGCACGTCGCTGGAGAGGTGGCCTACCACCTCTCCAGCGTGGTCACCCCGCTCCTGGTCCCGGACATTCCCGTCTACCTTTGGCTGATCGGGTCGCCCCCGCTCCGGCAGGCGTTCGGACAGGACGCGGTGGCGATTTCGGAGCGCGTGATCATCGACAGCGGGGAGTACCACGACCCTCGCACGCTCCAGACCCTGTCCAACGAGCTTGACCGCGTCGGGGACGCCATCGCGCTATCCGACGTCGCATGGGAGCGCATACGCATGTGGCGCGAGTTGATCGCGCAGTCCTTCGATGGTGAGGTCGTGCGCGGCTTCGTTCATGGCATCACCCGTGTCGACCTCGAATGCAGCGGCGACCACATCTCGGCGCAGGCCTGGCTGATCGTTGGCTGGCTGGGCAGCCGTCTCGACTGGTCGCGGTCCGCGCAGGAACCGCAGGTTGTGGCGGTGTCCGGGCAGACGGAGGAGGTCGCCGACCACGATCTGATCCGCGTTGCCTTGCGCTGCCACACCGACGGCCACCAGGCTCTGGTGACAGTGGAGCGCCGCGGATCAGCGCTGTACAGCGTCATCGACGTCGACGGTGGGATCACCGCGGAGCGCGCCGTCCCAATACCTGAGCCCGACACCGTAGACCTGGTCGGCAGGCTGCTGGAGAGCAGCGGCGAGGATCCGGTGTACCGGGCCGCTCTGCGCAGCGCCGCCGCCCTGTCCTCCGCCCCCGGATGAACGTCGCCGAGCTGCCGGGTGAGGCCCGCGTCCTCACCGATCCGATCGCCACGGCGGCCGAGGTGGCCGGGTGGATCTCGGAGCGCTGCCGCCACGGCGACGCGTTCCGGATCGCAGCTGCCGGGGGGAGCACTCCACGTTTCCTGTATGAAGCCCTGGCCTCCTCGACGTTTCGCGACGGCATCGACTGGGCGAGCTGGCACGTCTTCTTCGGCGATGAGCGCGCGGTTGCTCCCGACCACCCACAGAGCAACTACCGCCTCGTTCACGACACCCTGCTGGCCAAGGTCGCCATTCCCACCGGGCAGGTTCACCGGATGGAGGCGGAACGACCTGATCTCGACTCGGCCGCCGCCGAGTACTCGCAGCTGCTCGAGACCGAATGCGGGGCGCCACCGCGGCTCGACGTGGTGCTGCTCGGGCTCGGGCCCGATGGGCACACCGCATCGCTCTTCCCGGGCACCGCGGCCCTCGAGGTCGCCTCCGCGTGGGCGACGCGCGGCCAGGCCCCCGCACCGCCCGTCGACCGCATCACGCTGACGCTGCCCACGCTCAACGCCGCAGCCCACGTCGCCTTCCTGGTCACGGGTGCCGCCAAAGCAGACGCCCTGCGTGGCGTCGTCAACGGCACGGTTCCGGCGGCGCGGGTGCGGCCGTCGGACGGCCAGCTCCTCTGGTTTCTCGACGCCTCGGCAGCTCGCGCAGCTGGCTGACGCGCGCGGGGGTGTTAGGCGGGGTGTACCAGAGCGGGTCGACCGGCGGCGGGAGCCGCGGGCAGCTCGAGGCGAAAGACACTGCCCCGGCCAGGGACGCTGCTCTCGATGCGCAGCGAGCCACCACAGGCCTCGGCGAGAACGCGGCCGACGTGGAGGCCGAAGCCGGTGCCGGGGATTTTGTGGTCGATGCGGAAGAAACGGTCGAAGATGCGCGACTGCAGCTCCGCTCTGATGCCGACGCCGTGGTCCTCGACGCGGATCGCGGGAGGTTGCGATCGATCGACAGACAGGCGCACCCACGGCGAGGGACCGCCGTAGCTGATCGCGTTGTTGACGAGGTTGTCGACGATGCGATCGACATGGAAGCCGTCGCCCGAAACCGGCACCGGCTCGGCGTCGGGCGCCGTTTCGATGATCGCCCCCGCCAGTCCTGCGCGTGCCTCACTGCGCAGCGCCGCCCTGGAGATGACCTCGTTGAGATCGAGTGTTTCGATGGTCGCCGGGATGGCGCCGCTCTCCAAGCGGGCGGCGAGCAGGATGTCGTCAACCAGTCGATGGGTCTCGTGGAGCTTGCCGGCGATCAGGTCCATGGGCTTCTGCCAGGCCTCGGGGCCCTCGCCGAACGTGCCGCCTCGAAGCAGGTCGACGTAGCCCGACAGCACCGTGAGTGGCGCGCGGAGGTCGTGCACGATGAGGTTGAGGAACGACGCCATCGCCTGTGACGCGGCCTGCGCGTCCGCGTACATGCGCGAGTTGCGCAGTGCCACACGAGCAACGTGCCCGAGCAGTTGCAGAGTTATGGAGTCGTCGTGGACGAAGGGGCGCGGCTGGCGCCGGAACACCGCCATGAAGCCGGTCCCGTTCTCATGCAGGCGCATGGGCAGGATCAGCGCATGACAGACGTCGCCGAACGCCTCCCTAGCGCCATCCGGCAGACGTTCACACGCCTCGCTGTCGCCCGCCACCACCTCTCCGGAGGCCATCGCCTCCAGAAACAGCGGCAGGCGGGCGATGGGACCCCGCCAGTCGGCCAGCACCGGTCGGTCGACGTCGTGGACCCCCTCCATGACGAGCTCCGTTGCCTCGAGGCGCAGCAGGACAGCGCGGTTGGCCTCAAGCGACCGGCAGGTGCTCTGCAGGACGCGCGGGACGATCTCCTCGGCGTCGAGCGAGCCCATCAGGTCACCGCGGCGTTCACCGTCCGATGCAGGCGGCGCGCGCGCCCTGCCCAGTCCTGTGCGGGCGCCGCTCCGAGCAGCGCCAGGGCCACCAGCGACGTGTAGTTCTGGAGGAAGGCGCACTCTTCGTCAGAGAGAGCATCCGGCCGATCGCGGATCAGCAGGAGAGCGCCGAGCGAGGTCGGCTCCCCGCCGCCTCGCTCTCCGATGCGCAGCGGGGCCGCAAGCAGCTGGTCACTCTGCCTCACACCCAGCGCTCGTGCCAGATTGCTGAGGTCGTCCCCGACCGGCCGGGCGATGTCGATCCCAGCGAGGGCCTCAGCCAGGGGTGAGTGGGCCAACTGCCACAGCGAGCCCGCAGCCACCGTGCCGGTATCACCGGCCACCCCGGCAACGCGCAGCGCGTGGTCCCCATCGATGAGGCAGAGCGCGCAACCACGTACCGATTCGATGAGGGCGTGGCGGGCGAGCATCGCCGCCAGGGAATCGCGGGCCTCCGGGGCCCCCCTCTCATCGCGCAGAGCTGCGAGCAGGTCGAGGAGGGCGCGGTCGAGCGCCGTGTCGGCGTCAATCCCCGCACTGAGGCGGGAGCTCATCTTCCTACCATGAAGACACTAACTTTAGGCTACTGGACCGATACCCATCTTTGCCCGGAGACATCAACCGTCGTCCGACGCTCGGAGGTGGGTCCTCGCACTGTGCATCGAGTAGGCTCGGACGGTGCCCCGCTCGACCTGGCCGGGTTGTCCCGACGCTGTCTGCATCGCTCCCAGCCTGTTGGGCGCCAACTTTGCCTACCTTGCTGACGCGGTTCACGCGCTTGACGGGAGTGGGGCAGAGCGTCTCCACGTTGACGTCATGGATGGGAGCTTCGTGCCCAACTTCACCTTCGGGATCGACACCGTACGGGCGCTGCGCCGCGAGACGGCTCTGCCGCTCGAGCTTCACCTCATGATCCGCGAGCCGGAGCGACACCTGGAGACCTTCGCCTCGGCCGGCGCCGACGGCATCACGGTGCACCAGGAGGTGTCTCCCCACCTCCATCGCACTCTTTCGGCGATCCGCGCGCTCGATTGCCGGGCGGGAGCGGCGATCAACCCCAGCACCCCGGTCGCCGCGCTGCACGACGTCCTCGAGATCTGTGACCTTGCCCTGGTGATGACCATCAACCCGGGGTTTGGGGGACAGCGACTGATCCTCCATACCCTGGAGAAGGTGTCCGTGTTGCGCGCCGAGATCGACAGTCGAGGGCTGGCCACGGAGCTCGAGGTGGACGGCGGCGTCGACGCCGAGACCGCATCGGCCTGCGCCGCGGCGGGAGCGACGGTCCTGGTGGCCGGAACCGCCGTGTTCGGCCACCGCGAGGGCCCCGCAGCGGGCGTTCGGGCCCTGGTCGCGGCCCTGCCGCCGACTCCGCGACCTACGATCGCGCCGCAATGACGGAGACGGCTGCTCAGGCCACCCTGCTCGTGGACGGCAGCACCGAGATGACCCGCGCCGCGGATGATCTGGCGGCGAGGCTCCCCGGGCCGATGGCGGCGTTCGCGCGCCTCGCCTACAACTACCGCTGGTCGTGGACCCCAGGAGGCAACGAGGTGTTCGCGGCCATCGACCCGCTGAGCTGGGATCGCAGCAACCGCAATCCCGTGCGGCTGCTGCTGGACGCATCCTCCGCGACGCTGGAGCGGGTGGCGTCGGATGAGCGCCTCATGGAGCAGGCGAAGGCCATCCTCGCCACCGTCGAGTCCGATAGAGCCCGACCGCCCATGCCCGGACACGCGTCAGCGCAGCGGCCCGTCGCCTTCCTCTGCGCGGAGTTCGCGGTGCACACATCGCTGCCCATCTACGCGGGCGGCCTGGGCGTTCTGGCCGGCGACATCCTCAAGGAGGCGAGCGACATGGCGGTGCCCATGGTCGCCGTCGGGCTCCTCTACCGACAGGGCTACTTCCTGCAACGCATGGACCGGACCGGATACCAGCACGAGTACTGGATTCCCCTCGATCCTGAGCGCGTTCCTGCCGCCCTTGTCCGCAACACGGATGGTGAACCGGTGACGGTCAGCGTCCCCCTGCGCGGGCGGCAGCTGACCGTGCAGGTCTGGCGCGTGCAGGTGGGGCGCGTCCCGCTCTTCCTGCTCGATGCGGACCGGCGCGAGAACTCCCGAACCGATCGCTGGATCACGGCACGGCTCTACGAGAGCGACCGGGCCATCCGACTGGCTCAATACGCGCTGCTCGGTATCGGGTCGATGCGGGCGCTCGAGGCGATGGGCATGGACCCCGCTGTGGTCCATCTCAACGAAGGCCACGCGGGCCTCGCACCCCTGGAGCTCGCTCGGCGCGACATCGCCGCCGGTGTCGACCGCCACACCGCGTTCGCGGCCGCGCGGGAACGGACGGTCTTCACCACCCACACGCCGGTCGCGGCCGGCAACGAGGGCTACGACACCGCTGAGATCGCCGAGGTGATGGGGGACTTTCCCGGTGAGATCGGCATGGACTTCGACAGCTTTCTGCAGCTGGGTCGCACCAGGCCGGAGAATCCCCACGAGCCGTTCGTGATGACGCCTCTCGGGATCAAGATGAGCCGCTGCGCCAACGCGGTGAGTCGCCGCCACGGCGAGGTGGCGCGGCAGATGTGGCAGCCACTCTTCCCCGAGCGCCCGGTTGACACAGTGCCCATTGGCCATGTCACCAACGGCGTGCACGTGCCCACCTGGATGGCGCCGGCAACCCGCGCGCTGCTCGACCGCCATCTCGCGGACGGCTGGATAACCCGGGCGGCGGATGCGGAGACCTGGGCGGCGGTCGAGGAGATCCCCGACGCCGAGCTGTGGGCTCTGCGCTGCCGGCTGCGGGCGGAGTTCGTCGAATACGTGCGCGATCGAGCCGTGGCCACGCGCCTGGCTCGCAGCGAGGACCGCGAGATGGTGGCGGCAGCCGAGCGCGGGTTCAGCGCCGACGCGCTGACGATCGGCTTCGCCCGCCGGCTGGCTACCTACAAGCGCCTCTACCTGCTCACCCTGGAACCTCAGCGGGTGTCCAGGCTGATCACCGACCGGGCGCGTCCCATGCAGCTGATCCTGGCCGGCAAGGCGCATCCCAACGATGAGGAGGGCAAGCGCTCCGCGCAGGGACTGTTCTCGTTCAAGGAGCTTGCCAATGCCGCCGAGCGAGTGGCGTTTCTCGACAACTACGACCTCGGCATCGCCTCCCAGCTGGTGGCCGGCTGCGACCTCTGGGTCAACCTCCCCCGCCCGCCGCTGGAGGCCAGCGGCACCAGCGGTATGAAGTCGGTTCTCAACGGCGGCCTCAACCTCTCGATTCTCGACGGCTGGTGGGCGGAGGCCTTCGATGGAGCCAACGGCTGGGGTATCCCGAGTGACCCCGTGTACGACCCCAGCGTGCAGGACTCGCGCGATGCCACCGCCTTCTACGATCTCCTCGAGCATGAGGTGGCGCCGCTCTTCTACGAGCGCGATGCCGACGGGATCCCGCACGGCTGGGTGCGCCGCATCAAGCGCTCGCTGCGCACCAACGGTCCGCGCTTCTCCGCGACCCGCATGGTGCAGGACTACGTCGACAGCGCCTACCTCCTGCGCACCGTGAGCGCGGGCGAATAGCCGTCCCGCCGCGCCGACCGCGCTCGGGCAACGGGCGGCGACACGCCTAGAATCCGGGCGGTGGAGTACTCCGACAGCATCCTCGACCTGGTCGGCAACACGCCCCTGGTGCGGCTCCGGGCGCTGACCCGCGGGGTGGGCGCCACCGTCCTCGCCAAGCTCGAGCAATTGAACCCGGGAGGCAGCGTCAAGGACCGCATCGCCCTGGGGATGGTCGAGGAGGCCGAGCGAGGCGGCCAGCTCCGTCCGGGCGGCACCATCATCGAGCCCACCTCGGGCAACACCGGCCACGGCCTGGCCATGGTGGCTGCGATCAAGGGCTACAAGATGATCTTCGTCATGCCCGACAAGATGTCGGCGGAGAAGATCAGCCTGCTCAAGGCGTACGGCGCGGACGTGGTTGTCTGCCCCACCAACGTCGACCGCGACTCGCCGCAGTCGTACTACTCGGTCGCTGATCGGCTGGCGCGTGAGATCCCTGGTGCGTATCAGCCCAACCAGTACTTCAACGCCAAGAACCCCGAGGCGCACTACCAGACCACCGGCCCCGAGCTGTGGCGCCAGACCGACGGGCGAATCAGTGTCTTCGTCGCCGGAGTCGGCACCGGAGGCACCATCAGCGGCACTGGACACTATCTCAAGGACCAGAACCCGGCTGTGCAGGTGGTCGGCGCCGACCCCGAGGGCTCGATCTTCTCGGGTCCGATCGCTCCCTACAAGATCGAGGGCGTCGGCGAGGACTTCTGGCCCGGCACGTTCGACCCCGCGGTGGTCGACCGCATCATCCAGGTGACCGACCGTGAGGCGTTCGTCGCATCCCGGCGGCTGGCGCGCGAGGAGGGCATCCTGGTCGGCGGCTCGGCGGGCATGGCCCTGCACGCCGCCCTGGTGGTGGCAGCGGACACCGACCCCGAGGGAGTCATCGTCGTGCTGCTTCCCGACACCGGCCGCAACTACCTGAGCAAGTTCTTCTCGGACGAGTGGATGCGCCAGAACGGCTTCCTCGACCGGCTCGGGCCCGCCCGGGTGCGCGAGGTCCTGGCCACCCACGCCGCCGACGGGACCGTCCCGTCGCTGGTCGCGGTCGAGGTCGGCAAGACAGTCGGCGAGGCGATCGACCTCATGCAGCGCTACAACATCTCCCAGCTTCCGGTTGTCGAGGGCACCGATGGCGACAGGACGGTGGTGGGAAGCATCGCGGAGCGCACTCTGCTCGACCGCGTCTACCGCGACCCCGCCGTGGTGACCGCTTCCGTCTCGGCGGCCATGGATCCCCCGTTCACCTCCGTGGCCGCCGATGCGCCGCTGGACGAGGCGTTCGCCCCACTGCTCAAGGGGGAGGCGGCCGTGACCATCATCGACGCCGACCGGCCCGTCGGCGTGATCACCCGGGCAGATCTGCTCGAATACGTCGCCCACCACCGCTGAGATGACAGCAGAGCGAGCAGGCTTCGCCACCCGCTCCATCCATGTGGGACAGGGCCCCGACGCGGCCACTGGAGCGGTCGTTCAGCCCATCCACCTGGCCACCACCTTCGCGCAGGAGGGGATCGGCCGGCACGGCGGCTACGAGTACACGCGCAGCAACAACCCCACCCGCGAGCAGCTCGAGACCTGCCTGGCGTCACTGGAGGGGGGCAGGCACGGTCTGGCCTTCGCATCCGGCCTGGCCGCGACCGCCACAGCCCTGCTCCTGCTCGATCCCGGTGATCACGTCGTCTACATGGAGGACGCGTACGGCGGCACGTACCGCCTCTTCGACAAGGTGATGCGGCGGTATGGGCTCGCTTTCAGCGCGGTCGACGCCACCCGGCCGGGAGCGATCGAGGCAGCCATCACCGACCGCACCCGTCTGGTCTGGATCGAGAGCCCCACCAACCCCCTGCTGCGCGTCGTCGACATCGCCGCGGCTGCGGAGGTGGCGCACGGGCACGGCGCCGCCCTGGCGGTCGACAGCACCTTCGCCACGCCGTACGTCCAGCGCCCGCTCGAGCTTGGCGCGGACATCGTCATGCACAGCTCCACCAAGTATCTCGGCGGCCACAGTGACGTCCTCGGCGGCTGCCTGGTCACCTCCGATGACAGCGTGGCGGAACGCCTGCGCTTCCACCAGAACGCTGTCGGGGCCGTCCCCTCACCGTTCGACTGCTGGCTGCTGCTGCGCGGGCTCAAGACACTTGCCCTCCGCGTTCAGAAGCACAGCGACAACGCACTCGCCATTGCCCGCCACCTCGAGGCCCACCGCGCGGTTCGCGCCGTCCATCATCCGGGGCTCGAGTCACACCCGCAGCACCAGCTGGCGCTGCGGCAGATGGGCGGGGTCTTTGGGGGAATGGTGTCGTTCGAGCTCGCCGACGAGGCGGCCGCAGTCAGGGTCGTCGAGGCACTGCGGCTGTTCACTCTGGCCGAGTCCCTCGGGGCTGTGGAGTCCCTCGCTGAGCATCCGGGCCTGATGACCCACACCTCGGTGCCGCTGGAGGAGCGCCGCCGCATCGGTCTCGCCGAGGGCCTGCTCAGGCTCTCGGTGGGAATCGAGGATCTCGACGACCTCCTCGCCGACCTCGACCAGGCGCTGCAACGAGCCGGGTGAGAAAGACAGAGGCGGCCACCGGGACGATAGGCTAGGACGCGTGACCCCTGACGACTTGTTGCGCTCCGAGGCCGAGGAGCGCTTCGCCCTGATATCCGGCCTGACCTACGACGTCGAGCTCGACCTCACTGGTGGCCCGGCTTCGCCCACCTTCCGCAGCGTCGCCGATATCGAGTTCTCCGCCCCCGATGGAGCGTCCACGTTCCTCAACCTCGAGGCCGCCGCCGTTCGCGAGATCGTCCTCAACGGCAGCGCCGTCGACACGGCCGCATTCTCCGACCATCGCATCGCGCTCTCCGGCCTGCAGACGGACAACCGCCTTCGGGTGGTCGCCGACTGCCGGTACTCGCACACCGGGATGGGGCTCCATCGGGTCGTCGATCCCGCCGACGGCAACGTCTACGTCTACACGCAGTGCGAGCCCTTTGAGGCCCACCGCGTCTTCGCCTGTTTCGACCAGCCGGACCTCAAGGCTCGCTTCACACTGCACGTCACGGCGCCATCGGAGTGGACTGTTGTCAGCAATGCGCCGGTGGCGCGGAGCGAGGATGGCGGCGGGAAGCCGGCGGCCTCCACCACCCACTTCGATGAGTCGCCCGTGATGTCCAGCTACCTGGTCGCCATCGTCGCCGGGCCGTACGCGAGGGTCACCGACTCACACGAGGGCATCGAGCTCAACCTCTACTGCCGGCAATCGCTGCGCCGCTACCTCGATGACGCGGAGATCTTCCAGATCACCAAACAGGGGCTGACCCACTTCGCTGATCGGTTCAAGACGCCGTATCCCTTCGGCGCCAAGTACGACCAGCTCTTCGTGCCCGAGTTCAACGCCGGCGCGATGGAGAACGTCGCGTGTGTCACCTTCAACGAGGAGAGCACCATCTACCGCGGTGCCGTGCCGGCCACCGTGCTGGCGTGGCGGGCGGGAACGATCCTCCACGAGATGGCGCACATGTGGTTCGGCGACCTGGTGAC
>DAIUFS010000003.1:0-77195 GCA_036844485.1 Candidatus Dormiibacterota bacterium | reverse complement strand
CGCCGATCTTGAAGGGCCGTTCGACGAGCAGCCAGATGCCGGCGAGCACGTTGCGGAGGACGTCCTGGAAGGCGAGTCCGATGGCCAGGCTGGCGAGCCCGCCGAAGGTGAGGATGAAGGCCGCGTTGATGCCGGCGGTGACTAGCCCGCTGACGATCGCGAAGAAGTAGATGACCGCTCCGCCGATGTTGCGCACCAGGGCACGCAGCTGGGCATCGCCGCTGGCGCGGTTCACGGCGCGCTCCACGGCGCGGCGCAGCGCCCTGCCGATGGCGAAGACGAGCGCGAAGACGACGATCGGGCCGATCAGGTGCTCGATGAGCGGTCCGAGAATTCCCGTGGGGTCACGGCCCTGCAGAGTGGTGCAGAGATCGTCGAAGACGTTGGTCTTGTCGCAGGTGAACACGACGGCGAGCATCCCGCGGATGGTAGTCAGCCCACAGCGCCGCGCGTGCCCGCCGGGAGCTACTCCGAGGGAGCCTCCTCGGTGGTCTCGCCCTCACCCTCCGCAGCCTCGGCCGCGCCTTCCTCGGCGGCGACCTCGGGCTCCTCCTCCACGATTCGCAGGGCGGTGACCTTGACCACCAGCTCGTCGGGGTCGATGTGGACCAGGACGACCCCCTCGGGAAGGACGATCTCGCGCACGTGGATGCCCGCGTCGATCTCGAGCAGCCCGCTGACGTCGACGCTGAACTGCCCGGGGAGGTCGGCGGGCAGGGACTCGACGCGCAGCGTGGTGATCAGCTGCTGGAGGGTGCCCACCTTGCTGTCGACGACCGCCGGCGACTCGCCGGTGATCACCACGGGCACGTCGGCGGTGAGCTTCTCGCGGAGGTTGACGGCGAAGAAGTCGGCGTGGATGGCGTGACCGTTGCGCGGGTTGGTCTGGATCTCGCGTACCAGGACCTTCTGGACACGCTCACCGTCGACCTTGAGGTCGATGAGCTGAGTGCGCCCTGCGCGCATCCAGACGCGGTGCAGCGCCGCCGCCTGCGTGGCGATCGCGCGGGGCTCGACGTTATGACCGTACAGAACCGCCGGAACCACCCCCTGGCGGCGGAGCGGCCTGTTGTGGCTGCCGCGCTGCTCGCGGGTGCTGGCCTGCAATTCGATGGTCGCCATATGGCCTGGCACTCTAACAGGGGCGGGGCAGATCCCCGCCCCTCGCATGGTCGGAATGAATCCGACCACGCTCACCCCCACCCCTCGGCGCGCCTCGCGCGCCGCTGTCGCTTCGCGACGGGAATTTGACCGGGCCGGAGCGGCTTTGGGAGGCTTTGGCGGGCCTCCGGGCGCCCTGGTGAACCTGTCACGATCGGCTCGAGGGTGGCCGCGCGCGCGGCCCGGGAACAAGAGGTCGTGGCCATGGCGAAGTACATGATCGAGGCGTCCTACACGGTGGACGGCGTCAAGGGCCTGTTCAAAGAGGGTGGTTCAGGGCGGCGAGCGGCGATCGACGAGGCCGTCAAGGGCCTGGGCGGCAGCGTGGAGTGCTTCTACTTCGTGTTCGGCGAGGACGACGTCATCGTCATCGTCGACCTGCCTGACAACGCCAGCGTGGCAGCCCTCAGCCTGGGGGTCAGCGCCGCCGGGGGAGCGAGCTGCTCGGTGCGCGTCCTGCTCTCCCCCGAGGAGATCGACGGCGCGGTGAAGAAGACTGTGGGATACCGGGCGCCGGGCGGCTGAGCCGCCGGAACGCGGGGTTCGGCGATCATGGGGTCGCTGACGCGCGAGGCCACTGACCCTAGCTAGGAGGAGGACCACGATGACGCTATCGCTCGGGGACACGGCGCCCGACTTTGAGGCGGAGACCACCCAGGGAAGGATCAAGTTCCACGATTGGCTCGGCGACTCCTGGGCGGTGCTCTTCTCGCACCCCAAGGACTTCACCCCCGTCTGCACGACCGAGCTCGGCTACATGGCCAAGATCCAGCCTGAGTTCGATCGCCGCGGCGTCAAGATCATCGGACTTTCCGTCGACCCCATCGACAAGCACGAGAAGTGGGCCGACGACATCGAGGAGACCCAGGGCGCACGGCCCACCTACCCGATCATCGGCGACGCCGATTTCAACGTCTCGAAGCTGTACGGGATGCTGCCGGCCAGCACCTCGGGTGACCCAGCCCAGCGCACCCCGGCTGACAACCAGACGGTCCGCAACGTCTTCGTGATCGGACCGGACAAGAAGGTGAAGCTGATCCTCGTCTACCCGATGACCACCGGGCGCAACTTCGACGAGGTCCTGCGGGTGATCGACTCGCTGCAGCTGACAGCCAAGCACCGCGTCTCGACGCCGGTGAACTGGAAGCAGGGCGACGACGTGATCATCGCCGGCTCCGTGTCAGACGACGAGGCCAAGCAGATCTTCCCCGGCTACAAGTCGCCGAAGCCCTACATCCGCATCACCCCGCAGCCGCAGTAGGCGGCCAGGCGGGCTCACCTGGTGTGGTGAGCCCGCCTGGGTCCGCGGCGGGGGGCTCACTGGGCGCGGATGGCGAGGAACAGCTCGTGACCGGTCTCGCCCTCGGGGATGAAGCTCTGCTTCCGGATGTCGAATCCCGCTTGGTCGAGCCATCGCGCGTAAGTGGCGGCGCCGGCCTGGCTCCAGTACATCCGGCCGCCGTGCCAGTTCTGGTCGATGCCCGTCCAGGCCGTATGACCGACCGTCGCCAGGAGCCGTCCGCCCGGACGCAACCAGTTACCGATCTGCTCGATCATGTGCCGCTGTTGTGCGATGGGAACATGAATCAGCGCGAACAGCGAAACCACGGCGGTGAAACTGGCACGTGGAAATTCGACCTCCGTCATGTCGGCGCGCAGAAAGGTGGCCTGAGGAACGAGACGGCGGGCGCGCTGGATCTGCACGTCGGAGATGTCCATCCCGGTTACGGCGTAGCGCTCGCTCAGCGCTTGGCTGACGGGTACCCCGTTGCCGCAGCCGAGGTCAAGCACGGGCTCGCCACTGCTGAGTCCGTCGCTCAGCAAAGTTATCCAGGCCGGGTAGTTCGTCTCGGGGGCAATGGCGTCTCCGCGGTACTCGCGCGAAATCCTGTTGTAGCCCTCGCGCACGAGGCGCTTCGCCGCGTCATCGTCCATGGCTGGGCAATCATGGTCTTGGACGGGTTGTCCCGTCCGTGTCCGCGCCAGTGTGGAGTGGTTCAGCGGTAACGCCGTGCCACCCCCCAATGTCCGCCCGGTGGTCGTGTCACAGTGCGGTAACATCTTGCTGTGTAAGGGATTTCTCCTTGCATTGCGAACGTCTGTTCGCTATGCTACATGGCATGGTTCTCGCTCTCACGTCACCGGATCTGGCCCAGCTCGGACGGGTCGTGGCCGGCTATTGCCAGCGTCCGTCTGAGTCCTGCGACGAGGGCGAGCTCATCGACGTTCTCTGTTTGAAGCGGGCGCTCATCAACTGCTTGGAGCTCGACTTCGCCCGCGATGCGGCGCGCTTTGCCGCAGTGTACGACGAGGGCGTGTACGACAATCCCAGCCCGATCTCCTGGATGCGCCAGCACTGCCGCATGACCAGCACCGCCGCCGCTGCCTCGATCTGCGTTGGTGAGCAGGCGGTCCGGCTCACGCAGAGCACCACCGCGCTGTCGGACGGGAGGCTCGGCTTCGCGCATCTGGCGCTGATCGCCAGCACGGCCAGCGCCATCGATGAGTCTGCCTCGGCAACCGTACGGTTCGACGAGGCCGGGCTCCTCGCGCAGGCGCAGACCGTGGAGGTGGTGCGCTTTCGCGAGATCTGCGCGCACCTCCGCCATGAGGCCGATCGCGAGGCTTTCCTCGCGGAGCAGGCCGCCAAGCGCGAGTGGCGCACGTTGGAGGTCAAGCCCTGCGGTGACGGCGGCGTGGCGCTCTCAGGCTTCTTCGACCCCGAGGGCGGCGCGCTCCTGCGCACCGCGCTCGAGTCCCTCGCCCGCCGTGCCGGGTCGGAGGACGACCGCCCTCGAGCACAGCGCTGCGCCGACGCGCTCGTCGAGCTCTGTGCGCGCAGTCTCGACGTCGGTGTCGTCCCGCAGCGCGCCAGCCAGCGCTCTCACATCCAGGTGACCACCACGCTGGAGACGCTCCTCGATCTGGTCGGCTCTCCCGGCGGCGAGATGGAGTACGCCGGGGTGGTCGCGGGCGCCACCGTGCGGCGGCTCGCCTGCGACGCCACCATCACCCGAGTGCTCCTCGACTCCCGCTCGGCGGTCGTCGACGTGGGCCGGTCGGAGCGGGTCGTCCCCGGGGCGACGCGCCGGGCTTTGAACATCCGCGACCGAGGCTGCCGCTGGCCGGGCTGCGACCGTTCCGCATCGTGGACCGCGGCGCACCATGTCGTCCACTGGGCCCAGGGCGGCCGAACCGACCTGCAGAACCTTGTCCTTCTCTGCAACCGCCATCACTGGTCCGTGCACGAAGGCGGCTGGCAGCTGGTGCGTGCCGATGACGGTGGTCTGCTGACTCTGCCACCTCTGCCGCAACAGGTCTCGCTGGCCCGAGCGCCCACCAGTGTGGCTGTGTGATCTGGCCCGCCTGGTCCGGAGATTTCGCGTCAGGACGCAGCGTCGACTGCGGCGATGAGCGCATCCCCGACGGCTTCGCGGAGCCGCGCGTGGGCCAGGTCGGCAGCGGGGCCGGTCCACGCGCCCGGGCCGTCCCACAGCCACAGGGTTGCCGCCGACGCCGCCAATCGGTGCGCGCGCAGGGGCGACGCCGTCGGCAGCAGGAAATGCGGCCAGGCAACGTCGGAGAGCTCCTCGCCACTGCCGCTGGAATCGAGGATGGCGATGGCGCGGTTGACCGCCTCGTACCACAGCGGCGGAGCGTCCCCACCTGCGACCTCGCGAGCGGCGACAGCTGCGGCGCGCAGGAGATCGGTCACCTCATCGAGCTCGATCAGCTCGACCTCGAATGGCTCACATGGCGACAGCACCAGCCCGCCGTCGGCGGTACCGACCCGCCATCCCGCCGTCGGAGTGACCACGATGCTGTCGCCATCGACGCCGGCGTCAGCGAGGAGCACCGGCCCTCCGCCGGCGCGGATCTCGGCGAACCAGCTGTCCACGTCCGCCGGGCCACTCCCATCCACGTGCCGCGCCCGCCGCACCACCATGAACGCCGGATGCGCCGGGAGTCGGAGCGGCGTGCCGGCGGCGAGGGCGGCGTTGGCGTGCGACGCCAGGGTCACCGCGGCGAGAGCTCGGGAGTCCAGCCCCCGACCTCAGGCGGCGACCTTGCCGAAGCGCTCCTTGACGTAGGCGACCGCCTCGTCAAGCGACGTGCCCGGAGTGAACACCTTGTCGACACCCAGCTTGCGCAGGGCCTCGACATCCTGGTCGGGGATGATCCCGCCGCCGAAGACGACGATGTCACCGGCGTCGCGCTCGCGAAGCAGCCGGATGATCTCGGGGAAGAGCGTCATGTGCGCTCCGCTGAGCAGGCTGATGCCGATCCCGTCGACGTCCTCCTGGATGGCGGCGTCGACCACCATCTCAGGGGTCTGGTGCAACCCCGTGTAGATCACCTCGACGCCGGCGTCGCGAAGAGCGCGGGAGATCACCTTGATGCCGCGGTCGTGGCCGTCGAGGCCGACCTTGGCGGTGAGGATGCGAATGTGCCGGCCCTTGTCTGCCACGCTGGGATCTTAGCGCCCGGTGCAATCCCGTCTGGGGACGCGTTACGGGACTGCGGCCGCGGCCAGGGAGGCCAGCGCTGCAGCGACGCGGCCGGCTCGCTCGGCGAACTCTGCGTTGACGGGGACGTCACAGGCACCGGAGGCCGCTCCGGCCAGGGCCGCGGCGAGGGCGGCGACGTCGCTGGGCCCGCTGTCGCTGAGCCGGGCGAGCACTGCCGAGACGCCCGCGCAGTCGGTCCAGGCCAGCACGCTGAGGGCCGCCTGGAGGGCTGCCCCGGGATCGGTGTCTGCGTTGCTGATCTCGCTGGCGGGATCGGCTCCGGCCGGGGTGGCCGTGCTTCCGGGATCCGCGCCGGCGGTCGTGATGTCGTTGGGTGGGTCAGGGTGGGCCGAAGCGACCTTGCTATCGGGATCCGCGGCGGCGATCGTGGTCTCGCTTGCGGGCTCAGCGTGGGCTGCCGTGATCCCGCTGGCGGGGTCGAGGATGGTGAGGCGGTTGAGCAGCGCCATGGGGGCGTCCTCGAGGAGCGACTGCCTGACCCGGATGGCGGTCATCACGGGGTCGAAGCGGAGCAGGTCGGCGGCGACCAGGGCGGCGGCGACGCAGACCAGCGCGGTGCCCTCGTCGGCCCCGGCGGCGGAGGCATAGCGATAGGCGTCGCGTCGCAGCCTGGGTCGGTCGAGCGGCGTGGCCAGCCCGAACGGGAGAGCGCGCAGCAGCAACGCGGTGCCACTGGCATCCGGCAGCTGTCGCTGGCGCAGGTCATCGACGTCGAGGGCGCCACGCTCGGCGATGGACTCGGCGACGGCGAGCATGTCCTGAGCGGGGTTGGAGGCGCCAGCCTGATCGCTGGGCTGCGAGGCCGCGGCGGCTCCGCAGAGGGCCGCGACGATGCGCTGTTCGTGGTCGGGGACAGCTATCACCGGGGCAACGCTAGCAGGCGACCCCGGCGGGATTGCGGCCGACGGCCGGTGGCGACCGGCGAGCGGCGCGACACATGAACGCCGGGTGAGCGGGCTATCCTGTGGCCGATGGCCTCCAGTGCCCCGGCGATGCTGAGGGCGGCCGGTCCGCTGGCCCGCGCCGCGGCCGGCGCGATGCGCATGTCCACGACGCGATCGGGTGCGCTGCGATCGGCTGCCACCGCGGCGTTGCGCCGCCTCGACGGGGCGCTGTCGGGCCGGGCGGACCGTCACCCGCTGACCCCGGCGGCGGTGCGCGTGGAGAGAGCCCGCTCCCACCGCCACGGCGAGCGCACCGAGCAGACTGCGGTCACCGTGTGGTTCGGCGAGGGCCCGGCCCTCCCGGGGGCGGGCAGCGGCGACGCCATGCGGAGCGCAATGCGCATCAGCGGCAGCCTGGTCGGGGCCGCCGCGCTGGCTGCGCTGACAGCGATCGCGGCGCGACGCGAGGAGGCGCGCACCCGGGTCATCGACGCGCCCGCCCCGACGACACGGATTTCCTGACAGCGATCCGCGGCAGGACCCCCGAACTCAGTCGTTGAGCCAGGGGAGCAGCGAGGTGGCCCGGCGGCCGTGCTCCAGGGCGCGGAGCGTGCGGCCGTCGCTGCGCAGGACCTCGGGCGAGCACGGATTCATGGCCTCGCGCCACTCCTGCACCACCCTGGGTGGGAACAGCTCCGCGCCGGGGAGGGCTGCCGGGATGACCAGCGCGACCGAGCGGTCGGGGAGACCGATGAGCACGTCACCCCCGGCGCGCTCGACGAAGGCGCGCAGCACCGCTTCGACCATGACGATGCTCCCCTGGTACAGCGAGTCGCCGGCCAGCCGCCAGCCGTCGGCGGGGATCCGGTCGATGGCGCCGATGCGCTCGACGACGCGGGTGAAGCGCGCCGCCGTGTTCTCGTCGGCGGCGCGGCGGACAGCGGCGACGTCGATGCCCGCAGCCTCCCACTCCGCGCGCGGTACCCCGCGCATCACCTGGCCCGGCAGCGATTCCGCGATGAAGGCGACCATGTCGTTGCTGATCCCCTCGTGGAGCAGCTCCTCGCTGCGCGCCAGTGAGGCGAGGTAGCGACGGCTGCGCACGCACCACAGCACGCGCGATAGCGACACCGTCTCGGCGGGGCGCGGCGCCATGCTCGCCTCGGCGTTGCGGACGAAGTCGGCGATGAGCGACGAGGTGCGCGCCGGCTGGCGTTCGCACGCCGCGTACAGCGCCGACAGCGGCAGCGCGATGTCCACTCCGGGGCCGCGCACCCGCAGGCAGTAGCGCGCGGGGTCGATCTCGACCGAGGTACCTCTGTACCGGGCGGCGACCTGCAGGCGCAGCCGCTCCGCGAAGGCGGTGCGGTCGCCCGGTTCCCCCGCCACCATCAGCCTGCTATGCGGCGCGCCGCCGCTTGCTGGCGACGTAGTCGACGAGGACGTAATCGCCGAGCCGGTCGGGACTGATGAAGAAGGCGCGGCCCCGGTTCAGCCTGGTCATCTCGTCGACGAATTGGACCAGCTGGTGGTTGGACTCGAGCATGAAGGTGTTGATGACGATGTTCTCGCGCGTGCAGCGCTGCACCTCCACCAGGGTCTTGGCGAACGTCTCCGGCAGCGGCGGGTAGAAGAACACCGGCCGGCCGTTCTCGATGTGCGCTGTGGGCTCGCCGTCGCTGACGATGATGATCTGCTTGTTGGCGGCGCCGTCGCGCGCCAGCAGGCGCCGCGCCATCATCAGGCCGTGCTGCATGTTGGTGCCGTACACGTATTCGTTGACGCTGAGATGGGGCAGATCGGAGGAGCGGATCTCGCGGGCGATGTCGCTGAATCCGATGATGTGCAGGGCATCGCGCGGGTACTGGCTGCGGATCAGCGAGTCGAGCGCCAGGGCCACCTTCTTGGCGGCGTAGAAGTATCCCCGCAGCGGCATGCTGCGGCTCATGTCGAGCATCAGCACTGTCGAGGACCGCGTCAGCGAGTCGCTGCGGTGCACCTCGAAGTCGTCCGGCGCCAGCAGGGGCACACCGGTGCGCTCGCCGGGAGCGTTGGAGGCCTGGCGCTGGATGGCGTTCATGACGGTGCGCTCCACGTCGAGGTCGAAGGGGTCGCCGAACTCGTAGGGCTTGCTGTCCTCGGCGCGCTCCCCGCGCTGGCCGCGACGGCTCAGCGCGTGCTCCCCGAAGCGATCCTTGTGAAGCTGAGCGAAGAGGTCGCCGAGCGCCTTCTGGCCGATGCGGCGCATGCCGCGGGCGGTGAGGCGGAGGCCGTCGGCGTCGCGCTGCACCAGCCCGCGGGCCTCCAGCTCACCGGCCATGTGGGAGAGCTGGTCGAGACTGCGCGCCGCCTCGTCGCCGAGCAGCTCCTGGAGCTGGCGGCGCGTCTCCGGCGGGATCTGGCCGCCGCGGTACACCTCGCGCAGGCTGCGCTCCAGCTCCTCCATCGACTGGAGCCGCCCCATCAGCTGCATGGCCTCGTCGAGGGGCAGCTCCTCGCCCCCGAAGAACGAGTAGCGCGAGCCCAGGCCCCCGCGGGGCGAGAGCATCTCCAGGCCGGCGCCCAGCTCGGCGAGCTCCGATTGGAGCTCGGCGTCGCCGAAGACAGCGTCGACGAGCTCGCTGAGCTGGCGGCGCATCTCCGGTGACAGCGAACGCATCAGCGAATCCATGCGCGCCATCTGCTTGGTGATCTCGTCGAGGAAGTCGTCGACCTTGGGGGGCGCATTTGGGAAGAGGCGGCCCCAGCGCTCCAGGAAGCTCTCATAGCTGCGCTGCCGCTGCGCCTCGGGAACGCCCTCGAGCTTCTCGCGCACCAGCCGGTTGAGGTCGCGGGCCATGGCGCGCAGCTGTGCGACGTCCTCCGCGGACATGGCCCGCATCTGCTCGGTCATCTCTTTGAAGTAGGTGTCGACGACCCCCTTCTTGATCTCCTCGAGGAGGCGGGCGAAGGCCTGCTCGGCGCGCTCGTCCATGAACTCGTAGCCCTGCAGCTCGCGAATCGCCGCGCCCGGATCGGGAGAAAGGTTGTCGAGCTGGTCGCGGCGCTTGGCCGCCACCCGCTCGAGGATGCGCCGCGCCGACTCCTCGTCGACGCGGGCGAGCCGCTCGGCGATGCCCTGGCGCTCCAGCCGGACGACGTTGTCGAGCTTCTCGGTGATGTCCTTGAAGACGCCGTCGAGGTTGTACTTCTCGAGCTGCTTGCGGCGCTGCCGGGCGAGCCGCTCGGTCATCTCCTCGAGGCCCATGAGCCGCCGTCCCGACTTGTCGCGCCAGCCCTGGCTGAGCATGCGCCGCAGAGCTGTCTCGAAGTCCCAGCCGTGGAAGACGTCCTCGCTGAGCCGGTTGAAGATCTCTTCGACGTCGGGCCCGAGTGGGTCCTGGGTGCCGTCCCAGGCGCTGAAGCGGGAGCTTCTCACCCGCCGTACACGGCGGTGCCGTCCATCTCCGTCTTGTTGAGTCGCTTGCCGCGGTGGAGGCCCTCGAGGATGAACTCGAGCACGGCGGCGCGAGAGGTCGCGCTCGGGGCCTCGCCGAGCTTCTCGGTGGCGGCGTCGATGCCGGGCAGCTCGCTCAGCGCGGCGGCGTACGACGTCGCTGGCAGCGAGTCGCCGACCTCGACTGTGAAGCCGCCACGGTCGAAGCGCTGCAGCAGCTCGGCGAACTCGCCGGTGTTGAAGTGGCGCCGGAAGACGTTGCTGCAGGCGGTATGCAGCATCTTGTCGAGGACGCCGCTGTCGTCACCCTCGTCGAGGGTCTCGAGCTCGAGCTTGCCGCCACTCGACGCCGACAGGGCGATGAGGTCGCTGATGCGCGCCACCGCCTCCTTCTCGCCGGTGCGCAGGGCGCGGCGGAGCGCGTTGCTGGCCAGGTTCTCCTGGTTGGCGATGCTCATGCGCACCGAGACGCCGCTGCGCTGGTTGACCTGGGGATGGCGGCGGGCCAGCTGGGTGAACTCCGCGACGATCTCCTTCATGTAGTGGGGCACGTGCACCGGCACCGGCATCTCGTCGAAGGTGGTCGCCTCCTGATCGACAATGGCGATCTCGTGCTCGACGCTGGTCGGATAGTGGGTGCGGATCTGGGCGCCGAAGCGGTCCTTGAGGGGGGTGATGATCCGGCCCCGGTTGGTGTAGTCCTCGGGGTTGGCGGTGGCCACGACAAAGACGTCGAGTGGCAGGCGCAGCCGGTAGCCGCGGATCTGCACGTCGCGCTCCTCGATGATGTTGAGCAGGCCCACCTGGATGCGCTCGGCGAGGTCGGGGAGCTCGTTGATCGCGAAGATGCCGCGGTGGGTGCGGGGGATGAGCCCGTAGTGGATGGTCAGCTCGTCGCTGAGGTAGCGCCCCTCGGCGACCCGGATGGGATCGACCTCGCCGATGAGGTCGGCGATCGAGGTGTCCGGGGTGGCCAGCTTCTCGCTGTAGCGCATCTCCGGGGTGAGCCAGGCGACCTCGGTCTCGTCGCCACTGGCGGCGACCAGGTCGCGGCAGCGCCGGCAGAGGGGGTGGTAGGGGTCGTCGTTGATCTCGCAGCCGGCGATCGCCGGGATGGCGTCGTCGAGCAGGGCGGTCAGCCCTCGCAGCAGCCGGGACTTGGCCTGGCCGCGCTCGCCGAGGAGGATGAGGTCCTGGCCGGCGAGGAGCGCGTTCTCCAGCTGGGGGATGACCGACTCCTCATAGCCGAGGATGCCGCTGAAGAGCGCGTCCCCGGCGGCGAGGCGGCGGATCAGATTGCGGCGCAGCTCGGCGCGCACCGGCAGCACCCGGTACTCGGTGCGGCGCAGCTCGGCGATGGTGGACGGCCGGGATTCGAGCATGGCGCTCACCTTACATCGGGCCGTCAGGACAACCGCGGGCTGGGGCTGTCGGCTGGGCGTCAGGCTACGCCTCGGCGGCCTGCAGCTGACGGCGGCGCAGGCCGCCCCGCGCAGCGTCGACGAAGCGCTCGGCGAGCCGCGGGTCCTGGCCGAAGTGGAGGTGCACGAAGGAGGCGAGCAGGGTCGGTGTGCTCCATCCCTCCAGACCCAGCGGCTCGCCCTCGACGTCGTGCACCGAGTAGGCGTGTGTGCCCGCCTGCGCTCCCGACAGCAGCCGCGCGAAGTGGAACTCGTGGCCGCGCAGCGCGGTGCCGGCGTCGCCGAGGATGCCGTCGCTGGCGAGGCGCAGGTCGCGATAGCCGGTGTGGCAGAGGCCGGCCTCGAGGGTGACGTCGAGGGGCAGAAGCGACGCCATCGAGTGCACGTTGCCGTCGCTGGTGTGCAGCGTGCGGGCACAGTAGAGCAGCCCGCCGCACTCCGCGTAGATGGGCACGCGGTGGGCGTGGGCGCGACGCAGGGAGTCGATGAACGAGTGATTTGCTGCCAGACGTGGCACGAACATCTCGGACACGCCGCCGCCCATGTAGATGGCGTCGACGTCGCGAGGGAGCACCCTGTCCTCGAGCGGCGAGAACGTGACCACCTGCGCTCCCGCCGCCTCGAGAAGCTCGAGGTTCTCGGCGTAGTAGAAGCAGAAGGCATCGTCGAAGGCGACCCCGACGCGTACCGGGGAGGGCTGGGACACGGCCCGGGAATGGCCGTTGGACGACTGCACCGGCGTGGCCCGGCTCATCAGGCGTTCGATGAGACCGACGTCGCAGTGCCGCTCGACAGCTGTGGCCAGCTCGGCCAGCGCGGGATCGACATGGGGGTTCTCGGTCAGCGGCAGCAGGCCGTTGCGCACCTCGGGGATCTGCACGTGCTCCATGCGGGGCAACGCGCCGAGCACCGGCAGCGTCGCCCAGCTCCAGATGGCGTCCTCGACGACGCGGCGGCGGTAGTCGCTGGGACATTTGGTGAGGATCACGCCGATGAGGTCGAGGGTGGGGTCGAGCTGCCGGACCCCCAGCGCCACCGCCGCCGCGGTCTCCGCGCTGTCGCTGACATCGGCGACCAGGACCACCGGAGATCCGATCAGTGTGGCCAGCTCGGCGGTGCTGCCGGGGAACCTGGCGGCTCCGGCCGCCCCGGCCTCGGGGACGCCGCCGTGGCCGTCGAAGATGCCCATGCTGCCCTCGACGACAGCGCAGTCCGCGTCCTGGACTCCATGGGCGAAGGAGTGCACCACCCCCTGGTGGCCGAGCATCCAGGAATCGAGGTTGCGACAGGGCCGCCGGCTGGCGTGGGCGAGATAGGCGCAGTCGACGAAGTCGGGCCCCGCCTTGAAGGTCTGGACGGTGCGGCCGCGGCGGCGCAGCGCTCCCACCAGGCCGAGCGCGACCGTGGTCTTGCCCGCGCCGGACCCCACCCCTGCCACCACCATGCGGGGGATCGATGTCCTCTCGGGCACTGCTGGATCTCCCTGCTCGACCCGGCCAGGTGGGCGCCGCGGAGATGTGGGGTGGAACAGCGCCCCGGCGTTGCCGCCGGTGGTCGTTGAGCCGACGCTAGCACCTGCCCGGACGGGTGTAAAGGAACCGGGTCAGATGTGCGGGCGGCCGTCGATCACGAGTGTGACTGGGGTCGCACTTAGATCTGCGGGCGGGCTGCGGTCACGGGTGTGACCGGGGTTCCCGTCAGCTCCACGACGGGCTCAGCGCGCGCCGGGCGGATGTCGCGCAGGCGGGCGCGGACGCGCACCTGGCCCTGCCACTCATCGCGCTCCAGAGCCACGCACACGTCTACTCGGCGGCCGCGGGGCAGATGGTCGGCGAGGTTGGGTTTGAAGAAGGCGATGGCCTCGATGATGCCGGCAGAGTCGGCGAGGGCGACGCGGAGGTGCTGCGACGACGCCCCGAAGGTGGTGGTGGACAGCACCGCGCAGTCGCGCAACGCCAGCACCGGAGCGGCGTTGCCCTGCCCGCAGGGTTCCAGGAGGTCGAGGACGTCGCAGGTGGCGGGGACGCAGTCCGCGGCTGTGATCTCGCCGTCGATGGCCACAACCCGCTGGCGCTCCGCCCCGCCGAGCTGCGCCGCCACCGCCGCGCTCACCGCCGCGGCGAAGTCCTCGAAGCGGGCCGCCTCCAGGCTGAACCCGGCGGCGACCCGGTGGCCGCCGTAGCGGAGCAGGGTGGAGGCGGCGGCGTCGAGGGCCTCGACGATGTGCACGCCGGCGATCGACCGACCCGATCCCTTGGCCTCGGCGGGATCGAGGCAGACGATGAAGCTGGGCCGCGCGTAGCGCTCGCAGAGGCGGCCGGCGACCAGCCCGACGATGCCCATCGGCCACGAGGGGCTGCCCAGCACGATGGCGGGGGCGTCCTCGGGCAGAGCGGCGACCATCTCCTCCGCCTCGGCGAGCGCGATGGCGACGGCGGCCTGGCGGTCGCGGTTCTGCGAGTCCAGCCGGCCCGCCAGCGCGACCGCCTCGCCCTCGTCCTCGCAGAGGCAGAGGTCGAGGGCCAGCCTGGCGTCCTCCATGCGTCCGGCGGCGTTGATCCGGGGGCCGATGCCGAAGCCGACGTCACTGGCGCGCAGATCGGACTGCAGCCCTGCCGCACCGCAGAGGGCGCGGATGCCGGGGTGGTCGCGAAGCTTGGGCAGGCCGCGCTGCACGATGAGGCGGTTCTCGCCGCGCAGCGGCATCATGTCGGCGACGGTGCCGAGCGCCGCCAGGGCCAGGCCGTCGTCGGCGCTGCCGCTGGGGACGAGCCCGGCCGCCTCGAGGGCGGCAAGCAGCTTCCAGGCCACGCCCGCGCCGGCCAGCCCGTCGAAGGCGTACTCGCAGCCCGGCTGCTTGGGGTTGATGAGCGCGTCGGCCGGCGCCAGCGCGGGGGGCGTGCCGTCCGGCGCCAGGGGGAGATGGTGGTCGGTGACCACCAGGCGCATCCCGGCGGGCCGTGCGGCCGCCACCTCGACGCTGCTGGTACCGCAATCGACGGTGATGACGCAGCCCACCCCCTGCGCGTGCAGCTCGGTGAGAGCGGCGCCATGGAGCCCGTAGCCCTCGCTCATGCGGTTGGGGATGTAGGGGACGGTGTCGACGCCGGCGCTGCGCAGTGCCCGGCTCAGCAGCGCGCAGGCGGTGACCCCGTCGGCGTCGTAGTCGCCGTAGACGGCGATGCGCCGGCTCTCAGCGATGGCGGCGCGGAGGACGGCGACGGCGGCGTCCATGCCGCGCAGCCCGCTGGGATCGTGGAAGGCGGCGGCGGAGTCTAGGAAGGCGGTGGCGCTGCCGGCGTCGTGGCCGCGTGCGGCCAGGATCTTGCCGAGCAGCGCCGGATGGCCGGTGAGGGGGGCGGCATCCGAGATCTGCCAGCGGCGAGGGGCGGGCTTCATCGGCGTTCCTCGACAGCGGCGGGAGGGATGGACTGAGGTTGACCGTGGCCGGCGACAGCTCCCTGTCGCCGGACCACAGCCTAGCCCCTCCCGGGCGGGGTCCGCCCCCTACGACACGCCGGACGGCGCCGCCGAGGCGACGGCGGCGACGTTGCGGCCGCGGAAACTCATCACAGAACCGATCAGAGCCAGGAGCGCGCCGGCGGCGAGAACGTACGCGCCGGAGCCGATGGTGACGTTGACGAGCGGGCTGGTGGCCGCCGCCGGATTGGCCGCCGCCGCCAGGACCAGGGCCGCCCAGAAGCAGGCCAGCAGGGCGGAGATGAGAGCGATGAGGTGCGCCCAGCGCCAGCCGGACGCGACGGCGAATGCGCAGGCGATGAGGAGCAGGCCGAGGATCGCGGTGGTGGCGACGTCGTAGCTCGCGTAATCGATGCCGCGCAGCGAGGCACTGGCGCTGCCGTCGACGGTGGCCACCGTCGACCACGGCAGCGGGATGCCGACGCCGAGGAGAACGCCTCCGATGAGGAGAAGCAACGAGGCGACCGGCGGACGCTTCATGTGAAGCTGATTGTCCTCCCCTGGGGGCGGCAGGTAACGAGGCGAACGTACCAGACCGGCTGGAGGCATCTCCAGCCGAAGGCGGCGGGTCAGGAGCGGATCAGCCGCAGACCGCCCGATCAGGAGCTCATCAGCTGACGGAGGACGTGGGTGAGGATGCCTCCGGCGCGGTAGTACTCGACGTCGGTGGCGCTGTCCAACCGGCAGAGGGTCTCGAAGGTGGTCTCGCCGTCGGCGCCGGTGGCGGTGACCTCGATGGTGGTGCCGGGGCCGGCGCCGGCGACGCCGCTGATGGTGTAGCGCTCGCGACCGTCGAGCTCGAGGGATTCCGCGGAATCGCCCTCGCGGAACTGCAGCGGGAGCACTCCCATCCCCACCAGGTTGCTGCGGTGGATGCGCTCGAAGGACTGAGCGACGACCGCCCGCACCCCCTGGAGCATGGGGCCCTTGGCCGCCCAGTCGCGCGAGGACCCCGAACCGTACTCCTTGCCGGCGATGACGATGAGCGGCACTGAGTCGTCCGCGTAGCGCATGGCGGCGTCGTAGATGGACATCACCTCGCCGCTGTCGAGATGGGTCGTCCAGCCTCCCTCGCGCCCGCCGGCGAGCGCGTTGCGCAGCCGGATGTTGGCGAAGGTGCCGCGCATCATCACCTCGTGGTTGCCGCGGCGCGCACCATAGGTGTTGAAGTCGCGCAACTCCACGCCGTGCTCGCGCAGGTACTGTGCCGCGGGCGACTGCGGGGCGATGCTCCCCGCCGGCGAGATGTGGTCGGTGGTGATGGAGTCGCCGAGCAGCGCGAGCACGCGGGCGTTCTCGATCGCCTCCGGCGCCCGGGGTTGCTCCGCGACATTGGCGAAGAACGGCGGTTCGCGCACGTACGTCGACTCCGGCTCCCACGCGAACATCGCTCCGGTCGGCGCGGGCAGCCTCTGCCAGTGCTCGTCGCCGTCGAAGATGCGCGAGTACTCGTCGTGGAACATCTCGCGGCGCAGCCCATTCTCGGTGGCCTCGGCGATCTCCTCGGCGGTGGGCCAGATGTCGCTGAGGAAGACGTCCTTGCCGTCGCTTCCCTGTCCCAGCGGATCGGTGGTGAGGTCGATGTTGACGGTGCCGGCGAGCGCGTACGCGACCACCAGCGGTGGCGACGCCAGGTACGCCGCCTTCACCTGGGGATGGATGCGTCCCTCGAAGTTGCGGTTGCCGCTGAGCACCGCGGCCACCGCGAGGTCCTCCGACTCGATGCGCTTCGACACCTCCTCGGGGAGAGGCCCGCTGTTGCCGATGCAGGTGGTGCAGCCGTAGCCGACGGTGTTGAAGTGCAGGGTGTCGAGCGCGTCGGTGACGCCGGCGCGCTTGAGGTAGTCGGTGACCACGCGTGAACCTGGTGCCAGCGACGTCTTGACGTGGGCGGCGACGGTGAGCCCGCGCTCCACCGCGTGCTGGGCGAGCAGGCCTGCGGCGAGCATCACCGACGGGTTGGAGGTGTTGGTGCACGAGGTGATGGCGGCGATCACCACCGCGCCGTCGGCGAGCTGCGCGGCGCTGTGGCCGTTGCCTGCGGCCACCGGGACAGGCTTGGGATTGCCGCCCGCGGCGGCGGGATTGCCGCCCGCGGCGGCGGGATTGCCGCCCGCGGCGGCGGGATTGCCACCCTCTTCGACGAGGCGGTCGAGGTCGCCGTTGCGGATGGCCTCGTCGTCGCCGCCCCCGCCGTACACCGCTGTGAACGACTGCCATACGCCCGGCAGGGCGACTCGATCCTGGGGACGGCGCGGGCCCGCCACCGAGGGCACGATCGACGCGAGGTCGAGCTCGAGCGTCTCGCTGAACACGGGGGTTTCGCTGTCGTCGGTGCGGAACATGCCCTGCTCGCGTGTGTAGCGCTCGACCAGCTGGACGTGCGCCTCCTCGCGGCCGGTCTGGCGCAGATACTCGAGGGTGCGCGCGTCGACCGGGAAGAAGGACGCGGTGGCGCCGTACTCCGGGGCCATGTTGGAGAGCGTGGCCCGGTCGGCGGCGGTCATCGAGGACAGCCCGGCACCGCAGAACTCCACGAACTTGTTGACCACGCCGTGCTTGCGGAGCATCTCGGTCAGGGTGAGCACCAGGTCGGTCGCGGTGGTGCCGGTGGGTAACGCGTTGTGGAAGCGCACCCCGACCACCACCGGCGCGAGCAGGAAAAGCGGCTGGCCGAGCATGCAGGCCTCCGCCTCGATGCCGCCGACGCCCCAGCCGAGCACACCGATGCCGTTGATCATGGTGGTGTGCGAGTCGGTGCCCACCAGCGTGTCGGGGAGTGCCACCTTCTGGCCATCCGTGTCACGAACCTGGACGACGCTGGCCAGGTACTCGAGGTTGATCTGGTGGACGATGCCCATCCCGGGGGGCACAACCCGGAAGCCGCGGAAGGCCTGCTGGGCCCAGCGCAGCAGGGTGTAGCGCTCGCGGTTGCGCTCGTACTCGCGCTCGATGTTGCGCCCGTACGCCTGGGCGTCGCCGAACGCGTCCACCTGGACGGAGTGATCGACGACGAGGTCGACGGGCACCAGTGGATCGATGCGGGCGGGGTCGCCGCCGGCACGCTCCATGGCGGCGCGCATGGCGGCGAGGTCGACGACGGCGGGGACGCCCGTGAAGTCCTGGAGGAGGACGCGCGAGGGGACGAAGGGGCGCTCGCGGTCGTGAGCCGGCGCGGTGCCGTCCCAGGCCGCCAGCATGGCCACGTCGTCCTCGTTGGCGAAGGGCGCGGCGGAGTGGCGCAGCGCGTTCTCGAGCAGGATCTTGATGGTGATGGGGAGACGGGAGGGGTCGCCGACGCCGCTTTCGGCGAGCCGGTTGAGGCGGTAGTACTGGACGCCGCCCACCAGCTCGTCTCGGGCGCCGAAGCGATCAGGTGCGGTCATGCTCGGGCGCGGCTGGAGATGGGTGTCGGCATGGCTGTCGATCATCCCACTCGGGGCTTTTGACAGGGGCGAGACAGGTTCTCGCCCCTCGCAGGGTCGAAATGAATTCGACCCCGCACACCCCACTCTTCGGCACGCCTCGCGTGCCGCCGGACGGCGTTGGGTCTAGCTGGGCGTGGAGATCTGCGCCAGGTACGAGGTGAGGTGGGTGTACCAGCCGCTCAGGAGCAGCAGTCCGAGGGCGACTGTCAGCACCCCGCCGACCCGGGTCATCGGGCCGGCCAGCCGGGCCACCCGTCCCGGTAGCGACGGCAGTGACGCCCAGAGCAGGGCGATGAGCACGAAGGGCAGTCCCAGGCCGATGGAGTAGGCGGCGAGGAGCAGCGCGCCGGCAGCGAGGTGGGCGCTGCTGGCGGCGAGCACGAACGCGACGCTCAGGTACGGGCCCACGCAGGGAGTCCAGCCGATCCCGAAGACGACTCCGACCAGGTAGGCGCCGGCGACGCCGCGGCCGCGCAGTCGCTCGGGCAGACCCATGCCTCGGACGCGCTCCAGGATCGGCGGGCGGAGCACCCCGGCGATGAGCAGGCCGAAGAGCACGAGCAGGATGCCGCCGGCGATCTCCACCCCACGCTCCACCTGGCGGACTGAGTGGCCGATGCCCGCCGCCCCGATCCCGAGCAGGATGAAGACGGTGCTGAAGCCGGCGACGTAGAGGATCGCCCCGGCCACCAGGCGGCCGCGGGCGTCGCGCCGCCGTCGCGTGTCGGCGAGGTCGGCGGCGGCGGCCCCGCTCACCGCCGAGAGGTAGGCGGGCAGCAGCGGCACGGAGCAGGGGGCCAGGAAGGAGGCGAGCCCGGCGACGAAGGTCGCCACCACCGAGGCGATGCTGATCACGTCAGCCGAAGGTGAAGGTGTAGAGGCGGAAGCCGGCCGGGACGGTGAGGTCGACGAGGCGGCGGTCGCCGCCTTCGGCCGTGAGCACGTGGTAGAGCTGCTGGCTGGTGACCTCGAGGCCCGACGGACCGAGATCCGGGCCCCGCTGCGTCGCGCCGACGGAGTTACCGTCGACCGTGACCGTGGCATGGACCGAGCCAGAGTCCGGGCCCGCAACCACGTAGACGTCCCGCGCTGAGAAATTGAGCAAGACGTGGCCGGCCGTTCGCGACACCACATATTGCCCCTCGTCCGCCCAGGTCCCACCGAGCACGACGCGGTCGGCGTCGGTGGTCGTGTCCGGGTTGCCGTAGTTGACCGCCATTCCAATGGAGCCGTAGCTCTCCCCGTTACCGAGCACACCGCGGCCGCCGTCGCTGCCCGCGTACAGCTCGGGCGTCTCCGCGCTGAGGTCGGGGGTGGCCGCGACAGGCGTCGGCGACGCGTGGGTGCCGAGCAGCGACGCGATCGCCGATTCGGTGACGTCGTAGTCGCCCTCGCCGTCGTGGATGTAGGCGACCCGGCCCGATTGGTCGAGGAGGTACTCGGCCGGCCAGTACTGGTTGGCGTAGGCGTTCCAGGTGTTCATCTCCGAGTCGATCGCAACGGGCCAGCTGACCCCGTCGCGACGCACAGCGGCGGCGACGTTGGCCGGCACCTTCTCGAAGTCGAACTCCGGCGAGTGGACTCCCACGATGACCAGCCCGCGAGTGCTGTACGTCTGCTCGAGGTGCTGGAGGTGGGGGAAGGTGCGCACGCAGTTGACGCAGGAGAAGGTCCAGAAGTCGACGAGCACCACCTTGCCGTGCAGGCGGCTCACCGTCAGCGGCGGGCTGTTCAGCCAGCCGTCGAGGCCGGTGAACTCCGGCGCGGGCATGCGCTGATCGACGGGGATGAGCGCGACGCTGCCGGTGCCGGTGGCGGCGGTCGGCGGGGTGTTGCGGACGAGCACGGTGAGCAGCACGGCGACTGCCGCCACCCCGGCCACCGCGGTAAGAGCCCAGCGGTACCGCGACATGGCGCTCACAGTACCCGGCGGCCGGTCGCCGGGTACTGCTCACTGCGCTCGAGCCTGTTGATCACCACCGGGCCCCCGCGATGTGCAGGGTGGCCCAGCAAGGATCGAAAATCAAGCGCCTGCTAGAAGTTCAGAGGCGTGGCGCTCCTGTACACGGCACCCGACACGGCCGAGCAGTCAAAGTAGATGTGCGTGTCCACGAAGGGCGTCACGTCACCGATAGCCTGAGCGGCTGTCAACTGAGCCAGGGTGAGGATCCGCGTGTTCATCGCCAGATCACTCACGCCTTGAGGGGTGAAAAAGGTGGCCCACACGTGCCATTGGACGTTGTAGTCACCGCCCGCCTTCTGACTTCCCGGTACTCCCACCAAGTGGTCGTGGCCCTTCATGCCGGGAATCTGGGCATGGTTGCAGTTGTACGGAAGGCCTGGTGTAAAGAACCCCTCCGTGTAGCAGTTGAGCGGCGGGGCCCCAGCGGTGTCGACGGTGGAGGCCAGAGGATAGGTCACAAGGTAAAGCGGCGCGCTCACCCTGTTGAAGGGCGCCGGGACCGGCGCGGTCGGATTCGCGCTGCCGTCGTAGAACGGCGAGTTGTTGGGCGTGATCAGGAACGTCTGCGATCCGTTCGTGTCGTTCACTGCCGGTTCGATGGTGGCGCCGTTGCTGACCGCTCGCATCCCGGTCTGCCAGGGCAAGTTGACCGACGCGCTGGCGATCGTTGGTGTCGAAGCAATGCCTAGCGCCGCAGCCAGCGAAACAAATAGGACAAGCTTACGCAGCTTCATGGTTGGCCCCCCAGACCTTGTTGGTTCAGGCGCGATCATGGCAGGGGTCGATCCAACAACGCAAGGGGCAGACAACAAGCCTACTGTCGCCCCGGTGATCTTCGGCAGCGCAGGAGGCCAGAGCCATGGCAGCGAGGCAGGAACCGGCCGGCTACGCATTGCAGCTCTCCGAGCAGGAGAAGGGGCGCTTCCGGCGCATGGCCGAGCGGGCGATGGAGCGTGATGAGGGGGACCTCATGCGCGAAGCCGGCATCGTCCCCGGCGCCCGAGTCGTCGACATGGGATGCGGCCCCGGCGCGATGCTGGTCGAGCTGGCACGCATCGCCGGCGAGGGCGGCGAGGGTGTGGGTGTCGAGCCTGAGCCGACAGCCCGTGCCGCGGCGGCCCAAGCCATCGCCGTCGCCGGTCTGACCAACGCGCGGGTCGTCGAAGGGACCGGGACTGCGAGCGGTCTGGAGGAGGGCGCGTGGGATGCGGTGATGATTCGCCACGTCCTGTTCCACGTGGGCGCGCAGGCGTCGGACCTCGTCGCGCACGCTGCTGCTCTTGTCCGCCCCGGCGGTCATGTGTATCTCGTCGACACCGACCTAGGGGCTGCGCGGCTCGAGCCCGACGAAGCCGGTGCCTTTGAGATATTTCGGCGCTACGCCGCCTTCCAGCGCGCCCGTGGAAATGATCCGGGGATCGGCCCTCGGCTTCATGTCCTCCTTGGCGGCGCGGGGCTCGAGGTGACGGCAGTCGATGCGTCCTACGCGGTCATACCCGCGCAGGTCCTTGCAGCGAGCGGCGGTGGTGCAGCAACTGCGGCGCAGCACGCCATGATGGCGGGGGAGAGTTGACCGAGGACGAGGTGCAGCATTTTGCGCGGGCGCGGGAGCTGGCGTTTGCCAACCCGCTCGCTCGTGCGTTCCTGCCGCAGTTCGTCGCTGTCGGGCGTCGTCCAGAGTGAACGTCAAGCACGCCGTGGAATGATTGCGCGTGTCTGGCCGGCTGTTTCGAGATGCGGCATTTGCGGATGAACGCTCCCCGGACCCACGCCTGGGGTGAGCGTCCTCGTTGACAGCAACCAGGTGGTCTGGATTCGCCCGAGCGACGCCGAGGAGGAGATCGGACCCGCCGTCGAGATCGTGCACCCTGCAGAAGCGGGGTGGGTGTGCTCGACGTAACCCGACTGCTTCCTCCTTCTCAGCCAGTTGTTGGACACTGCCTCGCCATCGTTGGGCAGCCTTCACTGGCTGATGCGGTCCCGGTGGACCACCGACCGGTCGACCGCGAGCGCAGCCGCGTCCCGCCGGCCGCGTGACCACTGGGGTGCGACCAGGCCGAGCACGATCAGGGCACCGCGCAGACCGAGACGGGCGACGACGAACGGAGTGGGCGCCGGCAGCCTTGAAGCCCGCGGTTACCTACGAGGGCGAAGGCGCCGGCGCGCGTTGACTCCGGTGCCAGCCGACACGAGTACCACGGTGATCCCGAATAGAACCAGGACGCTGCTACCGGGCAGGGAGTCAATGCCTGCTCCAGTGGACGGGACCGATGGTGTCGAACCGGAACCGGAACCGGAACCGGAACCGGAACCGGAACCGGAACCGGAACCGGAGATGGTGGTGGCCTTGCAGGCGGTCGGAACCGTGATCCGATTGTTGATCAGGGTGACCGTGCCGTTTCGGGCGAGCGCGCGGCCCGTGATGCTCGCTGCGTTGTTGAGGTGGATATCGGTCAGAGCCATGATGGTTCCGACAAACGTTGTCGTGGTATCGAGCCTGGCCGAACTGCTGACCTGCCAGAACACATTGCAAGGCTGGGCCCCATTGATGAGGCGCACGGTGGCACCAGGAGCCGTGACGAGAGTGCTTCCCGCCTGAAAGATGAACACCCCATTGCCGCTGAGGGTCAGGGTGCCGGTCAGCGTCGGAGCTGTGGTCTGACAATACGTGCCGGGGGTGAGAACTTGGCCCCCAAGATTCTTCCCCGTCTTATTGAAATTGCAGGGCGATGACTTGGCCACACCGTACGCCGTGGTCAGGTCGGACTGAGCCGTGCCGGCGGCGGCGGTGCCAGGCTGAAGTGTCCCGTTGGTCACGGTTCCATTTGGAGCTCCGCCAAACCCGATGATCGAGGCGGCCGGCGATATTCCGACGCTGCCACTGATGACGCTGGGGCCGGTGTTCGTGATCGAAGGGGTGCCTGCCAGCACCGCAAAGCTTTTTGCAGTGCCAAGTCCAGGAGCTGTCGACGCCAGAACCGCGGTTGGCAGTGCGATGAGCGTCGCAACCGCGGCAACAACGGCGACGGCGGCGGCGCTCGAAATACGATTGCGTCCGCGTTCTGTCCGTGCCCTGGTCACTTCAGTACCTCAACTCTGGGTGGGTTCCCGCGATTCGCGGCGGCTCGAGCCATTGGGAACTGCAAAGAGTATTGGGCCCTCCGGTCGAGCCGTCGGAACGCCAAACAGCCGAGTCGACGGGGCGTCTTACGGACCCTCAGTAACGAATCTACCGCGGATTCGGCGACTATACCGCGCATTCGGCGAAATGGGGTTGCGGCCCCGGCTACGTCCCAGGCGACGGACCGGCCATCGCTGAGCTACCCGGTGGGCGGCGATTGGGCGTAAAGGTGGTGAGTCGTTCGTCGAGCAGGCTCTCGGCGCCGCGTCGGCTCGCCGAGTAGCCACCGACCGCGTGCAGGAAATCTGCGCGGCTGAGCATGTACAGCTGGAGTGGTGTTCGTGCGCGCACTGCATAGCAGCGATTGGGCCATGGCCGACGAGCACGGCGGCCGCCACGGCGGTCGCTGCTGCACGGCCGTAGCCCGACCAGATCAACACGTGTTCGCGGCAGGAAGCGGTCCGCCAGCGTGCTGGTGAAGGGCGCGATCAGAGCCGGAGGTGCCAATCGCAGAAAGGTGACCAGCCCCACGGCCGAGGCGCCGCCCTGGCGGAACGCGACGACACCCAACGCGACTGTGAACGTCCACTCCGCTGTCCAGGCGGCTCCGAAGGACAGCTGCAGGCGTAGCAGGTTGCGGTTGTGCGCAACCGCGATGAAGGCACGGCCGGAGGCTCGGAGGCGCGGTGGGATCGGGGTCAACAGGCGCGATTTGAGCACACGCCGCTAGGCTGGTCCCGCGCCGTGCAGCGCGCACCGGACAAGAGCTTCATTGGAGGACCGGCGTGCCCCAATCCGTGGGACGGGTGGTGATCGAGGACGTCCGGCCGGTGGTCAACTGCCGCGAGCTTGCGCCCAAGGCGGCGACCGGCCTGCCGCTCCTGATCAGCGCCACCGTCATCGCCGACGGCCCCGACCGGCTGCTGGCGTGGGTGCGCCACGGGCCACAGCGCGCGACGGCCACCGCCGCGGCGAGCCGGCCCCCCGCGGGCTGGCGTGAGCTAGCCATGGAGGAGGCCGGCAACGACCTCTTCACCGCCCGCCTCCTCCTCGCCCGGATCGGACACTGCAGCTTCGAGGTGCTGGCCGTGCCCGACGACTACGGCAGCTGGCAGCGCGACCTGCGCCTGCGGTTGGAGGCCGGCCAGGAGGTGGCCCTCGAGCTCGAGGAGGGGGCGCTCATGGCGGAGCACCGGGCCGCCGGCGGCGCGATCAGCGCCGCCGACCGCCGCTCCCTGACCGCGCTCGCCGAGTCGCTGCGGGCCAAGCGGGAGCCGGGGACGCTGGTCACCGCGGCGGGCCGGCCGGCGGCGGTGGCGCTGATGCAGCGCACCGTGGACCGCGCCGCGGCCACCCTGGTGGGGCCGTTCCCGCTCTGGGTCGACAGGGAGCTGGGCGCCTTTTCCGCCTGGTACGAGTTCTTCCCGCGCTCCGAGGGCGCAGCCCCGAAGCGCTCCGGGACTCTGCGCAGCGCCCGGGCGCGGCTGCCGGGCATCGCCCAGATGGGCTTCGATGTCGTCTACCTGCCCCCCATCCACCCCATCGGCACGACCCATCGCAAGGGCTCGAACAACAGCCTCACCGCCACCGCGGAGGACCCCGGCAGCCCCTGGGCGATCGGCGCCGCGACGGGCGGCCACACGGCTGTCCACCCCGAGCTGGGCACGCTCGCCGACTTCGACGCGTTCCTGGCCGCCGCCCGCACCGCCGGCCTCGAGGTGGCCCTCGACTACGCGCTGCAGTGCAGCCCCGACCACCCCTGGGTGACCGAGCACCCCGAATGGTTCCGGCACCGGCCCGACGGCAGCATCCGCTACGCGGAGAATCCCCCCAAGCGCTACCAGGACATCTTTCCCATCAACTTCGACACCGAGAACCGCGCCGAGCTGTGGGAGGCGCTGCGCAAGGTCATGGACTTCTGGATCGCGCGCGGGGTGCGCATCTTCCGCGTCGACAACCCGCACACCAAGCCGAACGCCTTCTGGGAATGGCTGATCGCGCACCTGCGCCGCGACCATCCCGCGGTCATCCTCCTCGCCGAGGCGTTCACCCGCCCGGCGGTGATGAAGCGGCTCGCCAAGATCGGCTTCACCCAGTCGTACACGTACTTCACCTGGCGCAACACCCAGTTCGAGCTCACCCAGTACCTCAATGAGCTGTCCGGGACGGCGATGGTCGACTATTTCCGGCCCAACTTCTGGGTCAACACCCCCGACATCCTGCACGAGTTCCTGCAGCGGGGCGGCCCCGCGGCGTTCCGGCTGCGCCTGGTGCTCGCCGCCCTGACCGCGCCGTCCTGGGGGATGTACAGCGGCTACGAGCTCTGCGAGAACATCGCGGTGCGCGAGGGCAGCGAGGAGTACCTCAACTCCGAGAAGTACCAGGTGCGCTCGCGCGACTGGAACGATCCCCGCTCGCTGGCGCCGTTGATCACGCAGCTCAACGGCATCCGCCGCCGCCACGCCGAGGCCATCGCCCTGCTGCGCACGCTGCGCGTGCACCACATCAACAGCGAACACATGCTCTGCGTCTCGCGGATGAGCGACGATGGCAGCGACGTGCTGCTCATCATCGTCAACCTCGATCCCCACCTGGCCCACGAGGGGACCACCTGGCTCGACCTCGAGGCGCTGGGCATCCCCCGCGACGCGCCGTTCACGGCGCACGACGAGCTCACCGACGCCACCTACACGTGGTGGGGACCGGCCAACTACGTGCGTCTCGACCCCGCTGTGCAGCCCGCCCACGTCCTCCACCTGCGAGCCCAGGCGTGACCGCGACCGGACGACGCAGCCGCGCGCTGCCCGCCGCGCCACCGGTGGAGGCCGACCCGATTCCCGCTGCCCACCACCCCGCTCACCCTCTGCCCGAGTCCGATCGGCTCTGGTTCAAACGGGCGGTGTACTACGAGCTGCTGGTGCGCGCGTTCGCCGACAGCAACGGCGACGGGATCGGCGATTTCCGCGGCCTCATCGACCGCCTCGACTACCTGGAGTGGCTCGGTGTCGACTGCGTCTGGCTGCTGCCGTTCAATCAGAGCCCGCTGCGCGACGGCGGCTATGACATCAGCGACTACTACGACGTACACCCCGACTACGGCACCGTCGACGATGTCCGCGAATTCGTCGGCAAGGCCCATGCGCGAGGCGTGCGCGTGATCATGGACTTGGTCATCAACCACACCAGCGACCAGCATCCCTGGTTCCAGCAGGCGCGCTCCTCGCCCGACAACCCCTACCGCGACTGGTACATGTGGTCGGAGAGCAAGCAGCGCTACCAGGAGGCGCGGATCATCTTCGTCGACGCCGAGACCTCCAACTGGACCTGGGACGAGCAGGCCGGCGCGTACTACTTTCATCGCTTCTTCAGCCATCAGCCCGACCTCAACTACGACAACCCCGAGGTGCGCGCCGAGATCCTCAACGTGATGCGCTTCTGGCTGGAGCTGGGCATGGATGGGTTCCGGCTCGACGCGGTGCCCTACCTGTTCGCGCGCGAGGGAACCAACTGCGAGAACCTCCCCGAGACCCACGCCTTCCTGGCCGAGGTGCGCGCCACCGTCGACAGGGAGTACAGCGACAAGGTGCTGCTCGCCGAGGCCAATCAGTGGCCGGAGGACGTCATCGACTACTTCGGCACCGAGGAGCGTCCCGAGTGCCACATGTGCTTCCACTTCCCGCTGATGCCGCGCATGTTCATGGCGCTGCGCCGCGAGCAGCGCTACCCGATCACCGAGATCCTGGAGCGCACCCCGCACATCCCCTCGACAGCGCAATGGGGCATCTTCCTCCGCAACCACGACGAGCTCACCCTGGAGATGGTCAGCGACGACGAGCGCGACTACATGTGGGGGGAGTACGCGTCGGATCCGCGCATGAAGCTCAACCTCGGCATCCGGCGCCGGCTGGCGCCGTTGCTCAACAACGGGCGCCGCCAGATGGAGCTGTTCTGCGGCCTGCTGCTGTCACTGCCGGGCTCGCCGATCCTCTACTACGGCGACGAGATCGGCATGGGGGACAACATCTACCTCGGTGACCGCGACGGCGTCCGCACCCCCATGCAGTGGAACGGCGACCGCAACGGCGGCTTCAGCCGCAGCGACTTCGCGCAGCTCTACCTGCCCCCGCTCATGGATCCCGTGTACGGGTTCTCCGCTGTCAACGTCGAGGCGCAGATGCGCAACGAGTCCTCGTTGCTGCACTGGATGCGGCGCTTCATCGGGGTGCGCAAGCGCTGGGCGGTGTTCGGCGAGGGCACCTTCGAGGCGCTCGACGCCGCCAACCCGTCGGTGTTCGCGTTCCTGCGCAGCCTCGACGGTCACATCGTGCTCTGTGTCAACAACCTCTCCCGCTTCGCACAGCCGGTGGAGCTGGACCTGCGCCGCTTCGAGGGCCGCACCCCTGTCGAGATGCTCGGTCACGTCCACTTCCCGAGAATCGGCGAGCTGCCCTACCTGCTCGCCCTGGCGCCCCACAGCTTCTACTGGTTCACGATCGAGGAGCCCGGGGAATGACGGTGTCCGCCAACGTCGACTGGGTGCGCGGCATGCTGGAGGAGGCGCTGCAGGCGTGGCTGCCCCACCAGCGCTGGTACGGTGGTGGACCGGCGCTGCGCAGCGTGCACTGCGAGGAGCTGACTCCGATCGCCGGCGACGATGCCCTGGTGGTGGTGTGCATCGTGGCAGTCGACCACGAGGACGGCAGCGGCGCGCGCTACAACCTGCCCCTCGCCATCGGTCCCCCGCAGGGGCTGCGCCCCAGCGATCCCGGGGCCATCATCTTCCAGGACTACACCACCCTGATCTTCGACGCGCTCGCCGATGCGCGAACCGCCGCTCCGCTGTGGAGGACGATTGCCGCCGGGTCCGCCGTCGAGTTGCAGGCAGGACGCCTGGTCGCCGGCGGCGGAGGCCTCGACGCCTCCGTCACCGAGATCAGCCCTCTGGTGCGTGAGCAGTCCAACACCTCGCTCGTGGTCGGCGGCGAGCACCTCCTCAAGGTGATGCGCAAGGTGGTCTTCGAGCCCTCGGTGGAGCTGGAGATGACCCGCGCCCTGGTGGCGGCCGGCTTCGAGAACGTGGCCCCGGCCGAGGCCTGGCTCGACTACCAGCGCGAGGGCCAGGCCCACGCCGCGCTCCTGGCGCTCGCCCAGGTCTACCTCCACAACGGCACGGAGGGCTGGACGCTGGCGCTGACCTCTCTGCGCGACCTCTACGCCAATGCCGAGGAGCACGACCCCGGGGACGCGGCCGACCGGGCCCAGGCGGTCGAGGAGGCGGGGGGCAGCTTCACCCCCGACGCAGCCCGGCTCGGCGACATGACGGCGCAGATGCACCTCGCCCTGGCCGCCGCCACCGGCCCAGACCTCGCCGCCGAGCCGCTCACCCGGGCGGTCCTGGAGGGCTGGGCGGACGAGATGCTCGCCGACCTCGACTCCCTGATCGCCGGCGGCGGTGAGCGAGTGGAGGGCCTCAGCGAGGCCCGCGCCGCCCTCGAGTCGCGCATCTCCGCGATCCGCACGCTCGAGGCCCCGGGGCTGGCCATCCGCATCCACGGCGACTACCACCTCGGCCAGGTGCTCCGCACCGATTCCGGCTGGACGGTGCTCGACTTCGAGGGCGAGCCGAGGCGGTCGGTCGAGCACCGCCGCCGGCGCCATTCGCCGCTCCGCGACGTCGCCGGCATGCTGCGCTCGTTCGACTACGCCGCCGCCGTCGCGCTCCTCGAGCGCATCCCCTCCACCGATCCGATCTGGGGCCACCTGGCCGCTCACGGGCGCAGCTGGGCGAGCGCCAACCGGGAGGCGTTCTGGGCAGCGTACGTGGAGGCCACCGCGGACACGCGCCTGCTTCCCGACGCGGGAGCGGCGCTGACCCTGCGGCGCGCGTGCGAGATCCAGAAGGCCGTGTACGAGGTCAACTACGAGCTCGCCCACCGGCCCCAGTGGGTGTCGGTGCCGCTCGCCTTCCTGCTCGAGGCGACCGCGTGAGCGTCACCCCGGGCACTGCCTCCCGCGCCGATGAGCTCTTCGCCCTCGCCGAGGGGACCCATCGCGATCCCCACCACATCCTCGGCGTCCACCCCGAGGGCGGGGTCACCGTGGTGCGCGCGCTCCACCCCGACGCCATCTCGGTATCCGTCGCCCATCCCGGCGGGGTGGTGCCAATGCGCAAGATCGACGACGCCGGCATCTTCGAGGCCGCCGTTCCCGCCGCCGAGCTGCCCGGCTACCGTCTGCGCTACCGCACCGGCGACCACGAGTGGGAGGTGGACGACCCCTACAGGTTCCTGCCCACCATCGGGGATCTCGATCTCCACCTCATTGGGGAGGGCACCCATGCCCGCCTCTGGGACCGGCTGGGGGCGCGGGTCATCGATCACCAGGGAGTGCGGGGCACGGCGTTCGCCGTCTGGGCGCCGAATGCCCGTGGCGTCTCGTTGGTCAGCGACGCCAATGGCTGGGACGGGCGCACCCTGCCGATGCGCTCGCTGGGCACCAGCGGCGTGTGGGAGATATTCATCCCCAACGTCGGGGCCGGCCTGCGCTACAAGTTCCGGGTTGTCGGCGCCGACGGCGAGGCGGTCCTCAAGGCGGACCCGCTGGCCCGCGAGGCGGAGGAGCCCCCGGCCACGGCAAGCGTCGTCACGCAGGCAGCCCACGCCTGGGCTGACGGCGACTGGATCGACCGGCGTGGCGCCGCCGACCCCACCACCGCGCCGTTGTCGATCTACGAGGTGCACCTCGGCTCCTGGCGCCGCGGTGAGCACGGCGAGGTGCTCGGCTACCGGGAGCTGGCCGAGCAGCTCGCCGACCACTGTGTGCGCCTCGGCTTCACCCACATCGAGCTGCTGCCCGTCGCCGAGCATCCCTTCGGCGGGTCCTGGGGCTACCAGGTGAGCAGCTACTACGCGCCCACCTCGCGCTACGGGTCGCCCGACGACCTGCGCTGGTTCGTCGATCACCTCCATCAGCGTGGCATCGGGGTGATCGTCGACTGGGTGCCGGCGCACTTCCCCCGCGATGAGTGGGCGCTGGCTCGCTTCGACGGCACAGCGCTGTACGAGCACGCCGATCCGCGCCGCGGCGCCCAGCCCGATTGGGGAACGCTGGTCTTCAACTTCGGGCGCAACGAGGTGCGCAACTTCCTGGTGGCCAACGCGCTGTTCTGGATCGAGGAGTACCACATCGACGGGCTGCGGGTCGACGCGGTGGCGTCGATGCTGTACCTCGACTATTCGCGCAAGGCCGGGGAGTGGCTGCCCAACGAGTTCGGCGGCCGCGAGAACCTCGAGGCGATCGCGTTCGTCCGCGAGTTCAACGAGCAGGTGCACGGCCGCCACCCCGGGGTGATGACCATCGCCGAGGAGTCCACCGCCTGGCCGGGGGTGTCGCGGCCGGTGTCGAACGGCGGGCTGGGCTTCACCTTCAAGTGGAACATGGGCTGGATGCACGACACCCTCGACTACATCAGCAAGGACCCCATCTTCCGGCGCTACCACCACCAGCAGCTCACCTTCGGGGTCTGGTACGCGTGGGCCGAGAACTTCATCCTGCCCCTGTCCCACGACGAGGTGGTGCACCTCAAGGGGTCGCTGATCGGCAAGACACCCGGCGACCGCTGGCAGCGCTTCGCCAACCTGCGGACGCTGTTCGGCTGGATGTGGGCGCACCCCGGCAAGAAGCTGCTCTTCATGGGCGGCGAGTTCGCCCAGTGGGCGGAGTGGGATCACGACCGTTCCCTCGACTGGCACCTCCTCGCCGAGGAGGAGCACGCCGGCGTGCAGCGCCTGGTCACCGACCTCAACCACACGTACCAGAGCACCCCCGCGCTCTGGCAGGTCGACGGCAGCAGCGACGGATTCAGGTGGATCGACGCCGGCAACGTCGACCAGAGCGTGGCCAGCTTCGTCCGCCTCGACGCCAACGGCACTCCGGGGGTGGCGTGCATCGCCAACTTCTCTCCGGAGGTCCACCACGGCTTCCGCATCGGCCTGCCCGCGCCTGGGGCGTGGCGTGAGGTGATCAACACCGACGCCCACGACTACGGTGGCAGCGGACAGGGCAACATGGGTATGGTCGAGACTGAACCGACCGGCTGGCACGGCTTCGAGCAGTCGGCGCTGATCACCGTCCCGCCGCTGGCGGTGGTGTGGCTGTCACCGGCTCAGTAGGTTGCGCCGCCCAGTCCCAGCGCAGACAATGTGGCGCCGCCGCGGACGGTTCCAGCCCAGGGAGAGACCATGAATCCAGACCAGGCCCGCGAGCGGCTGCTGGCGGAAGGCGATCGCCTCATCCAGGTCCGTGACGCGGCCACCCGGCTGAGCACGTCGGGCACCGAGTCCTCCAAGCGCGACGAGCTCTCCAGTGCGGACCAGCACCCCGCCGAGCAGGCCACCGAGACCCTGGAGCGCGAGCTCGACCTGGGCGTCCTGCAGAGCGTCGAGAGCGAGCTCGTGGATGTGCAGGCGGCCCTGCAGCGCCTCGACGCCGGCACCTACGGCATCTGCGAGATCTGCGCCAAGCCGATCGCCGAGGGACGCCTGGAGGCGATGCCGGCGGCGCGGTACTGCGTCGAGGACCAGGCCAAGCTGGCCAAGCGAGCCTCGCCGCGCGGCTAGGAGCCCGCTACCAGCCCTGCGGGTTGGGGGTCGACCAGTCGGCGTCGTGGGCGTCGGGGAAGCGCTTGCGCTCCGGAACCTGCTCGTCGAGGAGCGTCTCCTGCCAGTCGAGCAGGGCGGCGTGGAGGCGGACTGTGTTGCGAGCCCGCACCGCCTTGCGCGGCAGGGGCATGCCCACCTCGCTCTCCAGGCTGTAGAGGCGCTGGCGGAGCCTGCGGTCGAAGGTGCGCTCACCGGTGAGGTGTCGCTCCTCGAGGTGGTTGATCAGCGAATCGATGGCGGTGATGCAGCGGCGGATCCGCGACCCGTCGAGGCGGCGGCGCAGCGACGCCATCCTCCGGTCCCAGATCTCTCGACCGGCCTGAGCGATCAGGTCGGTGTCTCGCGGCGCTGCCATTTGGGCGGACATGACAGGGTGGAGCATCGCTCCTGTCACCTTTCGTGAAGATGACGCCGCGGGTACGGGCGACTCGGGTCACGCAGGGGGACCGGCGGCCCGAATCAGTGGCGGAAGTGGCGCTCCCCGGTGTGCACCATGACCATGCCCAGCGCCTCCGCTGCCGCGGTCACCTCAGGGTCCTTCTTGGAGCCGCCCGGCTGGATGACGGCCACGATCCCCGCGCGGCCCAGTGTCTCGGCGCCGTCGGGCATCGGGAAGAAGGCGTCCGAGGCCGCCACCGCGCCGGTGGTCCGGTCGCCGGCGCGCTGCACCGCCAGCTCGGCCGCCTCGACGCGCGACATCTGCCCGGCGCCGACCCCGACTGCCATGCCGTCGCGGACGATCACGATGGCGTTCGACTTGACGTGGCGGCAGACGCGCCAGGCCACCAGCAGGTCGCGCCACTGTGCCTCGGTGGGCTGGGCTGTGCTGGCCACCCGCATGGCGGCGCGGCCGGTGCTGACCCGGTCGAGGGTCTGCACCAGGAGGCCGCCGTCGATGCTTCGTACATCGAGCTGCTCGGCGCACGAGGGCCGCTCGACGACGAGCACGCGGAGGCGCTCTTTGCGGGCGAGGCGCGGGGCCGCCCCGGGAGTGATGGCGGGGACGACGACCGCTTCGAGGAACGTCTTGGCCAACTCCCCGGCGGTGGCCTCGTCGAGCGGACGGTTGAGACCGACGATGCCGCCGAATGCGGAGCGCGGATCGCACTCGAAGGCGCGCCGGTACACGTCGGCGATGTCGGTGCCGACCGCGAACCCGCAGGGGTTGGTGTGCTTGACGATGCACGCCGCCGGCTCGTCGAATTCGCAAGCGAGGCGGCGCGCGGCGTCGACGTCGAGCCAGTTGGTGAAGCTGAGCGGTGAGCCCTGCAGCTGGCGCGCGTGGGCGACGCCGACGGGGGCACCGGGGATGGCGTAGAGCGCGCCGCGCTGATGGGGGTTCTCGCCGTAGCGCAGCGCGGCGATGAGCCGGCCACCGGTGGTGTACTCGGGCGGCGGCGAGTGCTCGTGGAGCTGCCCCCTCAGGTAGTCGACGATCGCGGTGTCGTACGCGGCGGTGTGTGCGAAGGCGCGCGCAGCGAGCATGTCGCGCGTGGGCTGCGAGATCGCGCCGTGCTCGCGCAGCTCGGTGAGCACCTCGCCGTACTGCTCCGGAGAGACGAGCACGGCGACCGACTGGCTGTTCTTGGCGGCCGCGCGGATCATGGTGGGACCGCCGATGTCGATGTTCTCGATCGTCTCCTCGCGCTCCGCGCCGCGCGCCATCGTCTCGACGAACGGGTAGAGGCTGATCACCACCATGTCGATGGGGGCGAAGCCGTGCTCGGCGAGCTGGGCCATGTGCTCGGGCCGATCGCGGCGGGCGAGGATGCCCGCGTGGATGGCGGGGTGGAGTGTCTTGACGCGCCCGTCGAGCATCTCCGGGAAGCCGGTCAGCTCACTGACGGCGGTGGCCTCGATGCCGGCCTCGGCGAGGGCCCGGCGGGTGCCGTCGGTGGCGACCAGCTCGACCCCGCACTCGCGCAGCCCGCGCGCGAAATCGACCAGCCCGGTGCGGTCGGCGAGGCCGAGCAGCGCGCGCATCAGCCCACGCCCTCGCGCAGCCGGACCCGGGGGAGGATGCGCACCCGCGAGCCCTCGGGCTGGAGCCGTCCCGTCGCCCACAGCGCGATCGCCTCGGGGAGCAGCCGCCATTCCTGCGCGTGGATGCGGGCGCGCAGCGAGTCGACGTCGTCGTCCTCCGTCACAGTCACCGCTGCCTGGGACACGATCGGGCCGCCGTCCACCGCGCCCGCGGCGAGCAGGTGCACAGTGCACCCGGTCACCTTGACGCCGGCGGCGAGCGCGTCCTGGACGGCGGTCATGCCACCCCCGAAGGCGGGCAGCAGAGAGGGGTGGATGTTGAGGATGGCGTTGGGATATGCGTCGAGAACCTCGGTGCTGAGCACGCGGTCGTAGCCGGCGCAGACGACCAGATCGACTCGTGCCACGCGCAGGGCTTCGACGATGGCGCGGTCGCGCACAACGGCGTCATTGCCGAAGTCACCGACCGGCAGTGACAGCGCCTCGAGGCCACGGGAACGGGCGATCTCCAGGGCGCCGCACTGGCGGCGATTGCTGAGCACCAGCACCACCTTGGCGGGGTATCCCTCTGCCTGCGAGGCGTCGAGAATCGCTCTCAGGTTGCTGCCCGCGCCCGACGCGAGGACCGCGACGCGGCACGGGGCGCTCATCCGAGACGGACGCGCTCACCGCCGGCGGACTCGATCACCTCGCCGATGCGCCAGACGGGCAGCCCGGCGGCGCTCGACACGGCGGCAGCCTGCTCGCGCGGCACCGCCAGCACCATGCCCACGCCCATGTTGAAGGTGCGCCACATCTCCTCGGGCATGACCCCGCCGACGCGCTCGATGGCGGAGAACAGCGGGGGCACCTCCCACGAGGAGCGATCGATGACCGCGCTGAGCCCGGCGGGGAGCACGCGCGGCACGTTCTCGATGAGACCGCCGCCGGTGATGTGGGCCATGGCGCGCACGTCGACGGACCCGCGCAGCTCACGGACCGCGTGCAGGTAGCTGCGGTGGGGTTCGAGGAGGAGGTCGGCGACGGGCTGCTCCGTGCCGGGAAGCGGATCGGCCCAGTCGAGCTCCCGCTCCAGGACGATGTGGCGCACCAGGGAGTAGCCGTTGGTGTGCAGGCCGCTGCTGGGCAGCGCGAGGAGCACGTCGCCGGCTTCGACTCGCGAGCCGTCGATGATGCCGTCGCGCTCCACAGCCCCCACGATGAAGCCGGCGATGTCGTAGTCGGCGAGGGCGTAGACGCCGGGCATCTCGGCTGTCTCACCGCCCACCAGCGCGCAACCTGCGTCGCGACAGGCTGCGGCAAGGCCGTCGACGACCTCGGCGAGGTGTTCGGGCACCAGCTTGCCGGTGGCGTAGTAGTCGAGGAAGAAGAGCGGCTCGGCGCCGCAGCAGAGGATGTCGTTGACGCAGTGGTTGACGAGGTCGACCCCGATGCCCCGGTGCCGGTTGGTGGCGATGGCCACCTTCACCTTGGTGCCGACGGAGTCGGTGCTGGAGACCAGCACGGGTCGCTTCCAGCGGCTGACGTCGAGCTCGAAGAGGCCGCTGAAGGCGCCGATGCCGCCGAGGACCGAGGGGGTGTGAGTGCTGGTCACCGCCCGGCGGATGAGGTCGATCGCGCGATTGCCCGCGTCGATGTCGACCCCGGCGTCGGCGTAGCGCAGGTCACCCATCTGCCGGGAGTCTATCGGGCGGTGGCCGGCGACCGTGAGTGCCCGGTCAGACAGTTGTGGCGGTCAGTAGGGTTGCAGCCATGAACAGGCAGGAGACGAAGGCCGCGGAGTTCAAGGCGTTGCACGCCGGTGCGACGTTCGTGATCCCCAATCCGTGGGACGCCGGCTCCGCCCGGGTGCTGGCCGCGCTCGGGTTCAAGGCGCTCGCCACCACCAGCTCCGGGTTCGCGTTCACGCTCGGCCGCCTCGACGGCCGGGTCACTCTTGACGAGGTGGTGGCGCACGCTGCTGCCGTGGATCGGGCAACGGAGCTGCCGGTGTCGGTGGACCTCGAGAACGGCTACGGCCCGGATCCGGAGAGCGCCGCGGACGCGATCACGCGCGTCGCCGAGGTGGGCGCGGTCGGCGCCTCGATCGAGGACCACGACCCATCCGGTGAGATCTATGAGCTGGACCACGCGGTCGAGAGGGTCGCGGCGGCGGCAGAGGCGGCGCGCCGGCTTGGCTTTCCGTTCACGCTGACAGCGCGAGCCGAGAACCACATCCGCGGCAATCCCGATCTCCGCGACACGATCGCCCGCCTCCGGGCGTTCGAGGACGCCGGCGCAGATGTCCTCTACGCGCCGGGACTGCGCACCGCCGAGGAGATCCGCAGCGTGTGCGAGGCCGTGTCGAAACCGGTGAACGTGCTCGCGGTCGCCGGTCTCTCGCTGGCGGACATCGCCGACGCGGGCGCGCGGCGGGTGAGCGTCGGGGGCAGCCTGACCTGGGTCGCGGTCAGAGCGATGGCCGACGCCGCCGAGGCGATTCGCGATCGCGGGGACTTCTCGGCGCTGGCCCCGAGGCTCCCGCTCGGCGAGTGGCTGGCGGGCTGAGGTCGGCGACCTACGACGAACCGAAGAATGCGGCGATGTCGCTGGCCACGAGCTCCGGCTCCTCGAGGGCTGCGAAATGGCCGCCACGCGGCATCGCCGTCCAGCGCTTGACGTTGTACAGCCGTTCCGCCCATTCCCGCGGAACAGGCCCAGGCGACACGAACATGTTCGCGAAATCGGCGATCGCGGTCGGCACATCCACGAAGTCGTCGGGTGCGAGCTTCGCGTCTCCCTGCCATCTCCTGTTGTCGATGTAGTCGCGCATCGACGACGAAATCGTCCCGGTGAACCAGTACAGCGACACCACCGTCAGCAGGAGGTCACGGGAGAAGCGCGCGTCCGGGTCGCCGTCGCTGTCACTCCAAGCACGCCACTTCTCCAGGATCCACGCTGCCAGCCCCGCGGGTGAGTCGGTGAGCCCGTACGCAAGGGTCTGCGGCTTGGTCGATTGAATGGCCTTGTAGCCGCTCTCTGCTCGAGCCCAGTGTTCTGACTGATCGAGGAACGCCCTCTCCACCTCCGACAGCGGGTGCGAGCCGGGTCCGAGGTACGGATCGAGCTCGAGGTTGGTGAGGTGGAGCCCGATCAGTGGCTGCGGGTCATCCAGGGCCATCAGGGTGGCGACCCCGGAGCCGAAGTCGCTGCCGCCGGCCGCGTAGCGGTCGTAGCCGAGGCCGCGCATCAACTGGTGCCAGAGCCGAGCGACGTCACGGTAGGTCACGCTCTGCGCCGGCCGCTCTGAGAAGCCGTAGCCGGGCAAGGACGGGATGATCAGATCGAAGGCCGGCCCCTCGATGCCGTGGGCGATGGGATCGGTCAGGAGCGGCACCAGCGCCAGGTACTCGAGGAAGCACCCCGGCCAGCCGTGAGTGAGGATCAGCGGGACGCCGCCGCCGGGCCGGGCGCGCTCGTGCACGAAATGGATGCGGACGCCGTCGATGGTGGCCTGGTACTGGGCGAAGCCGTTCAGGTGGCGCTCCTGCGCGCGCCAGTCGAAGCCGTCGACCCAGTACCCGAGCAGAGCCTGCAGGTAGTCGCGATCGGTGCCCTGTTCCCACTGCACGCCGGGCGCAGGTGCCGGCCACCGGGTGTTGCGGATGCGCGCTTTCAGGTCGCTGAGAGCCTCCTCGGCGATGGCCACCGAGAAGGGCTCGACAGTGAGCGCGGAGGTCAGGAGGCGAAGACCGCGAACGCCGCTCCCTGAGGGTCGGAGAGGACGGCGAATCTCCCCATGTCGGGGATGTCCATGGGTGGCACGCTGACGGTGCCGCCGAGCTCCTTGGCGCGATCGGCCGTCTCGTCGACGCTCTTCACGGCGAAGTAGACCAGCCAGTGCGCCGGAACCTGCTCGGGCGTGCCCATCGCGTTCATGTCGTTGCACCCGCCGATGGTCTTGCCGTCGAGCTGCCACTCCACGTAGCTCTCACCCTTGGCGGTCCAGCCGAACACGGCGTTGTAGAAGCGCTTGGCGGCCTCCACGTCGCGAGTGTGGAGCTCGTTCCAGGTCAGGGATACGGGCTCGTTGAAGAGCTCGGCGCCCTTGTGCAGACCGTCCTGCCAGATGGAGATGTAGGCGCCGGTGGGGTCCTTGAACACCGCCATGGTGCCCGCGTCGGGGATCGCCATCGGCTCCACCACCACCTCGCCGCCGGCATCGCGCACCTTCTGCGCGGTCGCGGCGGCGTCGGTGCTCCTCACGTAGGTGTTCCAGGCGGGGTGTCCGCCCTCCATGACCGGGCCGGAACCGGCAACGAACTTGCCGCCCGAGCGAAACATCGCGTAGCCGCCGAACTCGGGACCGGCGGGCTCGTCACTGGTCCATCCGAAGAGCTCCTGGTAGAAGCGGCGGCCCGCGTCGACGTCGGAGGTCGAAAGGTCGACCCAGATCGGAGTTCCGGGCGGGTATGTCGTGCTCTGCTCAGTCATCGTGCTCTGCTCGGTCATGGTCCTGTTCCTCCTCTGGCAGCCGCCCGCCTAGTGCGTTGTGATGCTACGGCGTGGCGCCGGCTCCTGTGGGGCCGACCCAGCCAAGGACCGGTCAAGAAACAACAGAGGAGGGTCGTGGCGACTGATCCACCGGCGGGTCCCCCTCCGTAGGACAGGCATTACCCACCTCGGGCCACCTCGCCATGGAGATCTGCATGACCGTATTCCGCCGCCCGCACGCCCGACGTTCGTGCTGGTGGGCCGCCGCTCATAGCTCGGGACGCCCCGCTTTCTCCGACCCCTAGGTGAAGCAGTACAGCGTGCCCGGGCACAACGACGGGCTACGCGTCGACCCCCCGACTCACCTGCTCTGGGCGACGTCGTGCGAGGACGGCAACCCCGCACTCAATGTCATCGATCCAAGCAGCGAGACGATCACCCCATACACCTTCCCGGCGACCCCACACGGGGGTGGGTACGACGACGTGTGGTTCATGAACGGCTCGGCATTCATCGCCGCCTCCAACCCCACGCTCGATGCCAGCGGCAAGAACGTCTTCCCGGCCGTGGACAAGATCACCCTGAGCGGGAGCAGCGCGGGGACCATCTACACCGAGGCACACCCAACGACTCCGGAGTGCCCGGCTTCATCAGCACCGTCGACCTGACCACGGGCTTCATCCACCCGGTGATGATCGGATTCGGGCACCCGACCGGCATGGCGTACGTTCCCGACGAGACGCCGTAGGCGAGCTTTCCCGTCCTTGAAGATCCTGACGCACGGTTAGGGGATCAGCCCGGATCAGTCACCTCCGAGAGCAGTTTGCGGAGCAGAGGTAGAGCCGCCCGGTCCTTCTCGCGACCGGCCGCTTCCTTGGAGCGGATGACGTCGGCGAGCGAGGCCACCAGCAGAGTGACCCCGGCGATATCCACGCGCACGGCGTCCCGGGCCAGGTCCTCGAATCCACGCGTGCCCGCCGGAACGAAGGTCAGGTCGAGGTCACCGACGTCGGTGGTGAGGTTCCACATCTGGGCGTCGGCGAGGCTCGCTGCGTCGTGGTTGAAGCGCAGCCCTGGGCCGCCGGCGTCGTCACGGATCCTGGCGCCGAGTTCGGTGAGAGCCTCCGAGAGTCGTGCGAGGTTGTCACGCGTCCGGCGCGGTGTCACGTCGACGTCGAATGTGACCAGCGTTGAGCCGTGAATGGTCGCCGCCAGACCACCGATGACCACGAAGTCGACGCCATGACCGGCGAGGGTGGCCAACAGTCGATCGGGAGCGAAGGTCATCGCCTGCGCTGGGCCACGGCTCGAGCGGCCCGTGCTCGCTCGACGAACGTGACGAACGCGGTGAGATCGGCAAGACGCTGCTCCGGTGTGCGCAGGAGACGCTCGCGCAGACGGGGAAGCTCATCGTCGTCGCGCTCGACCAGGCTGATCTGGAGCTCGAGGCCGCACGCACGTGCAGCCTCAGCCACCGTCGCCCAGGTGGGCTTCACCATCCCCTTCTCCCATCGGGAGATCGCCGCGTGGGAGGTGCCCACCCGCTCGGCCAGCACCGCCTGGCTGAGGCCCGCGCGCAGCCGCGCCTCGCGGATGAGCAGGCCGGCGTTCATGCGATTACGGTATCAGATCTGATACCGAATCTGGAGAGTTAGCAGGGCGGGCGGGGGGTCTCCCACCCGCCCTGCGTCGTTACCTCAGGAGCCGGGTGCGGCGTAGACGTCCGTCGAGTTGTTGTCGGTCGGTGCCGCGTTGGTGCGACTGAGCACCGACTGGATCGCAGCGCACGACGGCTGCGTCGTCGCGTTGCCGTCGGCGCAGTTGGTCTTGACGTAGAAGGGGATGAAGCCGCTTCCGTTGGCGACCAACCCAGCGTAGTCGCCGAGGAAGTAGCCACGCGAGACCGGGGCTGCTAGGTTGTTGAACGGACCGTCGACCACTGTGGTGGTGTCGAACGTCGGCGCCGTGCTGCTGCTGCCCGCCGTCAGCGAGTGCTTGATGTTGAGCGTGGTCGGCTCATTGCCGGAGACTGTGGTGCCCCACTGCAGGTAGGTCACGCCCACCGTCCCGGTCGGGGACACGTAGACCGTGGGGTTGTAGGCCGGCAGGCCGGCGCCGTGGTCGTTGACCAGCGCGGGAGCGCTCCAGGTGGCGCCGCGGTCGCTCGAGGTGGAGATGACCGCCTCGTCGTTGGCAAAGCTGTTGAAACGCGCGTCCTGCCAGACGACGTAGAGCTGGCCGTTGGTGGGGTTGATGGCCGGCTCGGGGATGATGTCGCCGGTACGCGAGGGGGCGGGCGGCGAGTTGGTGTTGGGGTTGAGGTTGTTGGGATCGGAGACCCCGACCGTCTCCAGCGCGGAGACGACCTGCGGCTTGCTCCAGGTGGCTCCGTGGTTCGTCGACGTGATGTAGGCGACGCTGTGGCCTCGGTGCCCTCCCGAGTTGGATGCGTTCTGGATCAGGGTGAAGAAGTCGTAGAGCTGGCCGCTCTGGTGGTTGACGACGATCTGGTTGGCGATGGTCTGGTCTTCAGAGGCCAGACCGGTGAGCGTCTGCGGGGCGCTCCAGGTCTGCCCGTAGTCGGTGGTCTTCGACATGTAGGCCTGGCCGAAGTAGGCGCGCTCGTGGATGAAGCCGCTGCCGGTGGCCGGCGGCGCCACGAGGCGGTCCCAGACGGCGTAGGCGACGCCCGGGATGGTCGGGTCAGCCGTGATCGAGTTCTTGTCGTTGAAGACAAAGGCTTTGGAGTTGTTGCAGGTGTAGCCGGGCGGTGCGGAGCTCTGCGGCGACACGCACGGGTCGGCAATGACCGTCTGGACGTTGCTCCATGTCGCCCCGCCGTCGTACGAGACGGCGGCGCCGACTGCGTTGTCGACCGCGTTGGGGTCGCCCGGGTAGGGCGTCTGGTCGAACGAGATCGAGTCCGAGTACACAGTGCTGCCGCTCGGATTGCCCGGGGCGCCGGGGCCGATCGAGACCCAGGGATCGGACGCCCGCTGGTAGTTCAGGTAGGGCTTGGACTCGTTACCGGTGATGGTGTGGTAGCAGACGCTGAAGGGCTGCGGGCTGATCGCCCACGTGGTCCCTCCGTCCGTCGAGTAGGCGGCGACCAGGCCGTGGGCGCCGCCGTTGTTCCAGCGGTCCTGCTGCCAGGCGCCGACGAGGTGAGACGGGGTGGTGGGATCGACCGACACCATCGGCTCTACCTCGGAATTGAGGTAGTTGCGCGAGGTTCCCTGATTGTCCAGCGCCAGGCACCCTGTGGTCGCGTACGGGCTGGGATTCTGCGAAACAGGCGGCCCTGCGGCGGAGGCGGTCCCCCATCCGCTGGCGAACAGTGCCGTCACCGCGGCCAGCACCGCGGGCACACGAAAGGTCGTTCGTCTCGTCATGTCGTCCCTCCTGAATCGACAGATCGAGGGCCCTCGCAACTCCAGCCCGGAACGGGGGCACTCGGTATCGCGACGGTGAAGTATCGACCTCGGGGGCGGCTGTACGCAAACCAAGTTCGGCTGGTTTGGAGCACGTGCGGCGACCGCGCACGGCGGCGCCTTGCGTGCGCTCAGACGCCGTCTGCGAGAGCTGACGGTGTGTGGTCCGCCCAGGGCGCGGCCCGCTCGTATGCGGCGGCAAGTGTCAGCACCGTGGCGTCATCGAAGCGGCGTCCCATCACCATCAGGCCCGCGGGCAGGCCGTCGTCACCGAACCCCATGGGGATGGAGATGGCGGGCTGGCCTGTGAGGTTGGCGGGGAGCACGAGGCTGCACCAGTCGTCGAAGAAGGGGTCGAGAGTGATCCCGTCGATGGAGGTTGGGGCGAGGATGTCGACGTCGAACGCGGTGAGCTGCATGCACGGTGAGACGAGGAGGTCGTGGTCGGTGAAGAACTCGGACCACACGCGCGTGTACTTGCCTCGTTCGTGCAGCGCATCGACGTATTCCCAGCCGGCGAGATCGCGGCCGGCGCGGATGATGTCGGCGGTGCCCTCGCTCATCTGCGACTCCCACTCTTCCAGGAGCGGCCCCTCGGACGCGTAGCCCTCGCAGGTGGCCAGCAGGTTCCACATCGCCATGGGGTTGGGCGTCGACGGATGGGCCTCGACGAGCTCGCAGCCGAGACCCGCCAGCGTCTCCAGGGCGCGCGCAAAGGCGGCGCGGATGTCGGGGTCGACGGGAGCGAATCCCATGTCGACGGAGTACGCGATGCGCAGCGAGCTGACGTCGCCCTCCTCGGTGGCTGCGGCGATGTAGTCCTGGGCGGGTACGGGGTAGGTCATGTCGTCCGCCGACGCCGGCCCGGCCAGCACCGACAGCGCCAGCGCCGCGTCGCGCACCGTGCGGGTGATGGGCCCGTCGACGGAGAGGGTCTTCCAGCCCTTGAACCCCGGCTCCTTGGGGACGAGGCCGAAGGTGGGCTTGTGGCCGACCACGCCACAGAATGCCGCCGGGATGCGCACGGAGCCGCCGCCGTCGGTCCCCAGAGCGATCGGCGCCATCCCCGCGGCGACCGATGCGCCCGCTCCACCGCTCGACCCTCCAGGTGTCCGCTCCAGGTTCCAGGGGTTGCGCGTGGCACCGAACACCAGATTGTCAGTGGTGCCGCGGTAGCAGAACTCGGGATTGTTGGTCTTGCCGACGATGATCGCGCCGGCGGCGCGCAGCCGGGCGACGGCTTCGCAGTCGACGTCGGGCACGAAGTCGCGGTATGCCAGTGACCCGTTGGTGGCGAGAACGCCTCGCATCCAGATGTGGTCCTTGATGGTGATGGGAACGCCGAGCAGCGGCGCCTGCTCGCCGCGCTGCACTGCCGCCTCGGCCTCACGGGCCTGTGCCCACGCCTCTTCTGCCAGCACGACGGTGAACGCGTTGAGCGCAGGGTCGCCGCGCGCGATCGCCTCGAGCGATGCCCTGACGAGCTCGACCGGGGACACCTCGCCCGCACGGACGGCCGCCGCCGACGCGAAGGCGTCGACGGCGAATCCGTCCGCTGACACCGCTCTAATCCCGCGCGTGCGCCGTGGCGAGCTGCTCGAGGTTGACGTCCGACCGTGCGGCCACCTCGCGCTCCTTGGCGGTGTCGATCGACCGGCTGAACACGAAGTAGAGGATGGCTGCCACCGGCAGGCCGATGAAGATGGAGATGTCGGCGCCGCTGAGGTCCTTGGCGACGAAGCCCTCGTACAGCGTGCCCGTGTTGAAGAACGGGATCATCGCCGCGAAGCCGACGAGGTAGGCGACCAGGCCGCGCCACCCCCAGCGGCCATAGATGCCGTTGGGCTTGAAGATCTCCGTGATGGCGTAATGGCCGCGCCGCACGATGTAGTAGTCGACGAGGTTCACCGCCGTCCACGGGATGAAGAAGTACAGGACCAGCAACAGGAAGTTGGTGAAGTTGGCCAGGAAGTCCGACGAGCTCACCAGAGCTCCCACAAGCCCAAGCCCGGCCGTTATCGCGATCGTGATGATGCGCACCAGCAGCGTCGGGCGGATGCGCTTGATGGAGTCGATGGCGCTGATCAGGGTGAGCGACCCGCCATACATGTTCAGGGCGGTGACCGAGATCAGGCCGAGCGCCGAGAAGACGAGGATGACGCCGCCGAAGCCGTTGAAGAGCAGGTTGCCGGCGTTGTGGATCGACCCGATGGTGTCGAAGACGGCCCCCGACTTGAGCGAGGCGGCGAGCAGGGTGCCGAGTGCCATCAACCAGAACGCGCCCAGCGCCGAGCCTCCGTACGTCCAGGCGAAGGTCCTGCTGACCGTGACTCCGGGCGGGAGGTAGCGCGAGTAGTCGGACACGTAGATCGCCCAGCTGATCTGGTAGCCGGCGACCACACCGAACTGGGCGAGGAACGGGGTTGCGCTGAAATTGCTGAGGTTCCACGCGTTCGCCGGGAGTCCGACCTTGGCAATGACCACGATGGTGAAGATGCCGAAGAGCACCACGAAGGCGTAGGTGAGCAGGCGCTCGACACTGTGGATGAGGTCGTACCCGACGAGCGCGACGATGAAGGCGAGCGCCGTGGCGACCACGATCCACAGCTTCACGTCGCCTCCGACAGTGACGTTCATCGCCTGGCCGGCGAGGATGGTGTTGAAGACGTTGAAGCCGGCGTACTGAAGGTAGGCGAAGAGCCACACCAGCAGGGCACCGATGTAGCCGAACTGCGGGCGCGACTGGATCATCTGGGGCAGTCCGAGCTGCGGGCCCTGCGCCGAATGCGACGCCATGAAGAAGGTGCCGAAGAGTGTCCCGGCGAGGATGGCGATCAGCGACCAGATCACGTTGCCGCCGGTGGTGATGCTCACCAGGCCCACAGCCAGGGTGGCGATCTGTGCGTTGCTCATGAACCACAGCGGTCCCAGGTGCCAGAGCTTGCCGTGACGCTCCGACAGCGGCACGTAGTCGATGGACCGGACCTCCAGCCCGGTGGACCGCGGCGGGGCTTCGGTGGTGGCCATGGGTCTTACTCTCCTCGGTGGGGTGGTGGGGCCATGACTGACAGCAACTCGTAGGCGACGTGGGATGCGGCGATCCCGGTGATCTCCGCGTGGTCGTATGCGGGCGCGACCTCGACGATGTCGGCCGAGACGATGTGCAGGCCGGCGAGTCCGCGGATGACACCGAGCAGCTCACGGCTGGTCATCCCACCTGCCTCCGGTGTTCCGGTGCCCGGAGCGTGGGCCGGATCGAGAACGTCGATGTCGATGGAGACGTACACGGGCGCGGAGGCTAGACGATCCCGCATGCGGTTGACAGTGCCGGCAACGCCCAGCTCCTCGATCTCGACGCAATGGACCGTCTGGAACCCGAGCTGCTCGGTCTCGGTGAGGTCGACACGATCGTAGAGGGGGCCGCGGATGCCGATGTGGATGCTGTGGGCGAGGTCGATGAGGCCCTCCTCGGAGGCGCGTCGAAACGGGGTTCCATGGGTGTACGGCTCACCGAAGTAGGTGTCCCAGGTGTCCAGATGGGCGTCGAAGTGGAGCACCGCCACCGGGCCGTGACGCTGGTGGATGGCGCGCAGGAGCGGGAGCGCGATGGTGTGGTCGCCGCCGAGGGTGAGGAGGCGGGTGCCGCCGCTGGCGAGGAGGTCGCCGGCCGCCGCCTGGATCTGGCCGATCGCCTCGGCGATGTTGAAGGGGTTGCACGCAACGTCGCCGGCGTCCGCGACCTGCTGGCCCGCGAACGGCCCGATGTCGAGCGCGGGGTTGTAGGGACGGAGAAGCCGGGAGGACTGGCGGATGTGCGCGGGGCCGAAGCGCGCCCCCGGGCGGTAGCTGACGCTGGAATCGAACGGCACTCCGAGGACTGCGATGTCGGCGCGGACGACGTCCTCGAGACGCGGAAGGCGGGCGAAGGTGCTGAGGCCGGCGTATCGGGGAACGACGCGGCCGTCAACCGGTCCGACGATGCTGCGATCCTCTGCCACGGTCCCCCCGGTGCGGGTCGGCGCGCCCAACCGCGGGATGATGGCATGTGCCGCAGCGTTTGGGGGGATGTGGCCTGCTCCATACTTCGCCCGGTGCTGACGGATCATTGCGACGCCCCCGCGAGTCGGTCGACCGGCGATCGTGGATGGGCTGAGGAGCGCCGGTGACTCTTCTCCTCGTACCGGCCGGCGAGGGACGTGGGCTGCGAGTGTCGGCCGGTACCGAATTCAGAGTGGTGGACGTCGATGGCGGCCAGGTGGGCGACCTCTTCGCGTTCTCGGCGGACGACGTCGGCGAGTACGCGAGCGCTTCGCACACGCGACCGTCCATCGGGCGGCTGTTCCCCCGGCCGGGACAGACCATCCTGACCAATCTGCGCCGGCCGATCCTCGAGCTGCTGGCGGACACCTCACCGGGCTATCACGACACGCTGTACGCCGCATGTGACCCCGCGCGATACCGACTCCTCGGTGTCGAGGGACCGCACCGTTCGTGCGCCGAGAACCTTCGTGAGTCGATGGCCGCGTTGGGGTTCACGGACGTCCCGGTGCCGCAGCCGCTCAACATCTTCATGGATGTGCGTGTCGAACCCTCAGGTGAGTTGAGTACTCGACCGGCGTCGAGCCGGGCTGGCGACTCCCTTCTCTTCCGTGTGCTGGCCGACTGCCACGTGGTGGTGTCGAGCTGTCCCATGGACATCATCGAGATCAGCAGCGGAGGCATCACTCCCCTGGCCATTGACGTCGACGAGTAGCGGCGCCGCCGTCACCGGCTCGCGGGCAGGACTCCTGTGGAAGGACCGTCGACCAATGGCGTACTGTCCACCCACGTTTCGGCTACAGGAGGGCCCGGCCATGCATGCGGTTGTCGTCATCGTCAACATCGACCTCCAGGGGGACATGGAGGCGGGACTGAAGGACCTCAACGAGAAGGTCGTCCCCATGGTCAAGCAGTCCCCTGGTTTCGTCAGCGGGGTGTGGCTTGCCCCCGATGAGCAGGGAAAGGCGCTGTCGATCGTGACCCTCGACAACGAGGACAACGCCAAGGCCGCGGCGTCGATGGCGCAGCAGAGCTTCGACAGCGGCCGGAATCCGCCCGGCGTGACGCTGAGCTCCATCGAGGTCCGCCAGGTGGCCGCCAGCGCCTGACCCTGGGCACGCGCATCAGGCCCTGGGCGTCTCCTCAGGCTCCCGTGCTGACCAGCGTCGCCCCGGCCAGTACGGCCACTCCTCGAACCACGTGCACCTGTTCTCGGTGTCGAACCGAAGCACCCAGAGGTTGGTGTACTCCTGGCGCACCGGATCGCCGTAGCGCACCAGGGCGCGAACCACGGCCGCGTCGCCCTCGACGGCGACGATCTCCGTGCTCATCGTGAACACCTCGCCCGGGCCCCTCGCGATCCTCGTCCCACATGATCTGGATGCGACGCAGCCCGACCACCGGTTCTGCGTACGGCGAGTGCAGATACCTGGCGTCGGTGGCGAAGATTGCCGCCAGGCTCTCCGTGCGATGAGGAGGAAACCATGGGCAAGCTGGTTGTCACCGAGTTCATCTCAGTGGACGGCGTCATCGACTCGCCGGGCGAGGGCGGCTGGGTGTTCCACTTCAACCGCGGCGATGACGGCGACAAGTTCAAGGTCGACGAGCTCAATGCTGCCGACGCGCAGCTGCTCGGCCGCATCACCTACCAGGGTTTCGCCCAGGCATGGCCGTCGATGGGCCACGACGAGTTCGGCGCCAAGATGAACAGCATGCCGAAGTACGTCGTCTCCACCACGCTGTCTGACGATGAGGCATCGTGGCAAAACTCGACGGTGATTCGCGACGACGTCCCCGGCCAGGTCGCGCGGCTCAAGGAGCAGGTGACGGGAGACATCCTCGTCGCCGGCAGCGGCCACCTGGTGAGGTACCTGGCCGCGCACGGCCTCGTCGACGAGTACCGGCTGATGGTCTTTCCGATCGTCCTCGGCATTGGAAAGCGCTTGTTCGGCGAGGAGAAGTCGCGCACGGTGCTGCGGCTCGTCGACTCCAAGCCCGTCGGCCCCGACGGCGTCGTCATCCTCACCTACCGGCCGGCGCCCTCGGCGGAGAAGGCCTCGTAGAGCGAGGGCAGGTCGTGATCGCCGTGACCGCGTGCGACGGCCCTGCTGTAGGCATCGTGCAGCGCCTGCGGGAAGGCGCTGTCGATGCCGGCCTCGCGGCTGGCTCGCACGATCTGGTCGATCGCTCCCGTGTGGACGGATAGGGTGGCGTCGACGCTGTTCTTGTAGGTTCGAGGCCGGGCCATCGCCGCGGCCGCCGTGGTCGCGTCCATCGGGGTGCGGCCCTCCGCGAAGTCATGCCGGGAGACGAACTCGAGAAGCCCGGCTGGGGCACCGATTGTGGTGAAGAACACATCGAGCGGGAAGGATTCAGCGGCGCACAGCGCGGCGGCGTGCAGCAATCCGGCCGCTCGCGCATACGAGAACTCCAGCGCCGCCAGATCGAGCGCCGCTGCCGCGCCGACGGCCTCCCCGCAGAAGGTGGCCGTGCCGCCGAGAGCCGCGAGCACGCCGCGCCGCGACTCAAAGACATTGGCGTCGCCTGAGTAGAAGATCTCGTTGCCGTCCGTTGCGATCGTTCTCGGGTACCCGGAGATGGCTCCGTCGAGGTAGGTGGCGCCGTGCTGGTGGGCCCACGTTTCGCTGTCGCGAGCGTCGTTGGGCGTGCCCGTGGTCAGCTGCACCACCGTCTTGCCGGCGACAACCTCCTCGACGTCGGGTGTCCGCAGGACGGTGTTGGCCGCCTCGTAGTTGAGGAGCGACACTACGACGATGTCGCCGGCCGCGACAGCCTCGCGCACACTGCCGGCGACCCGGGCGGAGTCCCGAAATGGCTCAGTCCTACCCGGACTGCGGTTCCAGACGATGAGCTCAAGTTCGGCCCGCTGGAAGGCGCTCGCCAGAGCGGATCCCATCAGGCCCAGACCGATGACCGTCACCCTGGCCTTGTCTGCTGCCATGTCGATCCTCCACCATGCGTGGCCGCGCTGTCGGCCTCAGTGACCGGGCTGGCGACGATACGAAGAGTGAGAGGTGCCTGTCATGTCCGAGCAAAGCGTCTTCATCTTGTCGGAGCAGGCTCTGGCGGAGACGATCGATCACATCCGTGACGACCAGTGGGAGCAGAGAAAACCGAAGTGGTTCCAGACCGGGAGCCAGGGTGATGCTTCTCTCCGCGAGATCGTCAACTATCACGCGTACGACACCGCCTGGGTGCCGGACGTTCTGGCCGAGAGGACGATCGCCGAGGTCGGGGATACGTACGCCGGCGATCTGCTGGGGGACGATCCGAAGGGGAGCTATCGACGGTATAGCGAGAAGGCGATCTCAGCGGCCGAGCAACTGGACGACCCCGAGAAGATGGTGCACCTCTCGTACGGCGACTTCCCCGCCCGCGAGTACCTGAAGCACATCACCAGCTTTCGCGGCTTCCGCGCGTACGACATCGCCAAGTGGATCGGCGCCAACACGCTGCTGCGAGACGATCTGGTGCAGGGCATGTGGGACGAATTCGCCCCCGAGGCCGAGGGGTGGCGAAAGATGGGAGTCTTCGGGCCGGCCGTGGCCGTGCCTGACGACGCTCCTCTTCAGGATCGCCTACTCGGCCTGGTGGGTCGCGATCCGTACCACCGCCATGAGGCCCGGGTTTGACGTTACTTCAGCAGCCACTGCGGGCGTTCCGCGTCAGCGACTGGCCAGCTCGGCGAAGTCGTCTTCCCGATATTCCTTGGGCGCACTGTCTCGATCCGGACGATCGCGCTCGCGCTCGCGCAGTTCGACTCTACGGATCTTTCCTGAGATCGTCTTGGGCAGATCGCTGAACTCCAGGCGCCGGATCCGCTTGTACGGGGCGAGGTTGTCGCGGCTGAACTGGAGAATGGACAGCGCGGTCTCGGGCGACGGAAGGTGGCCAGACGAAAGCACCACGAATGCCTTGGGGACAGCAAGCCGAACCGGATCGGGCGACGGTACGACCGCGGCCTCGGCTACGGCTTCATGCTGAAGAAGCACGCTCTCCAGCTCAAACGGAGAGATGCGGTAGTCCGAGGCCTTGAAGACATCGTCGGCGCGCCCCACGTAGGTCACGTAGCCGTCCTCGTCCCTCGATGCAACATCGCCGGTGTGGTAATGACCGGCGCGCATCGCGTTGGCGTCGCGGTCGTCGTCCCCGCGGTATCCCAGCATGAGGCCGAGAGGTCGGACGCTCAGGTCGACACAGATCTCGCCCTCGTCGCCGGCTTCGCCGGTAATAGGGTCGAGAAGCGCGATCGTGTAGCCCGGGACCGGCCGCCCCATAGAGCCGGGCTTCACGGGCTGACCGGGCGTGTTCGCGATGGCGACAGTGGTCTCGGTCTGACCGAAGCCGTCGCGGATGATGACGCCCCAGGCTTTTTGCACCTGTTCGATCACCTCGGGGTTGAGGGGCTCGCCTGCGCCGACCACCTTGCGGGGTGGGTGGCGCAGCTTTCGCAGGTCACCCTGGATGAGCATCCGCCACACCGTGGGCGGGGCGCAGAAGCTGGTGATCCCGCAACGATCCATGACCGCCATCAGTTCGCCTGAATCGAACCGCCCGTAGTTGTGGATGAACACTGTTGCACCAGCATTCCACGGGGCAAAGACGTTGCTCCAGGCATGCTTGGCCCATCCGGGCGACGAGATGTTCAGGTGCACGTCTCCAGGCTCGAGCCCGATCCAGTACATGGTGGACAGGTGTCCAACCGGATACGACGCGTGCGTGTGCTCGACGAGCTTCGGCTGTGCCGTGGTGCCCGATGTGAAGTACAGCAGGAGCGGGTCGGAGGCGTGCGTGACCCCACTGGGCGTGAAGGCCCGATCTGCGAGTGCCGACTCGGAGTAGCTGAGCCAGCCGTCGGGCGCGGCACCGACGCATACCCTCGTGTAGTCGCCTGGAACCTCGTCAAACTTCTCGACGTTGTGCGCTCCCACCACAACGTGGCGTGCATCTCCCCGCGCCACGCGGTCGAGCAGATCCGCCGGGGTCAGCAGCGTGCTTGCCGGGATGAGGACTGCTCCGAGCTTGATCCCGGCGAGCAGGGTCTCCCAGAGTTCGACCTGGTTGTCGAGCATCAGGATCAGCCGGTCACCACGGTGGACGCCGATCGACGCGAGCCAGTTGGCGACCTGGTTCGACCGCGCGGCAAGGTCGCCGAAGGACAGCCGCGTGTCCGATGTGTTCGCGCCCGCTATCCACAGGGCGGGGCGCGAGGATGTGGCGGGATCCTCCGCCAGCGTGTCGAACCAGTCCAGCGCCCAGTTGAACTGCGTCAGGACCGGCCAGCGAAACTCTCGGTACGCTGTCTCGTAGTCTTCACGCCAGGCGAGCAGGGATGCCCGCGCGGCGCGGAATGCCGCGGCGCTGGTCGCGCTACCGTCGTCCTCGGCGTCTGTCTTCATGGGCCTGCTCTGTATGGTCGCGGGCGAGAGTCTGGCAGACTGGGGCCGAGATCATGAAGACCCAAGCTCGAGCCTTCGCCGCGGCCGTCACTCCGTTGACCGGTACCGGGGAGCGCATCGACGAGCCGGTCATCGCCAGCCTTGTCGCGTTCTACGCGGCAGCTGGCCTTGACGGTCTGCTCATCCTCGGCACCACCGGTGAGGGGATCCTCCTCTCAGCCGCCGAGCGACGCGCGGTGACCGAGGAGTTTCTGCGGTGCGCACGAGGACGGATACCCGTCGTGGTGCACTGCGGTGCCCAGTCCACGCGCGAGACAGCCGTCTTAGCCGAACATGCCGCAGGCCACGGCGCGGCCGGCGTCGCGGTCATTGGACCTCCCTATTTCGCGCTGGATGAGCGGTCCATCGAGGAGCACTTCGTGGTCGCCGCCAAGGCCTCCGCCCCCGTCCCGTTCTACATCTACGAGTTCGCGGCACGGAGTGGATACGCCGTCCCGCTATCGGTCGTCGAGCGGCTCCGAGACGCGGCACCGAACTTCACCGGCCTCAAGGTCTCTGACACCCCGTTCGAGCGCGTCCAGCCATACTTGGTCCCAGGACTCGACGTTTTCGTTGGGGCTGAGGAGCTCATTCACCTGGGGCTGGCGGGGGGCGCGGCTGGGGCTGTCTCCGGCCTTGCCGCAGCCCTGCCGGAGCTGACCATTCGTGCGGTGCGTTCCGGCTCAGCTGACGACTCCGCCACGGCGGGACGCGTGCGCGCGAGCTTCCAGCAGTTCCCATTCCACGCGGCACTGAAGCACATCTTGCGTTGGCGTGGTGTCCCCATCGAGCCAACCGTCAGAGCGCCGCTGCGCGCCCTCGATGCGGGAGAGATCGAGGAGTTGGAGCGCCTGTTGTCTGATCCGAACGGAGAGATCGCTCAGAGTATCGCCGTCTCCACCGTCGGTGACGACTCGCGAAAGCGATCGAGCCGCAGCGGCGACAGGTCAAACGTGCTGCAGCGCTGATCCCGGATCAGTTCAGCCACCGCCTGTCCCGCTGCCAATGAATGCATGATGCCGTGGCCACCGAAGCCCGCACACTGGATGAACCATGGTGCGTCTCGCGGCGCGTCGATGATCGCGATGTGGTCAGGGGTCTCCGGGTAGAGGCCCGCCCAACACTTGCGCGGGTTGATCGTCGCCTGCTCGAGGAACGGGAAGCGATTGCCAACCCGCGAGGCGACCGCGTCGAGGAACTCCGGCTCGAAGCTGGTGTCGACGCTCGGCGTGCTCGCCGGATCTGAGTACCCGATGAGAATGCCGCCTCCTTCACGGCGGATGAGGACGCCGGTGTCAATGTCGACGCACATCGGTATCGACGCCGGGATCTCCGGAGCCTGGTCAGTGCACGCGAGGTTGCGGCGATAGGGCACCACCGGAAGCTCAATGCCGGCCTTGGCGGCAAGGTCGGCGGCGAAAGGGCCGGCCGCGTTGACCAGGTGATCGGCCTCGATATCCACGCCCGAGCAATGGATCAGCGAGCGTGCGCCATCGTGCTCGAGGCTGATGACATCGGTGTCGAAGAGGTAGGTAACGCCCAGCCGCCTCCCCTCGCTGCAGAGTGCGCTGACAACGCCGTGCGGATCGATGATTCCGTCGGACGCGCAGAAGGTCGCCGCCCGCAGTCCGTCGAGGCGCACGAACGGCGCTATCTCGGCCACCTGCCCGAGTGAGAGCCACTGCGTGGGCACGCCGAGGGAGCGCTGCATGTCCATCGCGCTGTGAAGACCCTCAGCGCTCAGGTCTGTGCCGGCCATGAAGAGGTAGCCGACGGGACGATAGCCCACCTGCCCCCTGGACATGTCGTCGAGATCAATGAGTCCTGCAATCGTGTACTGGGAGAACACGATATTGATGGGCGTTACAAACTGGGCGCGAACCCCACCGTTGGCCCGTCCGGTCGATCCCATTCCGGGCGCGGAATTACGATCGACCACCAGGACGTCGGCGACGCCCGCTCGTCGCGGTTGGAGCGCAACCGCCAGGCCGATGGCACCGGCGCCCACAACGACAACGGCGGCCCTGATTCGCGTCGCTTCATGGGTCGGTGACTGGAGGTTGGGCGGTGGAGCTTCGGCCATCCCCATTAAATTGTGACCTGCGCCGGGGCGGTGTCAGCGAATCGGGAAGACCTCGACCAGTGCACGATGGCCTGGGGCTTCGGCCATGCGGGCGTCGCATGTCACCAATGGGACATCCAGCACTTCGCTCAGTGTGATGAAGGTGGCGTCGTATGCGGAGAGATTGTGGCGTAGCTCCCACATTCGATCAGCGAGTGGATGATGCGGGTAGCGTGTCAGGGTCAGGTCGGCGAAGTCGGCGCGAACAGCTGTGGCCCTCTCCTCAGTCAAAGCACCGGATGCAACCAGTCGGCGCAACGCATGGAGAAACTCGACGTCAAGCAGGTGGGGGACGTGCAGGTCCCCGTCGTCCGCCAGGCGCTGCCGGAGTTTCGGATCCGGGGGATCGGCAGAGAGCACGGCAAGAATCGCGGAGGTGTCCGCGACGATCAAGGTCGATCTCGACCCGACCGGACGGCCTCGACGATGCTCTCCACACTGGTCCCACCGGGTCGTTCGCCGGCGCGAGCAAGGACGTCGGCGATTGGAGGTCGTTCAGCCACGCGGATGATCTCGCCGAGCAGGTAGTCGGACAGCGACCGACCAGCGCTGACCGCTCGGATCATCAGCGTTCGATGGACGTCATCGGGGACGTGGCGGATCTGGACTGTGCGTGCCATCTGCATATGATACACGCAACCTGCATGCAGGCGGTCAGACGACTACCTGAGCCTCACTCCACAGGCTCGAGCTCGGGAGACGACGCCTTTACGGCCTCACCGTGTACAGGTCGACACCGGTCTCCTCCGGGGGCGATGCGACGCCAGCCCTAGCTCGAATTCTCTCTAGGACTCAGACCCGCGCGACACGTCGCTGCGGCGCTGTACGAGGTGGGCCCGCTCAGCGTCGTTGCGGACGAGCTCGAGCGCTCGATCGAAGGCGGTGACGGCGTCGTCGTTGCGGCCCAGCTTCAGCAGCAACTCTGCGCGGGTGGCGTGGAGCAGGTGGTAGTCGTCCAGGGACTCGGAGACGTCGTCCGCGAGCGACAACGCGGCCTCCGGCGATCCGGCCTCGGCCATGGCCACGGCGTGGTTGAGCGCAGCGATCGGCGAGGGCGCGACCTCGCGGAGGGTTGCGTAGAGCGCGGCGATCTGCGCCCAGTCGGTGGCGTCGGCGGCGGGCGCCTCGCTGTGCACAGCCGCGATGGCGGCCTCAATCTGGTACCGCCCGGGTTGGTGTCGCGCGAGCGCGGCCTCCAGCAGCTCCCGCCCCTCGCTGATCGCCTGCCGGTCCCAGCGCGAGCGGTCCTGCATGGGAAGCGTGCGCAGCTCGCCGTCGGAGGACTGGCGCTCATCGCGACGACTGTGCGTCAGCAGCATGAGCGCAAGCAACCCCGCGGGCTCCGGTTCGTCGGGCATCAGCTGTGCGACCAATCTGCCGAGCCGGATCGCCTCGTCGCACAGGGAGTCGCGGACCATGTTATTTCCCGCCGTCGCCAGATATCCCTCGTTGAAGATGAGATAGATGACCGCTAAGACCGACGGCACTCGCTCGGCGAGCAGCGGCTGCGGTGGCACGCGGATGGGGATACGAGCAGCGCGAATCTTGTGCTTGGCGCGCACCAAGCGCTGCGCCATAGTCGATTCCTGCACCAGGAACGCTCGCGCGATCTCGGGCGTCGTGAGGCCGCCGATCAGGCGAAGCGTCAGAGCCACCCGGGCCTCGGGCGCCAGCGCCGGATGGCAGCAGGTGAACAGCAGCGCCAGCCTGTCGTCACCGACGGTTGTGGAGTCCAGCGGCGTCAGGGGGTCACTCTCGTCGTCGATGTTGAGACGCAGAGCGGCCTCGCGCGCGGTGGCGCGGGTGCGCTCGCGACGGAGATGGTCGAGCGCCTTGTTGCGCGCCGTCGTCATCAGCCACGCGCCCGGGCGATCCGGAACTCCGTCCCTTGGCCAGCGTTCGAGCGCGGTTGCGAGTGCCTCCTGTACCGCATCTTCGGCGAGGTCGATGTCGCCGAGGAGGCGGGTCAGGGTGGCGACGATCCGTCCGGCCTCATTGCGAAAGACGCCGACCAGCGTGGTCTCGGTCGTTGCCTCGGCGGCCGCGGCTACAGCGAGCGGGTCATCGTTCGACAATGGGGCGGATCTCCAGCGAGCCACCGTCGTTCAGCGGCACGCCCCCGGCGATCTCGATCGCCTCATCGAGATCGGCGCAGTCGATGATGTAGTACCCGCCGAGGTATTCCTTGGTCTCGGCGTGCGGACCGTCGGTGACAATCGTTTCCGACGAGCGGCGGCGCAGGGTGGTCGCTGTGGCGACGTCGCCCAACTGGTCGCCGCCGACGAGCTTGCCGCGCGAGGCGGCGGCCTGGGCGAACGCCGCGTGGCGCTCCGTCATGCCTGGGTCCGCCTCGAGATCGGTCGGGACCTTGATCAGAAGGATGTACTTCAAGGTGCGGGTCTCCTGAGATGCTGTTGCTATGTGGGAGTGCGGCGCCCATCGTAGGGCGCGGGCGAGAGACGCACTGATCGGCTCCGCACACCACGGAGCCGATCACGCGCGGGCGGTCCTACATCACCAGGATGGGACGGACCTCGATGGCGCCTCTGGCCGCTGCCGGGATCTTCGCCGCCCACGAGGCCGCGTCCGCGTCGTCCTTGCAATCGAGCACGTAGAAGCCGATGAGCTGCTCGGGGCTGGACGAGAATGTGTCCTTGGTCGACTCGGTCGAGCCGTCGCGTACCTTGACCGTCTGACCCGTCGCCGCCGGCTGCAGGGGGTCGCCGCCCTGGAAGATGCCGGCGCCGTTGGCCTGCTCGAACATCGCTCCGTACGCGGCGTATTCCTTGTCCGCCTCGGGAGTGCCCTGGGCGGGCGCCTTGCTCTCGTCCTGCCAGAGAAGGAAGAGGTACTTCGACATGGGTGGTCCTCCAGGTTGTTCTGCGGTCCGCCACACGCGGCCCTTCACCTGAACGACGCGGCTCCTCGCGGAAATCGACAGGTCACTGCTCGACGCGCAGTCCTTCCAGGAAACGGACGATGAGGACGCGCACCTCCTCGCGAGCGACCACCGGGTCGTCGGCGTCGGCAACGTGGAAGCACGCCTCGGCGATGGCCCCTGCCAGCATCAGCGCCAGCGGTCGCGGCGGCTGGCGCTGGATGACCCCGCCTTGCATCGCCTTGCGCAGTGCTCCGCGGATACCAACGGCCCCGTAGCGGTTCTCGACCGACCGGACAGCGTCCCATCCCAGGACGGAGCGCGCGTCATGGAGGGCGATGCGCTGAACCGCCGGATCGAGCTGGGCGTCGATCATCAGCTGACAGCCCTCGGTCAGGGCCAACCAGTGGTCAGGTTCGAGAAAGACGGTCACGACCCGGTCGGACACCTCTCGCTGGATCTGCTCGAAAACGGCCTGGAAGAGCTCGCGCTTGCCTCCGAAGTGGTGATAGACCGCCCCCTTGGTCAGCCCGGCAACGCCGGCAACGTCATCGAGGGTGGTCGCCCCATACCCCCGCTCGCCGAACAGCTCCCGCGCGGCGGCCAGGAGCGCCGTTCGCGTCTCCTCACCCTGGATGAGGCGCTGATCCACGCGCCCATTGACTTCCATACTCACGGTATGCATACTGCCCCACTATCGGTATGGGAGTTCCCATACCACAGGTATGGTACCAAGGAGGATCGTCGCAATGCCCAAGTTCTTGATCGAGCGCGATCTGCCCGGGGCGGGCAACCTCACAGACGAGCAGTTGCAGGACATCTCCGCGAAGTCGAACAAGGTCATCGCCGACCTTGGACCGGACATCCGCTGGCTGCAGAGCTATGTGACCCAGGACAAGCTGTACTGCGTCTACGTCGCCCCGGACGCCGACATCATCTTCGAGCACGCTCGCTGTGGCGGCTTTCCGGCCACCCGGGTCAGCGAGGTCTCGCGGGTGATCGATCCATCGACAGCGGACGTTCCATCGACCGCCGACGTCGCCTGACGCCGGTCGACACAGGAGCGGTGGGATGCAGCGCGAGCAACTCCAGGCGGTTCAGGGTCCGATCAAGCGGCGCTACCAGGAGGATCCCGGGGCAGCGCTGATCACGCTGAGCGCGTCGGGACGGCTCGACGGCGAGGACATCGTGTGCTCGGTGGCGACGGGACGGGCGCTCGTCGACGCCGGCCTGCATCCCTCCACCGGTGGCGACGGGCTTCAAGTCTGCTCGGGCGACATGCTTCTGCAGGCGCTGGTTGCCTGTGCCGGCGTGACCCTGCGAGCCGTGGCCACCTCGCTGGAGATCCCGGTGACCGGAGCGGTGCATGCCGAGGGTGAGCTCGACATGCGGGGCACGCTCGGCGTGGACAAGACGGCCCCGGTGGGATTCCGGACGATCCGCCTCGGCTTCGACCTCGACACCGACGCGTCAGAGGAGGCCGTGGCCACCCTCCTGCGGCTGACGGTGCGGTACTGCGTGGTGTACCAGACGCTCCGGGGTGGCGTCGATGTCACAGTGACCACGACGAGGGTCTGAGAGCTTCAGCGCTTCTCGATGGCTGCGCTCGGTGACTCCGCGTCGATGGCGGCGCCGAGAAAGTGCCGCCGGGCGGTCTCCATGTCTGACCGCGTCTTGAACAGGACCGGCAACGTGGTGGCGACAACGTCATCGGTGATGCTGATCTTGCCCAGCGCCGCAAGTGCTCGCGCCCAGTCGATCGCCTCGCTGATGGATGGCCGCTTGCGCAGATCGAGGCGTCGCGCCGCCTGGAGAAAGCGCGCGACATCCGCGGCGAGCTGCTCGTCGATGCCAGGAGCTCGGGTGCGGATGATCTCCGCCTCGCGCGCCGGCGTCGGGTAGTCGAGGGGCACGTACAGGCAGCGCCTGCGGAGCGCCTCGCCGAGCTCTCGCGTGCTGTTGCTGGTGAGGATCACGAGCGGCCGCCGCTCGGCGCGCACCGTGCCCAGCTCGGGGATGGTCACCTGGAACTCGGCGAGCACCTCGAGAAGCAGAGCCTCCGTCTCGACCTCGAGGCGATCGACCTCGTCGATGAGCAGCACCACGTCGTCCGTGGCACGGATCGCCTCGAGCAGGGGTCGCGGCAGCAGGAATGACTCATCGAAGATGCTCTCCTCAACCGCCGACCATCCCGGCGCGCCGCTGCCTTCCGTCGTGGGCGATGCCTGGATGCGGAGCAGCTGCTTGCGGTAGTTCCATTCGTACAGCGCGCGACTCTCGTCGAGACCCTCGTAGCACTGCAGGCGGATCAGCCGCGCGCCGGCCGCTGTGGCCGCCGCCTTGGCGAGCTCGGTCTTGCCCACACCCGCGGGACCCTCAGCCAGCAGCGGACGATCGAGCCGATCCGCGAGGAACAGCGCCACTGCGACCGCATCATCGGCAAGGTAGTCGGCGGAGCGGAGCCGGTCACGAACGTCCGACGGGCCGGCAAACCGATCAGCCACAACGGGTTCTTCGTGCGCTGCCGTCCAGCCGACCTACGGTCACGGCACCGCCTCGGGTGCCAGGGCCACGTCGAACTCCGCTTCGAAGGCGTTTCTGGCGGTGCGGCGCGGGGTGATCACCAGCTCCGGTTTGACGGCGCCGATGACGTCGTCGCCGAGCCACGCGTCCCCGGCCATGAACAGCATGGTGGTCAGTGGCTGGTGGCCTGGCGCGGTGATGCGGAGGTGGATGTGTCCGGGGCGGTTGTCATGCCTGCCCAGCGAGTTCAGCAACGCGTACACGGGGCCGTTCATGCTGGCGATGCGGTACGGACCGGGGATGACGGTGCGCACCTGGTAGCTGCCCTGGTCGTCGCAGCGGATGACGCCGCGCAAGTTGCCCGGCGGTTGCCCGGGGTCCTGGTCGTCGTACAGCCCCGCCTGGCTTGTCTGCCAGATGTCGATCAGCGCACCGGGCAGCGGCAGGCCGGTGGAGGCATCGGAGACGCGGCCGCTGAGCGTCAGCGCGTCATCGCCCTGCTCGACCCTGGCGATGACGGCGGGCGTGTCGGACACCTCGGCCCCAGGCCGGTACATCGGGCCGAGCACGTTGGTGGCGGTCGCCCCGTTGCTGGACATTGCGTGGGTCAATTCGTCGACCAGGATCGAGGTCCGGGTGATGTCGGAGAGCAGCATGAACTCGTCCGCCTGGCCCACGCGGGTGAGAAACCCGACCAGCGCGTGCAGCTCCGACTCGTTGAGGTCGAGCTCGCGCACCAGCTCGTGCAATGTCTCCACCGCTCGTGCCACGGCGGTGCGCAGGCGGTCCGTCGCGCGAGGATCCGACGTCAACACGGGGACCGTATCAGTGCCGGCTGTCATACAAGAATCCTCCTCGATGAGTCGCTTGGAGCTCGACCGGCGTACGCCGCGGCGAGCATCTCACTGACGGCTGACTCGTCGGCGAGCGGGTCGTCACGCGACGCAGCTAGAACTCGTTGCGCGGCCTCGGGCAGGGCCGACTCGGGAAGCCCAATCTCGGCGAGCGACCGGGGCAGGTCAAGCTGGTCCAGCAGCGTGAACACCTGCTGCGCCGGGTCACCACCCATTACGTCGCTGAGGCGCTGCGCCGCGTCGCGGCTGTGGGCGGCGACCAGCGCGGTCGAGTGCGGCAGGATGACGGCGTGGGTCTCGGCGTGGGGCAGGTTCCATCCGCCGCCCAGGACATGACAGGTTCGGTGGTGGATTCCGCTCCCCGCTTGCGCAAACGACACTCCGGCCAGGCAGGCGCCGACAAGCATCTCCGCGTGCGCGTCCGTGTCGTCGGGATCAGCGACGACGCGTGGCAGCCCGGCGGTGAGCTGCCGGACCCCGAGCTCCGCAAGAGCGCACGTCATTGGGCTGGTGGCGGGCAGCCACAGTGCCTCCAGGCAATGGGCGAGAGCGTTCATCCCTGATGCCGCCGCCAGCCGTGCCGGCATCCCGCGATAGAGCGCCGGGTCGTAGAGGACGGCAACCGGCAGGGCGCGATCGTCGCGAGTTGTGACCTTGCGACCGCCCTCCGTGCGTCCCCACACGGGTGTCATCTCCGAGCCGGCGTACGTGGTGGGGATGGCGATCAGGGGCAGCGAGCACGTCACCGCCACGGCCTTGCCCAGGCCGGTTGCCGAGCCGCCGCCGATGGTGACCAGGATGTCGGCACCGACTTCTCGAGCGCGCGCCGCAGCCGATGCCGCGCTGTCGGCTGGCACGTGCTGCGCGGCGTCCTCGATGACCGCGACCACGCGATCCCCAAGCAGCTGCACGACCCGCTGCAGCCCATCGGCTATGGCCGCCCCGCCGCCGATCACCAGCGCGCGTGCACCTCGAGCGCGCGTCACCTCGTCGCCGATCGCGTCCAGGGCGCCGTGGCGCAGCGTCACCCGCGATGGCAGGGCCTCCCAGGTGAATGCGAGGCTCATGACGCCGGCGGGGTTATGGCGAGCAGGGCGCTCAAGGCGGCGAGCTCCGCCGCCGTGGGTGGCGGCTCAACACTGACCGACGGGCTGACGCGGAGTGGCCAGCCGGTGGCGGCGACGACATCGGAGACGGTCACGCCGGCGTGCACGGTGGTGAGACACAGCTCGGCGGACTCCTCGTCGAGGCTGAGGATCCCCAGGTCCGTGATCACCGTGGTGACGCCGCGACCCGGAAGGCCGAGTGCCTGCCGCGACCCGGGGCCGTCCAACCCTCCCGCGGAGGTGAGGAAATCCAGCCGCTCCACGAACACGCGCGGCGAGTGGGTGGCCATGACGAAGACCTCTCGCGCGCAGGCAGCGATCTCGGGTGCGCCTCCCGCCCCGGGGAGACGCACCGTGGGATGCGCGTAGTCACCGATGACGGTGGTGTTGATGTTGCCGCGCCGGTCGATCTGCGCCGCGCCCAGGAAGCCGACGTCGATCCGTCCGCCGGTGAGCCAGTAGTTGAAGATCTCGGGGAGCGGCACGATCAGGTCCGCCGTCTGCGCCAGCTCCCCGTCACCGATCGAGAGTGGCAGCCGTCTCGGCTTGGCCCCGATGGTGCCGGACTCGTACACCAGCACACAGCGTGGCGCATGCGTCCGCCGAGCCAGGTTGGTGGCGACGCCGGGCTTGCCGATGCCGACGAAACAGACCGCCCCGTCACTCAACCGGCGGGCGGCGGCGATGGTCATGCGCTGGTCGGCGGTGGCGGTCGCGGTGGCGACGGCGCCGTTGGCGCTGCTCACACGGAGACCGGGTCAGCGTTGGCGGCCATCACGTTCTTCGCCATCCAGTCGAGGAACACCTCACGATCGCGGCTGATGGCGTCCCAGCGGACGTAGAAGTCGTTGTCGCGTTCGGTGTAGTCCTGCGCGTACGACGGATGGGCACCGTTGGGGACCAGCACAACGGCGTCGAGCACCCAGTGGGGAAGCACGACGGCGTACGGCCGGGGCACCAACTCGTCGACCACCTCCTCCACCGTGACGATCGCCCTGCTGGCGCTGAGCACTGCCTCCTTCTGGATCCCGGTGATGCCCCAGAGCATGACGTTGCCCTGCCGATCCGCCTGCTGCGCGTGGATGATGGACACGTCGGGATTGAGCGCGGCAACCGCGGTCAGCTGCTCACCGGTGAACGGGCACGTGATCGGCGCGAGGGTCGGTGTGTGCGCCAACAGGTCGGTGCCCGCATACCCGCGCACGACGGCGAACGGCAGCCTCGACGCTCCGGCCACGTAGCGGTTGGCCATCCCGGCGTGACTGTGTTCCTCGATGCGCAGCGGCCGTGGCCAGTCGTGTTCGACAGCGTCGCGGAACCTGTGCAGTGAGCCAACGCCCGGGTTGCCACCCCAGGAGAAGACCAGCGCGTCGGCGACACCCATGCCGATCATCTGGTCGAAGATAACGTCAGGGGTGAGGCGGACCAGAGTGAGGTGACGTCGCTGCTGGCGGATGATCTCGTGGCCGGCGGCGAAGGGGATCAGGTGCGTGAACCCCTCGAGCGCGACCGTGTCCCCGTCGTGAACAAGGTCAGCGACGGCCTCGCGCAGAGTGCTCAGCTCAGCCATGTCAAGCGGGCGAACCACCATCGCGTGGGTACCACGCGGGCAGGTCGGCGTCCACGTTCACCCAGACGGACTTCGGCTGGGTGTACTCGTGCATGGCCTCGAAGCCCATCTCGCGCCCGTACCCGGAGGCGCCGACACCGCCGAATGGCGAGGCCGGTGACACGCGCTTGTACGCGTTGATCCACACCATGCCGGTCTTCAGCGCTGCCGCCACCCGGTGCGCTCGCGATACGTCGCGCGTCCAGAGCCCGCCGCCAAGACCGTAGTCGCTCGAGTTGGCGATGCGCAGCGCCTCGGCCTCGTCGGCGAAGGTGGTCACGCTGACGAATGGACCGAAGACCTCCTCGCGGTTGATCCGCGCGCCGGCAGCGGCTCGCACCACCGTGGGGCGGATGTAGTAGCCGTTGGCCAGCGACTGGTCGCTGGGTGCCGCGCCGCCGCAGAGGATCTCACCACCCTCCTGCCTGGCCACCGCGACATATTCGACAACGCGGTCGCGGTGCGTCGCCGATGTCAACGGCCCCATCTCGGTCGCGGGATCGAGCGGGTCGCCGACGCGGATGGACTGGGCGAGCTCGAGGAAGCGCGCCAGGAACTCGTCCGCGATGCGCTCGTGGATGATCAGCCGCGAGCCGGCGATGCATGCCTGACCCTGGTTGTGAAAGATGGCGAACGCTGACCCGTTCACCGCCGCGGCGATGTCGGCGTCCTCGAAGACGATGTTGGCGCCCTTGCCGCCGAGCTCGAGCTGGAGGCGTTTGAGCGTCGCCGCGCTGCCCTCGACGAGGCGCCGGCCCACCGCGGTCGAGCCCGTGAAGCTGACCTTGGCGATGCCGGGGTGGGTGACGATCCTCCACCCCGCCGTCCGGCCGAACCCGGGGACGATGTTGACGACACCGTCGGGCAAACCCGCCTCCGCCAGCAGCTCACCGACCCGCAGGCTGGTCAGGGGCGTCAGCTCGCTCGGCTTGAGCACCACGGTATTCCCCGCCGCCAGCGCCGGACCGAGCTTCCAGCTGGTGAACATCAGCGGGAAGTTCCAGGGCACGATCTGCCCCACCACCCCGATGGGCTCGCGCAGCAGGTAGTTGAGGAATCCGCGCTCCACGGGGATCACGGAGCCCTCGAGCTTGTCAGCCATGCCGCCGAAGTAGCGGAATGTCGCCGCCGTCCTGGGCACATCGAGGCGGGTGGTGTCGCGGATGGGGTGGCCGGTGTCGAGGGACTCGAGGACCGCCAGCTCCTCGGCGTTGGCCTCGATGAGATCTGCGAGGCGGAGCAGGATGCGGCCGCGTTCCGCTGCCGCCATCGCCGCCCACGCCGGCAGCGCATCGTGCGCGGCGCCGACCGCGCGGTCGACGTCCTCCTCGCGAGCCTCAGCGATACGGGTGATGAGCGAGCCGTCGTGGGGGTCGAGAACCTCCAGCTCGCCTCCGGCCAGGGCATCGACCCAGTGGCCCCCGATGAACAACCGCGTGCGCAGGCGCGCCGTGTCGATACGAGTGTGCCGCCCTGCCGTGGCCTCGATCATTGCCGTCCGGTACTAGAAGTCGATCGGATGGCTGGGCACCGCGCCGCTGGCGAACAGCGCGGGGAGGCCGGGGTCGTTGTTCTCCCAGACCAGCAGCATCGATCGCTTCGGCGAGTAGCCCTGGTGGCGGATGTTGGCGGGCATCGCCGCGACGTCGCCGGCCTTCATGACCACGCGCGATCGGGCCGCACCACTGTCGCGGTCCTCGACCGCCCACTCGATCTCGTCGCTGAGCTGCACGAACCATTCGACACGGTCGTTGCCGTGGATGATCGGCAGGATGTACTCCTCCGTGGTTGGGCAGGCGAGACTGTCCTTGCAGACGCTCACCACCGACGGGTTCCAGGTCACATTGGAACGCGAGAGGTAGGCGAAGAGGTTGAATGCCTTGACATCATCCTCGAAGCCCGCCTCGGGCTCGACCTCAGGGCTGTCCTGGGGCACGTCGGCGAACATGCGGTTGATCGAGTGCGTCGCGTCGGTGCGGATCTGCTCGTCGTTGGTGCACGACACCATGCGCGCAGCGGTGACGCGCTGACGGGTCACCGCCTCGATGTTGTCTCCGTTCTTGTCGCCGAAGGCGCTGCCCGTCTCCTCAGGACTCGCGAACGGGTCGAAGCCCGCGTTGGTCCAGTCGGCGAGCATGTGCTCGAAGGTGGTCTTGATCTGATCGTGGGGAAAGTTCTGGAGGTGGTCGAGCTCCGCCTTGCGGTAGGAGTCGTTGTAGCGGCCCGCGAAGAGGTCGACGCTGCCGTAGTGGTTCATGGTGCCGATGACGCCGTCGAAGTTGACGATACCGTAGAAGAAGTTCCAGGCCACGTCACGCTGCATGGCGCGGAGAAAGGCGTCCACCGAGATCACGTGGTGACCGGTGGGCCAGGCGATGTGCACGAAGTACTCATCGCGCCGGAAATGAAAGTCGCCAAGGGTGAAATCCTGGTACCCGTATGCATTGGGCTCGGATGCCCGGACCACGTGCTCTTCCGCGATGGCCATCTCTCTATTGACTCCTGTGAACAGTCAGTGCGTCTGACAGATCTCGTTCCAGCGTTCCACGGTCCCCTCGCCGGCGATGGTCTGGAGGAGGATGACGCTGGGTCGTTCGGCGCGGAATTGGTAGGCGCTTCCCGCGGGGAGCAGCGCCATGTGCCCGCGCCGTGCCACCACGCGGCCCATGCGGGTGCCGGCGGGGTCGTGTCCCAGGCCAACGGACCCGTCGGTGTCCTCCGCCGGACGCTCGTCGGGCACGAGCTGATGGAGGACCACCTCGACCTCGCCGTCCATCACCAGGGCAAACTCGTCGTGGGGGGCGGCGCGCCACTCCGAATCACCCTCGGCGCGGATCGCCTCGAGCACGTACTGCCGGTTCTTGCCGACAGCGACCTTCTCGTACGGCTTGCTGTGTGCCGCGACGTCGAAGACGTTGGAGAAGGCGTAGCGCCGCGGATCGTCATCGATGATCTCGACCCCGCCCTTCTCGTACGACTCCAGCGAGCCGAACTGAGTCACGTACTCCCGCATCCGCCGCACCTCCGCACCCCGCTTGACGATGGGCGTTCACTATGCGAACATTCATCCGCATAACGAACAGCGCCAACTGTAGGGAGGCTCGCGGCGGCTGTCAATGGGTGAACCCAGACCGGATTACGTGCAGTCGCTCGAGCGTGGCCTGGCCGTGCTGCGCTCCTTCAGCCGGGAGGAGCCCGAGCTCACGCTCAGCGATGTGGCGCGGCGCACCAACCTGAGCCGGGCCACCGCCCGCCGGCTGCTGCTCACCCTGCTGGAGTTGGGCTACGTGGCCACCGACGGGCGGATGTTCCAGCTCCGGCCCAAAGTTCTCGATCTCGGCTACGCGTACCTGTCGTCGCTGGCCGTCGCCGAGCTGGCCATGCCCATCATGGAGGACCTCAGCAGGGTGCTCAAGGAGTCGTCATCGGCGGCGGTGCTCGACGGGACGGAGATCGTCTACGTGGCGCGCGTGGCGGTGAACCGGATCATGTCGATCTCGCTCGCGGTCGGCTCTCGACTTCCGGCGCACGCCACGTCGATGGGCCGGATCCTGCTCAGCGGGCTGCCTCCGGACGAGCTCGATGAGTACTTCGAGCGCGCCACGCTCGCCCGCCTGACCGACCGCACCGTGGTCGACGAGAAGCGGCTGCGCGGCATCCTCGACGAGGCTCGTGAGCGCGGCTGGGTGCTCCTCGACCAGGAGCTGGAGGATGGCGTGCGCAGCGTCGCCGCTCCGCTGTGCGACGGCAGGGGTCGGGCCGTCGCGGCCATGAACGTCTCGGCGCACGCGGGACGTGTCGACCGGCAGCGGATGCTCGATGAGTTCGTGCCCGCGCTGGTGGAGGGAGCAGCGATGGTGTCGAGGGCGATCAGTGCTCGCTGAGCGGCGCTGTCACGGCCGCCCACCCCAGCCCCGCGGCGGTGCTGGCGCATCCGATCGCGGCGCGCCCGGCTCGACGCGACGGAGGACATCACCGCGCAGCGTTGCCAGCTGTGCCAGGACATCGGGGAAGTCGGGCGTGGCCGGGATCGACACCCGCACATCGGTGATCCCGGACGCGAACAGTGCGGCGACGGCCTGCTGGCAGTCCTCGAGCGTGCCGACGATCGTGCATGTCGCGGACGCCGTGTGCGCGAACTCGGGATCGAGTCGCACCCTTGCGTGCGCCTCTGCCGACGTGCGCCCGGGCGACACGGCGATGACCGCGGCGGCTTTCGCGGGGGATGTGGGGCCGGGCATCGCGGACACCGCGGCTGCGCACCGGAGCGTCGCCGCCAGCGTCGGCAGCGACAGCACCGGCGTGGCTGCCTCGGCCAGGATGCCGGCTGCGCTGGTGCTGGTGCTGGAGCCGGCGCTCGCGCTGTCGGCGTCGGCGTCGGCGGACACCTCGCGGCCCGCGCGGACAAGGTCCGCCACCAGTGCGCGCGTGGAATCGCTCCATGGCTGCCGTATCCATACACTGCGCGCGGTGCGCGGTGTGATGTCTCCAGGACGGCAGATGACACCGATCAGGTCATCGCCTTCCAAGGCTCGGTCCGGCGTTGTCCAGACGCGGGTGATGCCGGCGCGGCCGGCGAGCGCGGCCGCCATTCGGACGTCGTGGCGGTGGTCGAGAAGCAGGCTGATGCCCGTCTCGGTGTCCATGGCCGCATGTTCGCATCGGTCCCGCGGGTGGTGAGCGCGATGAGCCCGAGCGCGGCCGGCTCGGATGGCGTGATTGCGGGTTTCCTGGTACCTCTCGTTGCGGCGCTGCGCCGGGCGGGGGTGCCTGTGTCGAGTGGCGAGGCGGTGGATGCGGCGCAGGCGCTGGCAGGCACCGGCACCGTCGGTCCCTGGACACGGCTGGCTCTCCGCGCGACCCTGATCAAGCGGCCCGAGGACATCGAGCCCTTCGTGGAGATCGTCACTCGGATGATCGCTGTGCCGAACGCCGTGGCTGGTTCGCCTGTCGGCGCCGGCGCACCCGGGGCGGCCGCGGGCGACGACTCCGTCTCTGCCGGCGAGGACCTGCTGACCCGGCTCGCGGATGCCCTCGAGCGTGGCGACACCGAGGCAGTGAGCGCTCTCGCCGCCGAGGCCGTCGCCGAGTTCGGTGACCTGAGCGGCGCCGGCAGACAGTCCGAGCGCAGCCACGTGTACCGGGTGATGCGCAGGCTCGACCTGGCGGCCCTGCTGCAGCGGGCGCTGCGCGAGGCGCTGCAGGGCGTCGACGACCAGATGGAGCGCGCCATCGTCGCCGGCGAGGTGAGCGAGCGGATAGAGCTGCTGCGTCGCCGTATCGCCGCCGAGGTCCATACGACGTACCACCTGATGCGATCACGGGAACGGCTGCCGTCGCCGGACCCGCTCTCCATCGACGACATCGACATCCTCCATGCCGGCCGGGACGAATTGCTCCGCATGCGCGCCGCCCTTCGCCCGCTGGCGCGCCGCCTCGCCGCACGGGCTCGACGGCGGAGGGAGCGGCTGCGCAGCGGTCGTCTCGAGATCCGGCGCACGGTGCGAGCCTCGCTCTCCACCGGGGGAGTGCCGCTGCGACCGGTGTTCCGCAGGCCGCGCATCAGCCGCCCCGAGCTGGTCGTGCTCTGTGACCTCAGCGGCTCGATGGCGGAGTTTGCCAGCTTCATGATCGCGCTCATCACGGCGATCAGCCAGGAGGTGGCCAGCGTGCGCATCTTCGCCTTCGTCGACGGCATCGACGAGGTCACCGAGATGACGGCCGCGGGCGGCGGCACTCTGCAGGCGGCCCACCTGGTTGCTCGCGCCGACGTGGTGGTGGCGGACGGCCACAGCGACTACGGGCGCGTGTTCACCGCGTTCACGTCGCGCTGGCCGGAGGTGGTCACCAGCCGTTCGACTGTTCTGGTGGCCGGCGACGCGCGCACCAACCACCGGCCCGACGGCGCGGCGACACTCGCCGAGATCGCCGGGCGGGCGCGGGCTCTGCGCTGGTTCAATCCCGAAGTCAGAGCGGAATGGGGCACGTTCGATTCGGCCATGACCCGCTACCGGCCGAGCTGCGATTCCGTGCATGAGGTGCGCAACTTGCGACAGCTGGAGTCCGCGGTCGACTCGATTCTGACGCGCGGGTCGTCGCGGGCGCGCCCAGCATGAGCGGCGCATACTTCGGCGCCGCTGTGCGCACGCCGATGGGTCGAGTCGGCGGCCAGCTCGCGGCGGTCCGGCCCGACGACCTGGCGGCGGCGGTCATCAGCGCACTGCTGGCGCGCGTCCCCGCGCTGGACCCTGCGCGCGTCGACGAGGTTCTCTGGGGCGCCGCCAACCAGGCCGGCGAGGACAATCGCAACGTGGCGCGGATGGCGTCGCTGCTCGCGGGTCTGCCCGTCGAGGTGCCCGGCGCGACCGTCAACCGCCTGTGTGGCAGCGGGCTGGAGGCCGTCGCATCAGCGGCGCGGCTTGTCGCCGTGGGCGAGGCCGACATCGTCATCGCCGGCGGATCCGAGAGCATGAGCCGGGCGCCGTTCGTGGTGCCGAGGCCGGACCGAGCCTACCCGCGCGCCATGGAGATGGTGGACACGCGCCTCGGCTGGCGGATCGTGAACCCCCGGATGACCGAGCTCTATCCGCCCATATCACTTGGGGAGACGGCGGAGGAGGTGGCTGCCCGCTACAACGTCACGCGCGAGGAGCAGGATGGGTTTGCGGTGCGCAGTCATCACCGAGCGCACGCCGCGCAGTCGGAGGGCGAATTCGATGCGGAGATCGTGCCCGTGACGCTGCCGGACGGAGCGGTGGTGACTCGCGACGAGGGCATCAGGGCGGATGCGTCGGCGCAGACACTCGCCGCGCTGCGCCCGGTGTTCCGTGAGGGCGGCACTGTGACCGCGGGCAACTCCTCTCCGATGAACGACGGAGCCGCCGCCGTGCTGGTGCTGTCGGAGGGCGCTGCCGACTCGCTCGGGATCACGCCGCTGGGCCGATATGTGACCACCGGCACCGCGGGCGTTCATCCCGACGTGATGGGCATCGGTCCGGTTCCGGCAACCAACCGCGCCCTGACGCGTGCCGGGTGGAGTGTCGATGACCTCGATCTCGTCGAGCTCAACGAGGCGTTCGCGTCGCAGTCGATCGCGGTGCTGCGCGAGCTGCAACTCGACGACGACCGGGTCAACGTCAAGGGAGGGGCGATCGCCCTCGGTCACCCGCTGGGCTGCTCGGGCGCTCGGCTGATGACGACGCTTCTGCACGCGATGCCGGGGCGCGGCGCGCGACGCGGGCTGGCGACCATGTGCGTCGGTGTCGGGCAGGGAATCTCGGTGCTGGTCGAGACTGTGTGAGGGTCGCTTGGAGGCGGCGGCCCTTCACTTCCAGAGTCGTCGCCACACTCCGGCGCGGCGCTGCGCGGCCCACGGTGATGTTCTTGGCACGCCGCGCCATGCGGCTGGGCTTCCCCGACGCCACGGCGCTGAGGTTGTTCGAGATGCGGGCGGCGCGGTAGAGCGCTCGAGTGAGGTTCACGTTTGCGTCTCCTTCTTTGTGCGCAATTGTGCGCCTCCCTTTCGGCGGGATCTGGCGGCGAGGCGAACTGGCCGGGCGGACTTGACAGGCCGGCTAGCGTGCGTCTAGACTTACCGTAAGTGAAAACTAACGGAGACCCGATGACGGCCTTGGGAGACCCGACCCGACGCGCCATCTTCGAGCGCCTGGCCGATGGACCTCTGTCGGTCGGCGCGATCGCCCGAGACCTGCCGGTCAGCCGGCCCGCTGTGTCGCAGCATCTCAAGGTGCTGAAGCAGGCTGGCCTGGTCAGTGATCGCCCGGTCGCCAACCGGCGTCTCTACAGCCTGGACCCGCGCGGCCTTGACGCACTTCGCGCCTACTTCGACCGTTTCTGGAACCACAAGCTTCGAGCGTACAAAGCAGCGGCTGAACAAAGAGGAGGACAGTCATGACGACACAGGCAGCAGACACATCCGTCCGGGCATCGGTGATGGTCGATGCACCCATCGAGCGCGCGTTCTCGGTGTTCACCGACGGCATCGCGACCTGGTGGGAGCCCAGCCATCACATCATGGAAGGCGTGAGCGAGATGGTGTTCGAGCCACGCGTCGGCGGCAACATCTACGACCGCGCCGCCGACGGCACCGAGAGCCGCTGGGCGCGGGTGCTCGCGTACGATCCACCGAACCGCTTGGTTTTCAGCTGGGACATCAACGGACAGTTCCAGCTCGAAACTGACCACGACAAGACGAGCGAGGTCGAGGTGCGGTTTGTCGCGGAGGGACCGAATCGGACCCGCGTCGAGCTCGAGCACAGCAAGCTCGACCGGCATGGCGAGGGCTGGGAGCGGCATCGCGATGCGGTCGGGTCGCCCGATGGGTGGCAGCTGGGGTTGAACGGGTTCGCGAAGGTGGCCTCTGCCGCCTAGTGGTCGGGGGTGCGGCCGCGGCGAACTGCTTGCCGTGGCCGCCTCCCTGGCAGGGGGGCCCGTCTATGGAAGGATGGCGCTGTGGCGTGGCAACGCTGCGGCGACTTACTGCAAGCGTTCCGCCAGGTAGGCGAGCGATTGCGAGTAGCGGTAGTCGATGCCTCGATGCATCGCATCGAACAGCTCGAAGTGAACGTCGGTAACGCCGATCTTCGTGAGCTCATCACGGAAGGCCGTCGCAGCCAGGTCGAGATACCATTCGTCGCGCGTTCCGGCGTCGATCCACACAGCGCGCAGCGAACGCAGCGCGTCCGCGTACCGCGGAACCATTCGCACCGGGTCCCACGCGAGCCACTTCGCCCAGATGTCGTCGCGAAGCCGGCCCGTGTGCGGATCGAAGGGCAACTCCGGCGTGCCGTCATCGCGAGCCGAGAAGCAGGCGGCGACACCGAGCGTCATCAGGAGGGTTTCATCCTCCTCCTTGGTGAAGGCCGTCCGCGAGCGGAAGTCATTCCACCACTTGAAGATGTCGCCCTCGTACTTGCGAAGCATCCGCACGGATTTCGCGAACTCATTTATGTAGCTGCACTCGTACAGTCCGTCCCCCGCATGCGTTGCCATGCCGCCGAACAGGTCCGGGCGGAGCATCGGCGTGATCATCGCTCCGAGGCCGCCGCTGGACTTGCCCTGAATCCCCCGGTGAGCAGCCCCGGACATGGTGCGGTAGTGCTCGTCAACCCATGGCACAATCTCTTCGCAGATGTAGGTGTGATACCTACCGGTCCCAGGCGAGTCGACGTACTGGGAACCACCGTATGCGGTCCATGCGTCGATGTACACAACGATTGCCGGCGGCGCCTCGCCGCTCGCGAACACCCGGTCGGCGGCCGCGGGATAGGGCTCCCGATAGGGGGAGCGATTCCACCACATGGCGGCCTGGCCGGTGTATCCCTGGATGACGTAGACGGACGGATAGCGCTGATCGGAATCGTCGTATCCAGGTGGGACGTACACCCACAGCGGCCGCGCTGTGGGATCCCCGAGCGGATTGCCCGCCAGCACCCGCGACTCCAGCGCGTGCTCGGTCACGCGGCCGACGAGGTGCTGGTGCCACCAAGGAGTTGTCGTCACGTCACTCTCAGCAGAGCCGCCGACGGGGTGAGCATTCACCGACATTCCTCCGCGTGCCCTCGCGTACCGCTGACGCTCGATCCTAGCTCCCCGTGCTGCAAGGTCGTCGTCTCAGCTCGCTCGCCCGAGTTGCTCGCAAGAGTGTCAGACGCTGGGCTTCTCAGCCACCCCGGGCTTCGCTGATCTCAAGGAGATGCCCGTCGGGATCGCGGAAGAACGCCCGGACCTCCCACGGCGATTCAACGGGCGGAGTCAGGAAGGTGGCGCCGCGGCCTCGCAGGGTCTCGTACGCCGCCCGGCAGTCCGGCACCCGAAAGGTCATCTCGTGCTGACATCTCGTACCTCCTTGTTGACGCGCGGTGGGTGGGCGCGCGTGCGCTGCTGCGCTGTCCGGGGTGAGACGAGCAAAATCCCCACCGATGGAATGCCGCATCCGTCGGGGAGATGTCAGCGACGTCGCCGAACTTGAGCCATTGTGGATCTCCATGGTGGACCACCACCGCGCCGTCGCCGGCGAGGAGTTGCCGGTACGCGCATCCGCGGTCGCTTGGGCAATCCGCCGCCAGGAATACCTAGGCTGGCTTGCGGATGGCACCGGCACGCTCTTTGTGGCCACGGTCGGGAGCTCAGCCGAGATGGTGGGGTACGCCATGCTGCATGTCCATCCACCGGGTGCCACATGGGACCTTGGTGCCGAGATCGGCGAGGTGGAGTCGCTCGCCGTTGCGGAGCGAGCCAGGGGCACGGGTGTGGGAAGCAGCTTGCTGGACGCGTGTCGCGGAGAGCTGGTCAGCCGGAAGATCGAGTACTGGTCGGTTGCTGTCGTCGAGGCCAACGCCGCGGCTGTTCGCCTGTATGAACGTCAGGGATTCCGACCCTACTACCGCCTGATGCTGGGGCGGCTGGAGCGCTGAGAGCTCGCGCGGCGCTGACGCTATGGGTTGGCCTTGGGGACTGACCGTGGCTTGCCTTGACGCCCCGTCGATCACCCGTCGATCAGAGTAGCGTTTCCTCCTGCTCGACGCGCGCACTCCGGCGCCGCTGCGGCTCGTCGGCTCCCGCGGCTGCTGGGTGCTCCACGATGGCGATCACCCGCGCGGCCATGAAGCGTCCGACCCGCACCGGATGACCGGTACGGGTGAGCTCCGCTACCTCGACGATGCCGCGGGCGTTGGTCACCTCCACGCGTCTCCCCGCTCGCGTCGCTGAGATCTCGAAGGTCTGCGCGCCTCCACCGCCAGTGTCGATGACCACCTCGATCATATCTCCGATCACCGGGCCACTCTAGCAACCCTACGGCACTGTTCCCGTGCCCCTTGCGAGCTCACACTAAACCAGGAGCATGCTTGCTCGGTGACCGTGACGCTTCGACAGCCGAGCGACGACGAGTACCGCGGATGGCTCGCGGCCGAGATCGCCGGCTACGCGGACGAGTTGGTCGAGTCGGGGGCTCTGAGTCGTGAGCTCGCGGAGGAGCGGTCCCGACGAGACACTGCGCAACTTCTGCCTCAGGGACTGGCAACTCCAGGTCACCTGATTTTCAGAGTCGACGCTGATGGGCAGTCGGTGGGATGGCTATGGCTCGCGATGCGCGATCCACGCTCCGAAGAAGGCGTGGGGTACATCTATGACATTGAGGTCGACGAGGCGTTCCGAGGGAACGGCTACGGACGAGCGACCATGGAGCTGGCCGAGGCGGAAGCACGGCGCCATGGTCTCCACGCGTTGAGCCTCAACGTCTTCGGGCACAACGCCGTGGCTCGAGCCCTGTATTCGAGTCTGGGGTACCAAGAGATCGCCGTATCGATGAGGAAGACTCTCTGAGGGGGCCGCGACGGTGAGCTCGGCGGTGCTTGCCTCAGCCGCGGTGCCTGGCAAGACTGCTCCTCTGTCGTTGTCGGAGGATGGATGCGGCCGTGCGCACGCAGGTCTCCGGTGGGCACATTGCGTGCGCTTGTCGTGATCGCCTCCACCAGGCGCGGCCGACGGACATTGGGCGGACAATCGCTTATTGCAGCAGCATCGGGAGGACATCGATGATTCGGGAGCTTGCCCCCGGGGAAACGGCGTTGGCGTCAGCGGCTCTGCTGGCACTCCGCCCGCAGTTCGGCACCGCGGAGAATCTCGTTGCGGTCATCGACGGCCGCCAGCGGGGTGAGGGATACCGACTGGTCGCCTCCTTCGCCGATGGCGACCAGCAGGCAGCCGCCGCGGCGGGCTTCCGTGTGATCAACCATCTCGCCTGGGGTCACGCGATGTACTGCGACGATCTGTCGACGCGGCCCGAGCACCGGCGCGCCGGACATGCCGGGCTCCTGCTCGACTGGATGATCGATGAAGCCATTCGTCTCGAGTGTGGTGAGTTCCACCTCGACTCCGCCACCACCGGCGATCGGGCCGACGCGCATCGCCTCTACATGAACAAGGGCATGCGCATTGCGGCGCATCACTTCCAGTGCGCCTTGCGGCCTCGAGCTGGTGCGTCAGGGTAGTGCGCCGGTGCGGTTGTCAACGAGGTCAGTTGGTGGTGACGGCGTACGAGGCGGGGCTGATGAGGGCTGGATCGCGCTCGCGCCGGCTGGCTACGACCCGTTCGATGGCTTCGCGCAGCAGGTCATCGACCGATGCACCCGCCGTGCCGGCGTTCTCATGAGCGAAGCGGAGGAGGTCAGGGTTGGACCTTGCGAAGCGGAGCGCCGCGTCGATCACGACACCCTCGGGCTGGCTGTTCATGAGGAGGATGCTGAGAGGCGGCGGCGACAGGAGGCTGTCGCGCGGCCAGCATCGGGGGGAACCGGGATGCGGGAGTATCCGGGCTGCGGCGCTATCCCGGCCCAGGGAAGCCGCTGAGAGGCCGCGCCCGGCGACGCCACCGTCGTGGGTGGCGTGTCGGGCTCGCGGCCTCCGGATTGTCTGTAGGTCAGGCGGCCTGGGGATGTCGCTGCCGGCTCGGAGTCCGGCGCTGGGAATCGGCTCGCGTTGCGCCGGCGGCGGAGGCGACCGCGCCGTGGTAGCGGGCGTATGCGGCGTCGTGACCCATGGCGTGGCGGTGAAGCCCGTGCGGGACGAGCACCGCGACGCCGGCGACGAGAGCGCCGACCACGAGAGCCAGTGCGATGTTGATGACGATCCAACCAGTTGTCATTGCCGTTCTCCTGGTGACTTCTTGGCCGGAACCACGCCGTGCGGATCGACTGACATCAGGATGGTGGGGCCATATCCGAGCGACCTCAGCGCTCGCTCAGAGGTTGCTGGGAGGGCTCACGTGATGCAGAAGGACCCGCTTCGAGTGGTCGAAGCGGGTCCGGTATCAGGCGTGCGGGCGCTGATCCTCACGACGTTCGAGGCGGACGAGTACGTGTACCAGGCGCTGCGCGCCGGCGCGAGCGGGTTCCTGGTGAAGGACACGGAGCCCGCGGAGCTCCTCCAGGCCGTGCGGATCATCGCGCGCGGTGACTCGCTGCTGTCGCCGAGCATCACGCGGCGGCTGATCGCCGCCATCGCGGCGCGGCCGGAGGCAGTGGTCTCACCGACGGATCTCTCCGAACTCACCGACCGGGAGCGGGAGGTGCTCACGCTGGTTGGCGGCGGCTTGACCAACGACGAGATCGCTGAGCGGCTGTTCCTCAGCCCGCTGACCGCGAAGACGCATGTGAGCCGGATCATGTCGAAGTTGAGCGCGCGGGTCCGGGCGCAGCTGGTGGTGACGGCGTACGAGACGGGGCTGGTGCGGGCAGGGGCACAGCGCTGAGGCGACCGTGCGGCATGACTGGGACTGCAGCCACCCGAGGCTCCCAGCACCTGCCGCCTCGATCGTGGCGCTGATCCCGACGGCGAGCTGGCGACACTGGATCGTCGACATTTCGCCTGAGGCATGTCGACGCCCTCGCTCTCCTGCCGGCGTAGGCACGGTAGCGACGGGCGCGAGCGGGTCCGACGCGGGGCCTCAACTCACGCGGATGGCGGTGACTCGGCCTCCAGCAATGCCTTGAGATTCTCCGCCGCAGTCTCGAAGTGTTTCTTGGCCAAGCGCACGATGACAGGCTCGGCAAGCTTGAAAAAGCCGCGGCTCTCGCCCCGGTAGACCGTGGCGAGTCTGGTTCCGCCATCGACCGGCTGAAGCGTGTAGTCGACTTCGAGCTGGAACGGTCCGGAGGTCGACTTGGCGGTGAACCTCTGATTGGGTACGAAGTCCGTGACCTCCGAGGGAGACTCGAAACCGCGTCCCAAGAACCTTCCGATGAACAGGACCGTGGTGCCCACGCCGATCGGCCCCTCGCTCGTCTATCTCGCCTCGGTCACCCCGGGCGTCCAGTCGGCGGTCTTGCTGGGGTCGACAAGAAAGGCGAAGACCTCATCCACCGGCCGATCGATCACGGTCACAATCTCAAACTCGTTCATGGTTCCTCCAGCTCATAAGTCTTTGATCAACTGACGCGAGCGTCGTCCGCGGTCCCGGTCACCCAGCGACTGCGGCCACGGGTAGGTGAATACTGTCGATGATCGGAGCAGCCGCTGTGGCCAGGCCGGCGAGATCGGCAGTACCGGCGGGGGCATCAAGGACCACAAAGACCGTCTGCGGTTGTCCCAGAACGTGGATCGCCGCGAGATAGAGGCGCATCTCCTCGTGACCCATGACGCCGATCGTCAGGACAAGCGGCAGGACTAGCGCCCGCCGCCGCTGGCCAACATGTACGTGGTCGTCTGATTGTTGACGTGAAGCGTCTCGCCGGACAGCGTGCCGAGCACAATGAGGATCGGGATCGCCACGAAGATCCGGAAGGCCGTCGTGAGTCGATCAAGCGGTCGGACGGGGAAGTCGACGTCGAACTGCACTGGGTAGCTGCCTGCCATGCATCCTCACCTCTGACTTTTTAATTGCTGACACAGCCCTCGGGTGTGACCCACCACGTTTCAATAGGCCGCGCGGTTCGAGCGAGCGCGGGCCGCCCCGGACGCGACGACGTCCGGGGCGTGCTCGCACTCAGCGGACTTGATGCCGGTCCTCAGCGTCGAGTGAGCGCCAGCCGCGATCCCCCCGCCGAGTCGCTAACCCTTCGCGTACTTGGCAGCCGAGGGGCCCCAATCGAGGACGACGCACTCGTCGTCGCCGA
>DAIUFS010000002.1:9256-77990 GCA_036844485.1 Candidatus Dormiibacterota bacterium | reverse complement strand
CCGATCTGCGACATCGTCGAGTACGCGATCACCCGCTTGATGTCGACCTGGCTGAGCGCGATGACGCCAGCCATCAGCGCCGTGCCGATGCCCACGCAGGCCACCATCCCCTGCGCCACCGGAGCGCGGTCGAAGAGCGGGTGGAAGCGCGCGATCAGGTAGACGCCCGCGGTGACCATGGTGGCGGCGTGGATCAGGGCCGACACAGGCGTGGGGCCCTCCATGGCGTCGGGCAGCCAGGTGTGCAGCGGGAACTGCGCGCTCTTGGCGAAGGCGCCGATGGCCAGCAGCGAGCAGATCACGGTGATCTCCAGACCGCTCGACGGGAATGAGCCGGCGGCGGCGAAGATGCCGGGAATGCTGAGGGTGCCCACCTTGAGCACGATCAGAAACGCGGCGATGACCAGGGCGACGTCGCCGATGACCTGGGTGATGAACGCCTTGCGCGCGGCGAGCACGGCGCTGGGTCGCTCATACCAGAAGCCGATGAGCAGGTAGCTGCTCAGGGCCACCAGCGCCCAGCCGACGATGAGGATGACCAGGTCGGCCGCCAGCACCAGGAGCAGCATCGAGAAGATGAACAGGTTCATGTAGCTGAAGAAGCGGGCGATGCCGCGGTCGTGCTCCATGTACCCGACCGAATAGACGTGGATGAGGAACCCGACGCCCGTGATGACCATGACCATGAGCGCGCTGAGCGGATCGAGCGTGAGGTCCACCCCGACGCTGAACCCGCCCCGGCCGAGGTCGATCCACTGCCAGAGGTGAACAGTCGCCGACTTGGCTCCGCCCGGGGCTCCGACGACCTGTGCGAGCATGAGGCAGGCCACTAGGAAGGCCGCCAGGATGCTGACCGTGCCCACCAGGTTGACTGTGCTGCGAGGAAGTCGCGGGCCTGCCAGCGCGTTGATGAGCGCGCCCGCAAGCGGGAACAGCAGGATCAGGGATCCGAACACCGCCACGGCGGACGTGTTCATTCCTTCATCTCGTCGAGGTCGTCGACATCGAGCTCCCGGCCGAGGCGGAACACCTGCGTGATCAGCGCCAGCCCCACCACCACCTCCGCTGCCGCGACCACGATCACCATGAATGCGAACACCTGGCCCTCCTCACTGTTGAGGAAGCGGCCATAGCTGACGAACACGATGTTGACGGCGTTGAGCATCAGCTCGATGCACATGAAGACCACGATGGGGTTGCGGCGGATCAGCACCCCGAGTGCGCCGACGCTGAACAGAAAGGCGGCGAGTCCGAGCAGGAAGGGGAAGTTGCCGCCGGCGTTCATCCCACCTCGACCTCGATGCGGTCCTCTTCGAGGGCCGTCGCCGGGCGCCGGGCCTCGGCGCGCTCGCGCAGCATGGGCTCGGTGTGGAAGCGACCGCGCCGGGTGAGGTACACCGCGCCGACCGCCGCCACCAGCAGGAGCAGGGAGGTGATCTCGAACGGCAGCAGGAACGTGGTGAAGAGCTGGCCTCCCACCGTCTGGACGTTGCCGGCGGTGTTGACCAAGCCGAGATCGCTCTGGTCGAAGGAGAACGTGTGATAGGGGTCGGAGGCCTGGCCGATCTGCTGAGCGCGGAACACGCCATTGGCGTTGACGGTGATCCCGTTGCGCGCCGCCACCACCATGGCCACCGTGATGCCGAGGGCAACCACCGCTCCGACGACAAAGCGGCTGTCGATGCGCACGCGTTCGTCGGCACCGGGGGACAGCAGGGCGATGATGAAGACGAAGAGCACCATCACCGCGCCGGCGTACACGATGAGCTGCACCACGAACAGGAATTGCGCGTTGAGTGCCAGGAAGACAACCGCCAGAGCACCGATGGCCAGCACCAGCGACAGCGCCGAATACAGCGGTTGCGGCGAAAACACCACCCCCAGAGCGCTCAGGGCCGCCAGAACGCCGGCCACCCAGATGATCACGCTCATCGCGGCTCGGCCTCCTCCGGGGTGATCACCCGGGGCACGTGCGTGGGCACGCCGAACTCACCTGGATGGGGTGCGTCGGTGCGCTGCTCCTCGCCGATCTCCCAAGCGACGCGCGGGCTGACTCCCGGGGCGAGCAGCTCCCGGCCCGTCTGGTCGGCGCCCGCGCCCACGTCGCTGGCCGGTCCCCGGCCGTGCGCGAACTTCGGCCATGCCTCGAGAAGCTCTGCCTTGGTGACCACCGTGCGCTCGCGGCGGTAGTCGGCCAGCTCGTACCGGGGCCCGAGGGTGATCGCCTCGGTGGGACAGGCCTCGGCGCAGTAGCCGCAGTAGATGCAGCGCATCAGGTTGATCTCGTATCGCTCGGCGTAGCGCTCACCGGGCGAGACCGGGTTTGCGGGGTCATTCTCCGCGGGCCCGACGTAGATGCAGCCGACCGGACAGGCCGCGGCACACAGCTCGCAGCCGATGCACTTCTCGAGCCCGTTGTCGTAGCGGTGGAGGATGTGGCGGCCACGGTGACGGGGGGCAGTCGGCTTCTGCTCCTCGGGCCAGCGCACGGTGATCGGCTTGCGCAGCATCGTCTTGAGCGTGAAGGCGAGTCCCTTGGCGACCTCGAGGAACATCAGCGGCGCCTCACGATGCCCGCACCGCCACGATGGCGCCGGTGACCACGATGTTGATCAGTCCGAGCGGCAGAAGCACCTTCCAGCCCAGGTTCATGAGCCGGTCGTAGCGGAAGCGGGGCAGCGTCCAGCGCACCCACATCATCACGAAGAGCAGCGCGCTCACCTTGGCAAGGAACCAGGCGACGCCCACCAGGCCGCCCAGCCAGTCGGAATGGATCCAGGGGAGCAACGGCAGCCAGCCCCCCAGGAACACCAGCGTGGCGATCGAGCAGACGATCACCATGTTGATGTACTCGCCGAGAAAGTAGAAGCCGAAGCGCATCGACGAGTACTCGGTGTGGTAGCCCGCCACCAGCTCGGTTTCCGCCTCCGGAAGGTCGAACGGGAGCCGGTTGGTCTCCGCCAGCGCGGCGGTGAAATAGAGGAGGAAGGCGAGCGGTTGGAGAACCACGAACCACACCCCCTGCTGGGCGAGCACGATCTTCTCGAGGTCGAGCGAGCCGGCCAGGATCACGGCTCCGACCAGCGCGAACGCGACCGCCATCTCGTAGGAGATCAGCTGCGCGGACGACCGCAGTCCGCCGAGCAGCGAGTATTTGCTGTTCGCCGACCAGCCGCCGAGGAACAGGGAATACACCCCCAGCGAGGTCACCGCCAGCACGAAGAGCAGGCTGACATTGACGTGGATGAGATCCCAATGAAAGGCGTAGCCGCCGTCACATCCCTGCCCCACCATCGTCCCGCCCACGCAGGTGAGGCCGCTGATGGGGATGGCGGCGAAGGCGAAGATGGCAGCACCACCGGCGAGCGCGGGGCCCACCAGATAGAGGAGCTTGTCGCGTCCCGCCGGCGCCGCATTCTCCTTGAAGAGCAGCTTGACCGCGTCCGCGGCGGGCTGGAGCAGCCCCTGCGGGCCCACCCGGTTGGGGCCGATGCGCAGCTGAATTCGGGCTGCCACCTTGCGCTCCGCGAACGTGAGGTAGGCGGCCGCCGTCGCCAGGGCGAGGAGCACGACCACCGCCTTGACCAAAATCACAATGATCCCGTCCTCGCCGACGCGGCCGGCGCTGAAGATGTCGGAGAAGTTGGCGATCATGCCCTCACCGTTGACGGAAAGGTGGCGCGACCGCCGTTGGCAGCCACCCCGTACGCCGGAATGGCCGCAGCCAGCTCGCGGTGCACGCGGAGCGGATCACCGGGCCATCCCCCGGCCCCCAGCTCCGCCGCCAGGGCGCTGAGGATGCGCGTCTCGGTCGGGGTCTGAGTTGCCGGCGGCAGCGCCGGGCGGATGCGCTGCAGGCGCCCCTCGACATTGGTGACGGTGCCCGCCTTCTCGAAGAATGCGTGGCCGGGGATGAGCACTGTGGCGGCCCGGCTCAGTGGTCCGGGGCGGGTGTCGATGACGACAAGCACCTCCACCCCGGTCAGCGCCCGCTCCAGCAGATCGCCGGCGTCATCGGCCCAGAGGCTGCCGCCCATCACCACCAGCGCCTTGACCGCCCCCGCAGCGGCAGCCTCGAGGATCTCGCGGCCTGACTTTCCCCCGGAGGCGGCCGCCGTGTAGCCCGGTCCGCTGTTGGGCAGCGCACCGACATCCTTGGCGCCGCGGCCGTTGACGCCGCGTGTGATGGTGAGCCGGCGCACCTCATGTGCTCCGGCCAGGGCGGCGCACAACCGCGCCGCCTCCTCGCGGTGGATCTCGTCGGCGATAACGCCGACGACCCCGTGCTCCGGCAGCTCACCGATCCCGCTGACGTCGGTGGTGTGCTCGACGCGCCGCACGGAGACGCCGCGCTTGGTCGCCGCCTTGTGGAGGCGCAGCGTCAGCACCGGCGCCTCCCGCTCGGGCTCGTCGCCGAGCACGATGACCGCCGCGCACTCCTCGATCTCCGCGATCGCCAGCGCGTGCTCGTCCGGGCTGATGCCGGCGAAGGACTCCAACTGGTGATCGATGTGCGGCGTCTCGAGAACCTCGCGGGCAAGGCGCTGGAGCAGCCAGAGCTCCTCATTGGTGTTCTGGGCGGACCCGAGGAATGCGATCGAGCCGCCGCCGCCGAACGCGCGCACCTCACGAAGCGCCCGAGCGGCGGCGGCGATGGCTTCGCTGACGGAGACATCGCGGACGGTGCCGTTGCTTCGCACCGCGGGGCGGCGGATGCGGTCGACGTCGTTCCAGGTCTCGGCGCTGTAGCGGCCACGATCACACAGCCACATGTCGTCGACCAGGGGGTTGTCGCGCGAGGCGAAGCGACGCACCTCGAAATCGCGGGTGTCGACGTTGATGTTGCACCCGTACGAGCACTCCGGGCAGACACTCCTGGTGCGCTGCAGGTCCCACGGCCGCGCCTTGAAGCGGTACTGGCGATGGGTGAGCGCGCCCACCGGGCAGATCTCGGGGAGGTTCCCCTGGAAGTCGGACCGCAAGGGCCCGCCGTCGAATGTGTTGACGAGGGTGTGCACACCCCGTTCCTGGAGCACCAGCTCCTTCTCGCCGGTGATCTCGTCGTAGTAGCGAGTGCAGCGCCAGCAGAGGATGCAGCGCTCCTGATCGAGCTCGATCCTGTCGCTCAGCACCACCGCCTTGTTGAAGTGAACCTTCTCGGTGATGGGAAATCGCGAGGCCGGCGGCCCGTAGCGGAAGGCGAAGTCCTGGAGATCGCATTCGCCGCCGCGGTCACAGACGGGACAGTCGAGGGGATGGTTGAGGAGGAGGAACTCGAGCACGCCCTCACGGGTCTTGGCGACGTCCGGGCGCGTGGTGTCGACCACCATCCCATCGGCCACGTAGGTCGCGCAGGCAGGCTGCAGCTTGGGCATCTTCTCGACGTGCACGAGGCACATGCGGCACACCGCCACCGGGTCCATCTTGGGGTGAGAGCAGTAGATGGGGATGTGGACCCCCATCTCGGTTGCCGCGTCGGTGAGCAGGGTGCCCTTGGGGAAGCGGGCCGACCGGCCGTCGATCGATATGCCGACGAGGCCGTCGTCGGGACCCGACGGCGGCGATGTGTCGGCGGCCATCTACGCCGTCACCAGCTGAGCTCGCGCGCTGCGCACCGGGCAGGACCCTGCCCCGCAGTGGGCCTCGAACTCGTCGCGGAACGCCTGGTACGCCGACATCACGAACCACGTCGCTGTGTCACCGAGCGGGCAGAAGCACTTGCCATTCATGTTGTCGCAGATGTCGGCCAGGGTGTTCAGCTCTTCAGGAGCGCACTGTCCGGCCTCGAGACGATGCATCAGGTCGGACTCGAAGTACGTCCCCTCCCGGCATGGCGCGCACTTGCCGCAGGACTCGTGGTGATAGAAGTCGACAAGGCGCATCGACACGTTGACCAAGCACGTGGTCTCGTCCATGAACACCATCGCCCCGGCTCCCAGGGAGGAGCCCGCCTGCGCCACCGCATCCATGTCGAGTGGCAGATCGATGTGGCTGGGAAGGAGCACCTGCATGGAGCCGCCACCGGGCTGGAATGCCTTCAGGGTGCGGTCCTTCCACATGCCTCCGCACTCCTCCTCGAGCAGCTCGCGGATCGGTGTGCCCATGGCCATCTCGTAGGTTCCGGGCCGGTTGATGTGGCCGCTGCAGCAGAACAGTCGTGTTCCCGCGCTCTTCTCGGTTCCGAGCGCCTTGAACCAGGCTCCGCCGCGCTGCACGATGTGGGGCAGGTTGGACAGGGTCTCCACGTTGTTGACCACCGTGGGCTTGCCGTAGAGCCCTTTGAGCGCGGGAAACGGCGGCTTCAGCCGCGGCTCGCCGCGGCGGCCCTCCAGTGACTCGATGAGCGCCGTCTCCTCGCCACAGATGTACGCGCCGGCACCGCCGTGAACGATGACGTCGCAGCTGAACCCGCTCCCGTGGATGTCATTGCCGATGTGACCGGCGGCCTGCGCCTCGGCGACACAGCGCTCCAGCAGCAGCCGCTGGTCGAGGTACTCGCCGCGGATGTAGATGAAGGCGACATTGACCTGGAGCGCGTACGCGGCGATGAGCAGTCCCTCGATGAGCTGGTGGGGGTTCTCGTCGATCAGCGCCCGATCCTTGAAGCACCCTGGCTCGGACTCGTCGGCGTTGCAGCAGAGATAGCGTGGGAAGATGTCCTTGGGCAGAAATCCCCACTTCGTCCCCGTTGGAAACCCAGCTCCTCCGCGGCCGCGCAGGCCACTGGCCTTGACCTCGTCGATCAGGGTCTGCGGGGTGAAGCGGCGGAAAGCCTCGCGCAAACCCTGGTACCCACCAAGACGCTCGTAGACGGCGAGGGTCTGCACTCCCTCGGTCCCGAAGTCCTTGGTGAGCAGCTTGTGTTCGGCCATGACCGGGCGATCCTACAGATCGTCCGCGTTGGGACGCGGTCGCCGTCGAGGTCGGCTCCGGCTGCCGCGCGGATTGGCGCTGGGACTGGTCCGCGACCCGGGCATCTCGGTGTGCTCAGCGATCGGAGCGGCCTCGGCCGGTGGCTCTGCGCCCAGCCCGTCGTCCGCGGGCGGACCCTCCGCCGTGGCCACCGGGGGGGTTTCCGCCGTGGGCGGGTGCGGCCCGGTGGCAGGCGCGTCCGCTGACGGGGCGGCGCCGGCGTGCGGCCCTGGCTGGGACCGGACGCGCTCGAGGATCCCGTCGACGCGCTCGGGTGTGAGGTTCTCGTGGAAATGGTGGTCGACCTGCATCGCGGGAGCCCCACCGCATGCCCCCAGGCACTCGATCGTGCTCTCCCACGTGAATGTCCGGTCCGCCGTGGTGCCCCCGGACGGGCATGCCAGCCGTCGCTCGACATGGCTGACGATCTCGTCAGCGCCACGCAGGGCGCAGCTCACGTTGACGCAGATGAGCACGTGATGATCGCCGGCCGGCCTGTTGAAGTACATGGAATAGAAGGTGCTCACCGCCTGCACCTCGCTGGGCGCCAGGTCGAGGATCTCGGCCACCTCCGCCATGCCCTCGACGGACAGATGCCCCTGCTCGTTCTGCACCGCCCACAGGCACGGCAGGATTGCGCTCCGCGGATGCGGGTACCGATCTCGAAGCGCCACGATCTCCTGGCGTGTGGCAGCGGCCAGCACGGCAGTCACCTGTCCACATCTCCGAGCGTGATGTCGATCGACCCGATGACCGCGACCACGTCAGCGATCAGCTCGTTGCGGACCATGTGCGGCAGAGCGGAGAGGTTGCTGAACGAGGGCGCGCGGACCTTGCAACGGTAGGGGCGGTTGCTGCCGGTGCTCACGATGTAGAAGCCGAGCTCTCCCCGTGGCGATTCGATCGCCTGGTAGACCTGGCCGTGGGGCACGTGGAATCCCTCGGTCACCAGCTTGAAATGGTGGATGAGCGACTCCATCGAGGTGTTGATCTCGTTGCGCGGAGGCAGCGCTACCTTGCGATCCGAGGTGTTGACCGGGCCCCCCGGAAGCTTGTCCATCGCCTGGCCGATGATCTTCAGCGACTCGCGGGCCTCGCGCATGCGCACCAGGTAGCGGTCATAGACGTCGCCGTGGCTGCCGATGGGGATGTCGAAATCGAAGTGGTCGTAGGCGCTGTACGGCTGAGCCTTGCGCAGGTCGTAGGCAACGCCGCTGCCGCGCAGGGTGGGTCCGGTGGCGCCGTACGCCAGGGCGTCGTCGGGGCTGAGCACACCGAGCCCCCGGGTGCGCTCCAGCCAGATGGGATTCTTGGTGATGAGCAGCTCGTACTGATCGATGAAGGCTGGGAAGGTGCGCACCACATCGTTGACGAGGGAGTAGAACTCGTCCGGGACATCGGCGAGCAGACCGCCGACGCGAATGAACGAGGTGTGCATGCGCACGCCGCTCACCAGCTCGTTGATGTCCAGCAGCTTCTCGCGCTCCCGCCACGCATACACGAACGGCGTGGTGGCGCCGAGGTCGAGCGCGCTGGTTCCGTACCACAGAAAATGGCTGGCCACGCGGGTCAGCTCGCACATGATGACGCGCAGGTACTGGGCGCGCAGGGGCACCTCGATTCCCAGCAGCCGCTCCGCGGCGAGCGAGAAGCCGAGGTTGTTGAACAGGGGGGCAAGGTAGTCCATACGATCCGTGAAGGGGATGCACTGCTGCCACGTGTGCGACTCGAATGACTTCTCGAAGCCGGTGTGCAGGAAGCCGATGTCGGGGCGGCATTCGCGCACCACCTCCCCATCGAGCTCCAGCACCAGCCGGAGAACGCCGTGCGTGCTGGGGTGCTGTGGCCCCATGTTCAGCTCCATCGTCTGGTCATCGAGCTGGACCATGTCGATGGCGTCGTTGGCGGGGTCGACACCGAGAAGGACCCGGCCGCGGTCGAAGGCGTCCGACTCGGGGTCGCGCGTGGGCAGTCCCGGGGCGCCCGGCGGCGGCAGCACCGCCATCAGCGCGACTCTCCAGGCATGTCGCGAGGGCGTTCCGCGGCGGGCAGCGCCCACTCCAGGTTGTGGGTGAAGGCGACCGGCTCGCCGAAGCTGACGTAATCCTTGCGAAGCGGGTGACCAACCCAATCCTCGGGAAGCAGGATGCGGTGGAGGTCGTGATGTCCATCGAACTCGATGCCGAAGAAGTCGAAGGTCTCGCGCTCGTGCCAGTCCATGCCCGCGAAGATGCGCTCTGCACTGGGCACGCGCGGCGCATCCTCGGACACCTGGACGATCAGACGGCACTCGTCGTTGTGGTGCAGCGAGCGCAGCTGGTAGACGACGTCGAAGCGTGGCGCCCCCGGCTCGCGATCGGGCCAGTCGACAGCGGTCACGAAGAGCGGCAGGCGATACAACCCGTCGTCGTGGTCACGGAGCAGGAGCAACGCGCCCAGCAGGTGTTCCACATGCACGTACACAGTGACCTCGTCCACATGCTCCTCGGTGCGGACCACCGCATCGGGAAGCTCTCTGGCGAGGAGATCGGCGGCGCGGCGTCCGCGCGGCGGACGTGCCGAAGCGACAGGGGCGGGGGTCGTGGTCACGGCTCTATCCCCGAAGCGAGCTGGGCCGCTCGGCGGCGATCTTCGTCTGCAGCTTGAGAACTGCGTCGAGAAGGCCCTCGGGACGAGGCGGGCAGCCGGGCAGATAGACGTCCACCGGCACCACCTTGTCGACGCCCTGGATGATCGCGTAGTTGTTGAACATGCCGCCGCTCGAGGCGCAGGCGCCCATGCTGATCACCCATTTGGGCTCGGGCATCTGGTCGTAGATCTGGCGCAGCACCGGGCCCATCTTCTGGGAGACGCGACCGGCGACGATCATCAGGTCCGCCTGGCGAGGCGACGCACGGAACACCTCGCACCCGAAGCGCGACATGTCGTACCGCGCCGCCCCGGTCGCCATCATCTCGATGGCGCAGCAGGCCAGGCCGAAGAGCGCCGGCCACAACGAGCTGTAGCGGCCCCACTGGATGACCTTTTCGATGCTGGTGGTGATGGCGCCGGCTTTGGCGGCGGTTCGCTCGAGGTCGCCGACGCGCGGGAGCGGCAGGGCCCCAGCGTCGCCCTGTGCCCTGAGGAGGGGCACGCCGCTGGCGCTGTCGAAGGTCAGTCCCATCGCAGCGCTCCCTTGCGCCAGATGTAGACCAGTCCGATCAGCAGCGTGGCGATGAAGATGCCCATCTCCACGATGCCGAAGATCTTCAGCTGGCGCACGATCGTCGCCCACGGAAGCAGGAAGATGGACTCGACGTCGAAGATGATGAACAGCATCGCGGTGACGTAGAAGCTCACCGAGAAGCGGCGGCGCGCGGTCTCCACCGGCACGATGCCGCATTCGTACGGCAGATCCTTGGCGGGATTGGACCGGCGCGGGCCGAGCCAGGAGCTCAATGCCTGCACGCCGGCACCGAATGCGACGCAGACGGCAAGGAAGACGAGGATCGGCGCAAAGTCCGAGAGCATCGTGTCGTGATCGTAACAAAGCCGCCTCGCGGCGCCTCCCGGCGGCGCGAACGCCCGCAGCACGTCTGCCAATCGCGTCGCGATGCCGCAGTACGCACCCCGTAGGCTTGTGGCGAGCGTTCCCGCGAATCGGTGAGGAGAGGACATGAGCGGACCGGTGCCACCCTCGGTGCCCGCGCTGGTGACCGGAGCGTCGAGCGGCATCGGTGAGGAGTTTGCCCGGCAGCTGGCGGCGCGCGGACACGATCTGACCCTGGTGGCACGCCGCTCCGACCGCCTTCAGAGCCTTGCCAGGACGCTGCGGCGTGACCACTCGGTCAAGGTAACGGTGCATCGGGCCGATCTCGGCACGGCTGCCGGGCGCCGCCCGCTGGAGACCATGCTGCGCACCAGGGGCCCGTGGCTGCTGGTCAACAACGCCGGCTCTGGCAGCCGGGGCCGCTTCGCCGACCTCGACCCCGAGCGTGAGATCGCGGAGGTGGAGCTCAACGTGGTGGCGCTGCACACGCTCACGGTCGCCGCCGTCCACGGCAATGTGGCGGCGGGCGCCGGAGCGATCGTCAACCTGGCCAGCACAGCCGCCTACCAACCCATCCCCTATATGGCCACCTACGCCGCCACCAAGGCGTTCGTCCTCCATCTCACCGAGGCCCTCGCCCAGGAGCTGCATGGGACCGGGGTGCGTGCTCTGGCCCTGTGCCCCGGCCCCACCCGCACCGAGTTCGCCGAGGTGGCCGAGGCGCAGGCGCTCTTTGACAAGGCCCTGACGATGAGCGTGCAGGCGGTGGTGAGCAGCGGGCTGCATGCTCTCGACCGCGGCCACGCGATCTGCGTGCCCGGCGCCCACAACCTCATCCTCGCCCAGGCTCCACGCCTGGTGCCTCGCTCGGCGCTGCGCCGGATCATCGCGCCGATCTTCACCCGCTGATCGGGGCGAGTCCGCGTCAGTCCCGGGACGATCCCCCGAGCTCAACGCACCGCTCTCGCCAGTACGCGAGGCGGCGCGAGAACCGCTTCATCTCCTCGTCGAGCACCACGAGGTCTGTGGATGCCACCTCATGGCGTGCGTCGGCAGAGAGCTCGGGCAGCCTCGATTCGGAAGCGCCGACGAGGTCGCGCTTGACCCCCAGCAGCTCGCTGTACACGGTCACCCAATGGGTGGCGTCCTCGAGGTAGGGCGTCTCCGGGTTCTCACCCTCCAGCAGCCGGTCGTCGTCGGCGACCTTCTCCGCCGCCTCCTCCGCGCGCTCGTCGGTCATGGCGTGCTCGTTTCCCTCTCGGCGGCCGTCTGTGACCCCGCCGACACCCCTGCGCTGTCGTGGTCGGCCGAGTGTACGGCGTCCACGGCGGTGCGCGAAACGCCCCGGCCAGCCCGCGACCTCAGCTCGCGCGAACCCGCACCTCGACGTTGCCCTCGGTGATCCGGACCTCGAAGGACGGCTCCGGGGAGGTGGCCGGGCCACCGACCACGGCGCCGTCGGTGAGCCGAAACCGGCTGCCGTGCCACGGGCAGGTGACGCACAGGTCGGCATCCACCTCGCCCTCATCCAGCGGGCCGCCCGCGTGAGTGCACCGTCCGGCGATGGCGTGGACGGTGCCGGCATGGCTGTAGAGGAGCACGCCGTAGGCGCCGGCATGAACCAGCAGGGGTGCGTCGGGCGGCACATCCCCCTCGCGGGCCACCCGCGTCCAGTCCGCCGGTGGCTCGTCGAACACCGTGTGGTCGACGCCGATGCCACGGGCGAAGACCAGATGGCCGCCGATGTACCCGCCGGCGCCGAGCATTCCCAGACCGGCCGCGCTGAAGAGCCGTGCCCCCGTGCGATTGCCGCTGGCTCGGCTGAGCAGGGCCGCGAGGTATAGCGTCGACGATCCGACGTTGGCGAGAGCGTGGATCATGCCCAGCCGTCGTTCGGCCCCGACGGTGTCGGACCAGTCCGACAGCCCGGCGAGCGCCGTGGGAGCGACCGCCAGCAGCCCCATGACGGTCAGCGCATTGCTGGCGGCGGCGGCGTCATCACCGCCGAGGACGTCGATGACGGTGGCCGCGGTCAGAGCCCCGATGGGCACGTCGGTGAGCAGCGGATGGAGGGGATGACCGAGCCAGGTGCCGCTGAGCAGGCTCTTGAGAGATCCGGCTCCGACGATCTGGTTGACCTTGCCGCTCAGCCACTCGCCGGCAGGGTCGAGCACCTCCCAGCCCTGCAGCGGTCGCATCAGGTCACGGATGCCCATGTGTGTCCGATGAACCTCCGGGCGTCGCGGCGCCGGCGTTGCTGAGGCCGCCCCCAGTCATCGCTGTGATTGTGCCCCGCGCGTACCCCGCTTCGGGCGCGCGGGGCACGATCGCCCGTGCTTACTGCTGGTCCGGCTTCTCCTCGCGGAGCACGAACTGCACCTCGATCTCGACCTTGATCGTCTTGCTGACCAGGACCCCTCCGTTGACCAGGGCCTGATTCCAGCTCACTCCCCAGTCGTCGCGCTTCAGCTCGGTGGTGACACTGAAGGTGGCCTTGGTGCGGTCGTACGGGTCGGTCACGGTCCCCACAAACTCCGCGTCCAGAGTCACCGGCTTGGTCACCCCAAGAGCAGTCAGGTCGCCGGTGACCTGAAAGTGGTTGTCGTGGTCGAGATCGCCGACGGAGGTGCTGCGGAAGTCGATGGTGGGGTGCTTCTCGACCTCGAAGAAGTCGGCGGTGCGGAGGTGGTTGTCGCGGGTCTCGTTGTGGGTCGTGATGCTGGCCGCCTGGATGGTGGCCTCGACGTGGGCGTCGGCCGGGCTGTCCCCTGTCGTGAGCGTCGCGGTCCACTCGTTGAAGCGGCCGCGAACCTTTGTGGCCATGAGGTAGCGCGCGACGAACTCCAGGCTGCTGTGGGCGGGATCGAGGTCCCACACCCCACTCCGCAGGCCGGTCTGGACGGTGGTATCGGTCATGGCTGCCTCCTGCTGCGACGCGGATGCTGTCGCGCTTCCTGCCTCCCACCCTACTCGCCCAGTAGTTGCGCTGTCAACTACTTGATTCGGTATCATGGCGAGGCGGCGGGCAGCCAACCACCCCGCGACGCTAGGAACCCCAGTGAAGACCGATCGACCCGACGCCTGCCGGATGGCCGCCTGGATGGCGCTGCTCGACGCCCACAGCCGGCTGACCGGCCGCCTGGAGGCGGAGCTGGAGCGCAGTCACGGCCTCAGCCTTGCCGAATACGAGGTGCTCTACCGCCTCAGCGCCTCGCCCGGACATCGGCTGCGCCTCAATCAGCTCACCTCTCACGCCCGCATGACCAAGAGCGGGGTCACCCGTCTGGTCGAACGCCTGCAACGGGACGGACTGCTGGGCACGGAGCGCTGCCCGTCCGACCGCCGGGGAGCCTACGCGGTGCTGACCCCCGAAGGACAGACGGCATTTCGGCGAGCGGCGGCGCTCCACCTCCGCGGTGTCCAGGACCATTTCGGTCGCCATCTCGATGACAGCGAGGCGGCGTCTCTGCGCGACACCCTCGAACGTGTTCGTGACGCCCTCGGCGGCCCGGCATGTGCGCCGGCGGTGGAGGCGGCGACCGTCAGCGGCTGAAGGCCGCCTGCGGGGGTCTCGACTCCGCGAGCAGCGCACCGCAATGCGGGCAGAACCTGGCGGCCTCGAGGCGCCGGCCGCAGTGCTGGCAGCGGACCTGGCGCAATCCCAGAGTGGCGCCCTCGTCGAGCACGGCGGCGTGGATGAGGATGCGCACGGCGATGAGGACAGCCGCCACCACCACCGCCTGCCAGAGGAGCACGAACAGGGGGCTGAGACCGGCGTCGTCGAGCACCTCGCTGCCGCCCGCAAAGCAGATGTCCGCGATCACGGCGAGCGGCAGCCCCGCCGCCCGCAACGCGGCCGCATGACCTCCCCGCGGCCGCCACAGCGCTGCCGCCACAAGCCCGGTGCACGACCCGTGCAGCAGAGGAATGAGCAGGGCGGCGCTGAAGAGCGTGAACACCCAGTTGGCCGGGTCCACGCGGAGCGCCACCCCGCCGAGCGCGCCGGTGAGATTGACCAGCGTTTGAGCCAGCGCGTACCCGGTGCCCGCGGCGACGCCGAACACGAGCCCGTCCAGGGTGTTGGGAAACCGTGGACGGAGCACCAGCAGCGGGACCACCGGCTTGAGCAGTTCGGCGACGACGGCGACCCCGACGGCGAGGAGGATCACCCCGCCGGCCCCGAGCCCCTTGCCGAGAGCGTCGGCCACAGCGGTGACGGCCGCGCCGATGACGGCGCCGGCGCCGATGGTCCCGAAGAGCACGGGCAGCGGCGCGTCGGCGAAGACGTCCGCCACGCGGAGGTAGGAGATGTACAGCGCCGGCACCAGCAGAGCGGCCACCCAGATCGCGGGGATGATCAGCCCGGTGGCGGCGAGCAGCGCGACCACCGCGACGCCCCCGATCAGCCCCCAGCGGAAGGCGTGGATCCGCTCGTGGGCGAGCCGCGGCAGGAGGGTGGAGATCACGCTGGGCGTCGCCACATGCTCGCCGGGGCGCAACGCATAGTGGTGCAGGCGCAGACGTCCTCTCACCCGATGCGCCCCGCAGCGCGTGCAGAACTCGCCCTCGGGTACCTCAGCGCCGCAGTGCGAACAGGTCACCCGCCGAATACTACGTCGCCCCTCCGGCTGTGCCGCCGATCGGCTTGATCACCTGGGCCGCGCGCATCGACCGCCCGCACGCTCAGCCGGCGATGGCCATGACCTCGTTGTCGCTGTACCCGCACGGAGTGGCGGTGATCATCTCCGGCCGGGTGACGCGTGAGTAGATCGCCGCGATCCGTTCCACCGCTCGAGCCCAGGTGAAGGTCGCTGCACGCACACGTGCCGCCTCGCCCATGCGCTCCCGCAGGGAAGCGTCGTCGAGCAGTGACGCGATCGCTTCAGCGAATGCCTGGGGGTGTCGATCGGCCACCAGGATGCCCGTCTCTCCGTCGGCGATGATCTCGGTCAGGCCGCCCACCGCGCTGGCGACGACGGGAGTGCCGAGGGCCTGTGCCTCGAGCGCGACCAGTCCGAAGGTCTCGGTGCGCGACGGCACCACGCAGATGTCGGCGAGCGCGTAGTAGTCGGCCAGGTTCTCGTGCTCGATGGCGCCGAGGAAGCGCACCCGCGCCTGCAGTCCGTGACCACCCGCCACCGCCTCCAGGCGGCGACGCTCTCCGCCGTCGAGGGAGCCGTCCCCGCTGTCCTCGCCGATGACCAGGGTGATGACGTCGTCGAACCGCTCCTCCTCGCACAGCTGCGCCACCGCCCCCAGGAGCGTGTCGGCCCCCTTGAGCGGTTCCAAGCGGCCGGCGAACAGCAGGACGCGATGGCAGTCGAGGGCGAGCTCGTCACGGAGCGCCCCGGTGTCTCGGGGGTGGAGCACGCGCAGGTCGACGCCGGGCTGGGCAACGCAGATGCGATTGCGCGACGCCCCGTAGAGCCGCATCAGGTCCCGCGCCTCGGCCACGCTCCCGCTCACCAGCCTGTCGGCGGCGGCCACCAGGCGGGCCTCGGCGGCCGAGCGTCGCGCGTCCAGGGGTAGCCCGACCCGGGCCTTGGCCCGCGCCAGGGTGTGAAAGGACTGGACCCAGGGGATGCCCCACACCTCGCGCAGCTGCTGCGCCACCAGGCCACCGAGCCAGTAGTGGCCATGCACCACCACGTAGCGGCGCCCCTCGCTGGTCGCGTGGGCGGCCACCGCACGGCTGAATGCGTCGATATACCCGACCAGGTCCTGCTTGGGCAGGGCGCGGGGAGGCCCGACGGGGAGCCGGACCAGCCGGCTCATGGGCGCGATCATCTCCTCGGCCGGAGCCTGAGCGTCGTCGCGCCTGACGAACACATCGGTGGGGATGCCCGCCTCCGCCAATCCCTCGCACAGGCGGCGGACGGCGAGGTTGCCACCTCCGTTCTCCCCGCGACCGAGGGCCCCCAGGGGCGACGCATGCATGCTGATCACCGCAACCGGACCCGAGATGTTGCGTGTCATCTCAACCAGTCTACCCGGACGCCTGCAGTCCGAACCCGGCTGCTACGGTTTACTCGCCCACCGGAGGACCCTCATGACCCAGGCGACCAGCGCGCCGAGCAAGGCGCGAATCGAGACCAGCACCTATGGCAACTTCCGCTCCATCATCACCGGCGAGGATCCGGCGTGGCAGATCGGTGGCTTCAAACTTCCTGATGGCAGCGAGTGGAAGTACCGCGAGCCCAACGCCACTGTGATCGTGGAGCATCAGAGGCTGCGGGTGAGAGCCAACCCCCTGTCTCGCTCGCACGACCGCATCCAGGTGCTCGACAACGCCAAGCACATGTACTTTTCGACGGCCAGGTTCACCCCTCCCGACGACGGCACCATCAGCGTTGAGCTGAGCATCGCCGGCCGCCGTCACAACGGCCGCCCCGGCGATCTGTACGACGGCATGGCCACCGTCAATCTGCTCGACTTCGACACCGGCGCCGCCGTCGACTTCTTCGCCAGCAACGACAAGCTCGCCACCGTGTATGGTCGCGTGCTCTTCCCGGGCGTCGTCGCGGAGCCGCCCGCCGACCTCAACCGCCCCACCTATTTCTGCATCTTCAACGAGCTGCCCGTGGCCACCACACCGGGCCAGACGCACCTGTACAGAATCACCTACGACAAGTCCAGGGACGAGCTCCGGTGGTTCATCGACGGCGAGGAGGTGGACCACCATCGCGAGGTCCCGTTCAAGATGGAGTCGTTCCTGGTGGCGCTCGGACTGATGACCGAGAAGCCCGTCGACGACGATCGCAGCATCAGCCTGCACGGCCAGGGGCTCACCGGGGAATGGAGTCCTCTGACCATCACCATCGAGCACCGCTAGCCCTCCACCGCGGCCGCATCGCCGGCGCATACCGGGTTCCACTCAGGTGTGGTTTTGAAATCGCCGCGACGCGGCACCATACCTCTGTGCCCCTCCGGCACCCACAGGACACTGGATCATGGAACCGACCACCCCCCTCACCCGTCACGCCGAGGAGTTGCCCCCCGACTGGAAATGGGTCGCACTCTTTGCTCCGCCAGCGGAGCACCAGGTCGAGTGGCGCACCTGGCTGGCGCAGGCACAGCAGGCTGAGCAGGCTGCGACCCTCCGCTACTGGGCGACCCGGGTCCGCCGCGCCGCCTGACCCTACCGGGGCAGGGACGTCGCACGCCTCACCGGCGCTGACGGCCGTGTGGCACACTTCCCGAACCGCGCTCTGGCGACAGGGAATCCGGTGGAAATCCGGAGCTGTCGCGCAACTGTCAACGGGGAGCAGCCGGCCACCGGTCACTGGGACGCGCGTCCTGGGAAGACGGCCGAGCTGCACTGATCCGTGAGCCAGGAGACCTCCGTCGGAGCGGAACCACTGCAAGCCCGCGCGAAACGGGAGGTGGGTCCCTCACGCGGCGAGGGCCTCATCGTCGCGGGACTCCCGCGCCGTGAGGAGAACCTCGATGCGACGCCAGATGACAGCGGTCGGCGCGACTCTGACCGCCTGTGGCCTCATCTTCGGAACTGCCGGCCTGGTGGCCTCGGCGGCGACACCCCAGACATCGCAGGCGAACGCGGCGCTGCGCTACCTGTACGCCCAGGAGGGCACCGACGGCAGCATCGCGGGGTCGATGGGCGCCACCGAGGACACGGTGATCAGCGACGCAGACAACGGGTACGATCCGGCGACGCTGAAGAATTCCTCCTCGGGAACCTCGGCGTATGACTACCTGAGCGCGCACGTGTCCACGATCACCACCGCGGGTGGCGCGGCAAAGTACATTCTCGCGTGGGTGGCGGCGGGCAAACCGGCCGCCATCGACGGCACCGCGCTGCTGAGCAAGCTCAACACAGCGACCGGCGCGGGTGGGTACCTGGAGCCCAACGGTGCCTTCCACAACGCCAACCCGACGGTGGAAACGGCCAACGCGTTCTCGCAATCGCTGGCGGTGCTCGCCGATGTCGCCGCCGGGCACTTGCCCCTGCCCGCCAATGCCACGCGATGGCTCACCTGCGCGCAGCGATCCGGCGGCGGTTTCGGATACGCCATCAACGACACGGTCACCCTGCCGGCGCCATGCGGTGACACCTCCAGCGACAGCAACGACACGGCGATCATCCTGGAGGCGCTCGGTGCGGCCGGGATCACCAGCGCCGACAGCGCCGCCGAGACGTACCTGCGCTCCATCCAGCAGACCAGCGGCGGCTTCGGCTTCAGCGCAGGTCCCACCGATCCCGACAGCGACGCCGGCGTCATCCAGGCGCTGGTCGCCGTTAGCCAGGACCCCACGGGGACCGCGTGGACCACAGCAGGTGGAGGAAACCCGTTGAAGGACATGGAGTCGTTCGCGGATGCGCAGGGCAGCGGTGGCTACGTGTTCCCGGAGAACAGCGGCCCTGATGCCTTCACCACCAGCGGGATTCCGCAGGCGCTCGCGCTCAAGCCGTACGTCGCCGCCACCGTCGTCGCGGCGGGAACGTCGCCACCTCCTGCGGTCACGACGACACCGTCACCGTCACCGTCACCCACAGCCACGGCCGCAGCCCGGGGTTCTGCTGCGATAACCGTGCCGTCGACGGGGGCGTCGGTTGGATCCGGCCCCGGAGTCGGTCTGTCGCTCGCGCTGATCGGTCTGGGCGCTCTCGCGCTGGCCGCCGCCCGGCTCGGGAGGCGACCTTCGTCCGCTCCATGATGACCAGCGGTCGTCCGCCATTCCGAGTCCTTGCCCGCATCCTCGCGGTCGCTCCCGCGCTGGCCGCCGTCACGGTGGTCGGGGCGGCGACCAAGGTGGGGCCGGCGGTCTCCGGCTGCGCACAGGCGGCGACGGTGCACCACGCAGCGCTGGTCGTTGAGCACAGTGATGGAGCGACCCTCAAGGTGTGCGTGTCGTTCACGGCAGATTCCATCACCGGCGATCAGTTGCTCGCCAGCAGCGGGGTCCAGTACGCCACCGCCGACTACGGCTCAACAGGGAAGGCGGTCTGCCAGATCGACTACGAACCGTCCTCGTACCCCCCCGGTTGCTGGACGGCCAGCAGTCCCTACTGGGCGATGCTCGTCAGTCGCGCGGGTGGATCCTGGCTGACCTCCAGCCTCGGCATCTCGTCGCAGACGTTCCGTGACGGCGATGCCGAGGGCTTCCGATACGAAAGCCAGAGCGCTTCCTCCGTTCCCCCGTTGCCCGCCGGGGTCTGTCCGCTCCCCATCTCGCCCACACCCGTACCGGTGAGAACGCCCACGCCGATCCCGAGAGCCACGTCCACGAGTGCGTCTCGATCGACAGTGATCCCGCCATCGCACTCGCTTGCGACAGCGGCCACCTCCGCTTCGCCACCTTCCGCGGTTCAGCCCGCGCCCGGCAGTCCCAGCGGCGGCGCGGCAACCGCGAGCGCCTCGGCTCGCGCGAGCATCGCCACCAGCCGCACGGCTCCCCCCACCGGGCCGAGCTCCTTCAGCACCGGAGCATGGGCCGCGTCCGGACTCGCCGCCGTCCTTCTGGTCATGCTCGCCGTCCAGGTGATCCGACCACGCCGTCGCCGGTCGCCCCCGCGGTGGCAGCCGTGAGCGGCCGGCCCCGCGCTCTGCTGTCCTGGAGCAGTGGCAAGGACAGCGCCTACGCGCTCTCGGTGCTGCGTGACGCGGATGAGGTGGAGGTCGTCGGTCTGGTCACCACTGTGAACGCCGCCGCAGGCCGTGTTGCCATGCACGCGGTGCGCGAGCAGTTGCTCGATCTGCAGGCGTCAGCGGTTGGACTGCCGGTCTGGAAGGTCGCCATTCCCTCGCCCTGCTCGAACGCGGAGTACGAAGCTGCCATGGCAGAGGTGATGGAGCGCGCTCGCCGCGAGGGGATCACGCACCTGGCGTACGGTGACCTGTTCCTCGCCGACATCCGTGCGTACCGTGAGGAGCGCCTCGCCGGTAGCGGGATCTCACCCCTGTTTCCCCTGTGGGGACGCGACACCGGCGCGCTTGCTCGCGAGATGGTGGGCGCCGGCGTGCGCGCGGTGCTCACCTGCGTCGATCCTGCCCAGCTCGACGCCGGCTTCGCCGGGCAGAGCTTTGACAGCACCCTCCTCGATCGTCTCCCGCCGAGCTGCGATCCGTGCGGGGAGCGCGGCGAGTTCCACACATTTGCCTGGCACGGGCCCGGCTTTGAACGTCCTGTCCCGGTCACCGCCGGCGAGGTCGTGGCGCGGGACGGCTTCGTCTTCGCCGACCTCCTGCTGGGCTGACGGATGAGCTCACGCGCCTTCGCCACCTGGTCCGCCGCGGCGCTGGTCGTCGTGCTCACCAGCACCAACCCCGTCTATCGCGGTCTGGTCCTGCTCGTCGCCCTCAACGTGCTGGTCGCGCTCCGCAGGCCGGATGCGCGCCTGCGTCCGATGTTCATCGCGGTGGGTGTGGCCGCCGTCCTCGCCGCCCTTCTCAACGCCGCGCTCAGCCATACCGGCCAGCACGTCCTGTTCACAGTGCCCGAGCAGCTTCCCGGAATCGGCGGACCCGTCACCGTTGAGGCGGCGCTGTACGGCGCCGACGTCGCGCTCGGCATCGCCGCAGCGGTGCTGGCGATCGCACCGCTCAGCCGTGTCCTCCATCCCCACGACCTGGTCGACGCCTTCCCCGCATCGTTGCAGCGCACCGCCGCGCTGACCGGGGCGGCGCTCAACCTCGTTCCAGCGATGGCTCGCAACGCGGTCGCCATCAACGAGGCTCAGCGCATGCGCGGGTCCAGCGGGGCCCGCCTGCGCGACTGGCACGCGGTCGCCGCGCCGGTGGTTCTCTCCGCCCTCGACGACTCGCTCCAGCTTGCCGAGGCGATGGACGCTCGCGGGTTCGGAAGCGGCCCGCGCACGCACTACCTCGCATCACGGGTCGGGCTGTCGGGCGCAGCGGTGATCACCAGCGCACTCGCCGCCGTGGTGCTCACCATCGCGGCCCGCGTCGCCGGGGCCCTGCCCGACTGGTACCCGTTCCCCGTCGCCACCGTCCCCCCCGTCACCACCGTCGGGGTGGTGGCGTGCCTGCTCCTCGCCGTTCCCGTGGTCGCATGGCACCGCTCGTAGACATCGCCACGCTGCGCTACAGCTACCCGGAGATGGCCGGGCCGGCTCTGGACTGCGTCGACCTCGCCCTCGACAGCGGCATCTGCCTGGTCGCCGGCCCGTCGGGGGGCGGTAAATCGACGCTCCTTCGCCTGCTCAACGGGCTGGTCCCGCACCTGCACGGCGGCCGCATCAGCGGGCGCGCGGCGGTCGACGGCCACGACGTTCTGCGCACCGCCCCGCGGCGGCTGGCCACCTCGGTGGGCTTCGTCTTCCAGGACGCCGAGCGCCACGCGGTCCATGCCACGGTCGAACGAGACATCGCCTTCGGCCTCGAGAACCTGGGGACGTCGCCGGCCGAGATGCGCCGGCGCGTCGGCGAGGTCATGGACCGGCTCGGCATCGGCCATCTCCGCGACCGCACCATCGCCAGCCTCAGCGGCGGCGAGCGCCAGCGTGTCGCCGTCGCTGGCGCACTGGTGCTGCGCCCGCGGCTGCTGGTGCTCGACGAACCGTTCTCCCAGCTGGATTCCCCGGGCGCTCGGGCACTGCTGGAGCTCTGCCGCGAGCTGCGCGACGCGGGGACGGCCCTCGCCGTGTCCGAGCACCGCCTCGACCATCTCCTCCCGGTGGCGGATTCCGTGCTGCGCATCGCCGGCGGCCGCCTCACCGGACCAGCCGACGCCCGGGCCGCCGCCGCCTCGTTGGAGAGTGCTCCCCAGGTGGTGCGCCTGTCCGCGGCAATGGGATGGACCCCCCCTCTCCTCGAGCCCGCCTCGCTGCGATCGCACCTTTCCAATGCAGTGCCGCCGGTCATGCCGCGCGCCGCGGGCCGGCCGGGGGTTCCGGCCTGGCGTCTCGACGAGGTGGTCGCAGGCCACGACGACCTGCTCCGCGGGGTCGGCGCCGCCGGCCACGCCGGCGAGGTCGTGGCTGTGATGGGACGCAACGGCGCCGGCAAGACCACCCTGCTCCGCGTCATCGCCGGGCTCGCCTCGCCGCGATCGGGGACCGTGTGGCGTGAGCCGGGCCGCGTCGCCTACCTGCCGCAGAATCCCGCGGCGCTCCTCCATCGCGAGACCGTCGCTGCGGAGATCGCCTGGACCATGCGAGCAGACCGACGCAGCTCTGGCCCTATCGAGGAGGAGGCACTGCCCAGCCTGCTCCGCGCCCTCGGCGTCGACGCGCTCGGCCCCCGCGATCCGCGCGACCTCAGCAGCGGCGAGCGCCAGCGAGCCGCGGTCGCCGCGATCCTCTGCGGGTCGCCGGTGATCGCCCTACTCGACGAGCCGACCCGGGGGATGGACGGCCCGGCGCGCGACGGCCTGGTGGCCGCCGTTCGCATGCTCGCCGCTCGGGGTACGTCGGTGATCGTGGCCACTCACGACAGCGACCTCACCGCCGCCCTCGCCGATCGCGTGCTCGTCGTCGCCGGGGGACTGGTGCACGACAGCGGCCCGCCGGAGATGGCTCTCAGCGGATCGGCAAACGACCACGCCACACAGTTGGGCGCGCTCTTCAGCAGTCCGGGTCCGGTCACGGTCGAGGCGGTCGCCACTGTGCTCTCGGCGGCGCGCGCCCGGGCGGTGACGGCACCGTGAGACTGGCCGCGATCAGCGCTGCTGGGGTCGCGCTCTTCCTGTGGCCGCTCTTTGGTCCGGGACCGCCCGGCACCGCGGCAGCGGCGGCGGTGAGCATCGGCTGTGTGGTGGTGCTGCTGGCGATCGAGATCATGAGCCGCCGCCTCGACACCCGCGGCCTGGCGCTGATCGCGGTCATCGCCGCGCTCGACTCCGCGCTGCGACTGGCGCTGGTGAGCGGAATCGGTGGTTTCTCACCGATGTTCCTGCTCATCCTCTGCGCCGGCTACGCGATGGGTGCGGAGTACGGGTTCCTCTGCGGTGCCACCGCCCTTCTGGTGTCGGCGCTGGTGACCGCTGGGGTGGGGCCGTGGTTGCCGTACGAGATGATCGCCGCCGGCTGGGTGGGTGCGGCCGCTGGCCTCGCCGGCAGCGCCCGGCGCGGCCGCACCCCGCAGCCCCGTGACGTCGTCATCCTCGCCATCGTCGGCGTCGCCACCGGCTTCGCATACGGGGCGGTCATGGACGTGTGGGACTGGACCTTCTTCCGCGGGGCCGCCGACTTCGGGTGGGTGCCCGGCCTCAATGCCGCAGACACGGCCCTGCGCTTCGGGCGGTTCTACGCGGCCACATCGCTGGTGTACGACAGCTTCCGTGCGGCCGGCAACGCCATCCTGGTCGCGCTCCTCGCCGCGCCGGTTCTCGGTGCCCTGGTGCGACTGCGCCGGCGCCACACGGTGGTCATCGAGGAGCCCGGTGCGGTCGCCGCGTGAGCGGAGTTACGAGCTGCCTGTGGCCACGGCGCGAAGACCGAACAGCACGGTGGCGACTGCCCCGGCGAGCAGGTAGAGCATCTCCGACTGCGGGTGGACGCGGCGTGCCAGCAGGTCGGCGGCGGGGATGGGGATGGCGGTCGCCGCGCCGTAGAAGAAGTGGATGGCCTCGGCGGGGCGCTGGCCGGCGACCACCATGGCCAGCCCGATGAACGCCTCCACGGCGGCGGCGGCGGCGCAGAGCCTGACGAAGACACGCACGGTGGGAACGGCACCCGGACGGTTGCGCGCGAGCAGAGCGAGGAGGGCTCCCACCGCTGCCACAAGCAACACCGCAACCCCCAGGCGGGCGTGGAGGCTCACCCGGTCACCACCACCAGGCCGCTGCTGTCGAGCACGCGCGCCGGGGTGGCCCCGGCCGCGGCGACATCCTCCCCCGTCCACTCCGGCAGGAGCAGGGCGAGATGGCGTCGCAGCTGGGCGCGGAGGGTCGAGGCGTCGTCCGGCAGCACCGTCTCAGGCGGCTCGCCGTCTCCGATCGACCCGAACTGCGCGTCGGCGGCGACCGCGACGGTGTCGATGAGCCGCCAGACCTCGTCATCGGCGACCGTGGCCACGAGGTCGTCCCACGGAGGCATCTCCAGGCTGAGCTCATCGACACCGTCACGCCCGTGCCGGGCCTCGAGGAAGAGCGCGTGCTCGCGCCAGCGCACCTCCTGGGAGTGCACCAGCGGCACACCGCGGCGATCCCCGAGGGCCCGAGCCACACCGATGCGCTCGACCGCGTCCCCGCCCAGCGCGGTGAGGACCCGGGTCAGCGGCCAGGGGCCACCCTCCTCCACGCGGTGGAGCACCAGCGAGACCACCGTCTGGCCGGCGCTGGGCAGCTCGACGCGCTGACGGCGGCGCGCTCGCGAGCGCGAGCTCACGTCGGCGACGCCGCGGGCCGGGTGCAGGCCTCGGCGTGCAGCCCGCCCGACAGCGGCGGCAGCGCTCCGCCGGTGGGCACGCTGAGCACGAAGTCCCCGAAGCGGCCCCACACCAGCGTGCTGGGCAGGTTGACCGGCGGGTAGATGAGGATGGCGACGCCGCTGTGGCCGGGATCGAGATGGATGCTGCAGCCGTCGCCGGGGTTCGAGTCGGCGACCAGCGCCAGCGGAAAGGTGGGGTGGTAGAAGTGGCGCAGCGGTCCGCTGGCGGTGCCTGTGGGGGCGTAGTCGCTGGCCATCTGCAGGTCGGCGAGCTGCGGATCCGAGCTCACCTTGCCGTCATCGCGAAGACGCAGGGCGATCACGGTGAAGTCGCCGAAGCTGCGCAGCTGCGTCCACGTCGAGGACGCTGATCCGAGCTGGCCGGCGATGGAGTCGACGTTGTGTCGCGCCACCAGCATGACCTCGAGGTGGTCGGGGTTGCGGTAGATGCCGCCGTCTGGACTGGTCGACACGGTGGCGGTGGCCAGGGCGGCGGGTGAGCTGCGCGACGGCAGGCCCAGCGCGCCGGCATCGAGGACGGAGGACACAGACCCACAACCGGACAGCGCGGTCATGGCAACCAGCAGCGCGGCGCCCCGGCGGACGCGCCGCGGCACATCAATCACGTTCCAGGATGCGCCGGCTGAGACCGGCGAGGACGGCGGTCGCCGCCGCTGCCGCTCCCAGCGCCGCGACCACATCGACGCCACCGGGATACGTCGCCGATCCCCCGAGCACGCCGATGAATGCGGAGTGGAGATGGCTGAACGGGTCGACCGCGGCTACCCAGGCTCGCCATCCGGCTGCCGGGACACCGGTGAACAGGCCGCCCAGGTAGAGAAGGGGCGCGAGCACGACGACGACATCGAGCAGCACCTCGGCGGCGCTCGCCGCGGCCAGGGTGATGAGACTGCCCAGCACATTGGTGACCACCAGTGTGGCGGCGAGAACGGTGACCAGCACCACGAGCTCGGTGGCGCCTCCGCCTCCGTCGATCCAGGCAGCCAGCGCCACCGGTAGCAGCTGGACCACGTCCACCGCGGCGGCGGCCAGGACCCACCCGACCAGCAACCGCGGCCGAGACCCGGGAGTTGCTGCCAGTCGTGTCAGAAAACCGGCGTCCCTGGCCCGGCTCACCGTCACCGCCGTGCCCACCGCACCGACCATGGCGACCAGGACGGTGAGCAGCATCCCCGCCCAGAAGGTCGGTGCATGACCCGCGACCAGCACGACCGCCAGGGCAAGGGGCAGCCCCGCCTTGATGGCCAGCGCACGTGGCCGGCTGAGCACGATGGCGAGCTCGCGCGCGGCCACGCTGCGCGGCATCCTGCGCGAGCGCCAGGCGGTCGCCCGCAGGGCGGCGGCATCTCCGATCACGTCTGTTCCCGCAGGGCGCGACCGGTGAGGTCATGGAAGCAGTCGGCGAGGTCGGGGCGGCGCAGGCGCAGCTCGCGGAGGCGGCCGCCCGGCGCGTCGGCCGCCGCAACCAGGGCGGCGATGGTGTGGTCGCCGTCGAAGCGAACCCTGGCTGCGCCGCCGTCGTCGGTCACATCCACGACACCCGGCACCGCGCGCAGCGCCGCCAAAGAGCAACCTTCCTCGATGACAAGCTCCGCGACACGTCCCTGGGGGAGGCCGGCGAGCAGGTCACGCGGCGACGCGCAGCGCACCACAGCCCCCTCCTCGAGGAACGCGACGCGGTCGGCGACCGCCTCGACGAAGCCGGGATCGTTGCTGGCGATCACCGTGCTGAGGCCGTGCCGTGATCGCTCGGCGATCACCTCGCCCAGCTCGGTGCACCCGTCGGGGTCGAGCCCGGCGGTGGGTTCGTCGAGCAGCGCCAGAGCGGGCTCGTGGACAACGGCGGCGGCAAGGGCGAGGCGGCGGCGCATCCCGTACGAGTACGAGCCGACGGGCTCATCGGCGGCCCCGGCCAGTCCCAGCCTCCGCAACACCAGATCGGTGCGGGACGACACCTCCGCCGCATCGGCGATCCACTGCGCGCACCAGAAGTGGGTCGCCTGCCGTCCCGTCAGCCCGGCGTCCTCCATGGCCGCGTCGAGAGCCAGCCCGAGATGTGCCCGGGCCCGCGTCGCGTCGCCGCCGAACCAGCGCAGCTCGCCGCTGTGCGGACGCGTCACGGTGGCGAGCAGGCGGAGCAGCGTGGTCTTGCCGGAGCCGTTGCGGCCCATCAGAGCGAACGCCTCGCCGGCCCGCAGACAGAGGTCCACCGGGCCCACCCCACGGCCATTGCGGTAACGACGCAGCACACCTCGGGCGCGCACGACCTCGGTGGCCAGGTGCTCGTCCGTGGGATCGTCCGCGACGGCGCCGGCGAGCAGGGTCACGGCACCGCCACCGTGGCGAGCAGGGTGGCCACCTTGGCCGCCACCGCCGTCGGCTTGAACGGCTTGATGATCACCCCCGCGGCGCCGGCGCGAACCGCACGGATGCCCTGGTCGGCGGCGCGGCTCTCCACCATGGCGAACCAGCCGGCGCGGGGATGGATCGCCGCGGCCGCGAGACCCTGCATGGCGTCGATGCCGTCGCCGTCGAGAGTGGCATCGACGAGCGCGACGTCAGAGATTGCCAGCGCGGACATCAAGCCCTCGATGGTGGCGGTCCGCAACACCTTATAGCCCTCGCGGGTCAGCTTCTCGGCGAGGATCCGCCCGATCATCGGTTCGTCCTCGGCAATGAGGACAGTGGCGCTCATGCCGTGCTCGCCAGACCGATGTACAGCCGCGGCCACCCGGACTCGTCGAGGTCGGCTACGGCGCACAGCGGTCCCGCCAGTCCCGCGTCCTCGAGCATCTCCAGCGCGTGCCGCGGGTTGCTCACCCTGCTGGCCACCAGACAGTCGCCGTCGATGTCAAGAGCCCATCCGTCGCGCCGCAGTCCACTGGCAACCGAGGAGATCAGCTCCAGCCGCTGGCGCAGCCGTGACGACAGCGCGCCGAGCGCTGCCGGAACGGTGGTCTCCTCGGCGTCGACGTCGATGCCCTCGTCCTGCGCCTGCTCGAGCTGGTAGAGGTCACGCATCCATCGCGGCCAGGGCGGCTCGATGGCTGTGCGCAACTCCTCATGCGCGGAGAGGAAGATGGGAATGCGTAGCGCGACTGCGCCCAGCGGGATCCTCACGGTTGGCTCTGTTGGAGAGAGGTCGGCGACGGCGCGTGGTTGGTGATCTGCTGGTGCAGCGTGATCTCGCCGTAAACAAGGTAGGGCTGGCGTGAATGCTCACGGATCACGCCCATGACCAGCATCATCATGCTCACCGCCACGCCGATCACCAGCGCGGCTCGCTGCGCACCCCGGCCGCTGCCGCCGGGCTTGACCCGGCCGCGCGACACCGCCGCCAGATAGCTGGTCACCGACCAGAGGCCGAACAGCACCATGCCGATCAGGGCCGCCGCCTTGAAGGGGATGAAGTCGCCGATGGGGTTGAGCAGGCCCCCATCCCACCATGCCCGGTTACCCGCGGCGGCGATGGCATCCGCGTAGGTCGGAGCGAACCACGCCGGCTGCACCGCCAGCACGGTCATGAGGATGAGGGCCACCGCCAGGATCAGCTGACGGCGGGCATGCGCGGCACCGGAGCGCACCATGCGACGCCAGAAGTACAGCGCTCCGAGTGTGAAGATCGAGCCGAGCAGGAAGATCTGCAGCAGAAACACGTTGGAGAGGTCGCCGAACATCATCGTGTACCAGGCTCCGTAGGCGTGGAGCTGGACCTCCTTGGCGTAGGAGTAGCCGACCCATGGTTGGAGCAGTGTCATCGCCACCGCCCAGATCACTCCCCAGTGCGCCACCCACTCCCAGTGGAGAATCTCCGTGCGCTGTGCCTCCCATTCCAGGTGGCCGGCGGCCATGGCGCCGATCGACCGCAGCGGTCGCATCGACTGCGGAGCGTCGGGTGTGGGCTCACGCTGCCGCCTGGTGAGACGCAGGTAGTTGAAGCCACCGATGAAGGCGACCACCGCGCCCGCCCAGGCGACGTTGCCGATGGTGCGATGGATGGTCAGCGGCAGGTTGGTGGGGTTGAGGATCTGATTGAGGATGCTGACGTCGCCGCCGTTGGGCGTGAGCATGAAGGACGCCACCACGTCGATGAGGAACATCTGCCACCACAGCGAGATGTTGAGCAGGAGCAGCATGGCGAGGCGGGCACGGCGATGCGCCTGCAGCCGATCCCAGTTGGCGTACAGGCTGTACAGCAGCACGATCTCGGTGAGAAACATGGCCGCCTCGAAGACCAGCACCCAGAAGGCGATCTGCTGCAAGGCGGTCCAGAAGATGCCCCACAGGCCGAGGAGCACGAAGATCATGAAGAAGATGGCCACCGCCGAGCCGAAGCTGAAGACGTAGACCTGCCCCTTCACCAGCATGTGGGCGACGCGGCCGTGGCGCTCGTCGCCGCGGGCCATCGAAACCGCTTCGGAGACCAGCGCCAGCGTCGATGATCCGGTGAGAAAGGCGGCGATCTGGATGTGCAGAAGCGCCACCACGGCGACCAGGACGCCGTTGGTGACGATGTTGCCGCTCACCGGCGACAGGGATGAGAGAAGGATGCGCGGGCTCACAGGTTGTACAGCCGGTTGATGCCGAGAACAGCGAAGAAGATCACCGTGAAGGCCATGAAGAGGGCGGGCACGATCACCTCAGGGCGGCGCAGTGGACGGCGCTCCGGGGAGCGATCGATGAACGGCAGGAGCACCATCAGGGCTGCGCCCAGGCCGAGAACGCCGAAGACCCCAATGGCGATGAGCGGGTTGGCCGGTGCCACGACCATGAACTGGTCGAGGGGGAGGAAGAACCACTCCGGCGTGGGCACGTAGCTGAACGTCGCCGGATTGGCGGCCTGGTCGAGCGGCGCTCCGGAGATCAGTCCCATGACGAAGATGACCGCGACCAGGGCGGTGCTCAACACCACGTCCTTGAAGATCTGGTCGGGAAAGAACGGCACCGTCTCGCTCGGCGCCGCGTAGCGGCGTGAGATCCGCTTGGTCGGGTAGGGGGGCTCGGCGCGGCGAATCCGCTCGGCGATCTGCCTCTCCCCTTCCTCGCCGGGAGCGCTGTCGTAGTTGACCCAGGCACCGAACTCGCCGTGGCGACGGAGAAGGTAGAGGTGACCGCCGATGAGGGTGAACAGCAGGAAGGGCAGCACCCAGACATGGATGGCGAAGGTGCGCGTCAGGGTGATCGGTCCGACGAAGTCCCCCCCGCGCCAGAGCGTCCGGATGCCGTCCCCGATCACCGGGAGGTAGTGGGGGATGTTGGTCACCACCGTGGTCGTCCAGTACGCCGCCTCGTCCCAGGGCAGCATCGCGCCGGTGATGGCCAGCCCAAGCACCAGGAAGAAGAGGAGCGCTCCCGTCACCCAGTTGAGCTCACGCGGCCGCTTGTAGCTCGCCGAGAGGAAGGTGCGCAGCATGTGCAGCCCGATCACGAAGATGAGCATGTACGAGCCCCAGAGGTGGAGCCCGCGCACCCAGGCGCCGAAGGCGTCGCCACTGCGCAGGTAATCCAGGCTGTTGAAGGCGTCGGTGACCGAGGGCACGTAGTCGAGCAGCAGGAAGATCCCGCTGAAGAGCTGGAGCAGGATCAGCGCCAGGGTGGCGCTGCCCAGCGCATACGCCCAGCCACCCTTCTTGGGGACTGCCTCATAGAGCCCCTTGTGGAGAAGCTCGGTGGCTCCGGTGCGGTCGTCGAACCACTCCATCCCCGCGCGCAGTCGCGCCTTCAGTGGTCGTGTGAGCCAGCGGCTGACAATCATGAGCGGTGCATTCAGATCGACTCGTCGAGCTTGTTCTCGATCTCGAGGATGGTGCGGCCCTCGGCGTCGGTGTGGATTCGGTGCACCCACTGCGGAAGTGGTTGCGGGGGAGGCCCACCAACGTTCCTGCCCTCGATGTCGTACAGGCCTCCGTGGCACGGGCAGAGAAAATTGCCCAGGGCAGGGTCCCAGTGCACGTCGCACTGCATGTGCGTGCAGATGTTGCTGAGCGCGCGGGTCTGCCCGTCCGGGGTCTTGACCACGTACACAATTCGCTTGACGGGCGGCGTCGGGTACCCGGTTCCAACCGGGACCTCCGCGATCAGGGGGGTCGGCTGATTGACCGGCACGTTGTCGATCGGTCCGACCGTCACCCACACAACCTTCTGCTTGGTGAAGAGGGGGCTGAGCAGGAAGCCCACCGCGGGAACGCTGAGCATCACCCCGACCAGCCCCATGCCCAGTCCGGTGCCCCGGATCAGCATCTCGCGACGGGTGAGCTGCTTCACGTCCCGAGCCCGGGAGCCGCGAACAGCCCGCCGACGGCGACGACGTACATCCCGACGAGAGCGAGAAAGGCGACGGTGAGGGCTCCGCCGAGAACTGTGGCCGGACCTCGTTCGCCGCTGCGCCAGAGCCCGCGAACTCCGACCAGGGCGTAGCCGATGCCCAGCAGGACGAGAAAGAGGATGACGAACAGCAGCAGCGAGTAGTACAAGGCGCCCTGGAATTCCGCGGCTCGGACGACCAGCAGCGGGGTCACGGGTAGAGGCTCTGCGGGGGTTGATAGGGCTGATGAGCGTCGACCTGGCGCAGCTCGCCATACACCGCGTAGTCGCCGCGGGCGTGCTCCTTGATGTAGCCCATCAGCAGGGACGTGACCACCGCAACGGTGCCGACGGCGAGCACCGCGTTGCGCCCGATCCGCGACACCGAGCCGGTGACGCGCAGCGAGTCGTCCTGGCGCCGGCGGCGGCCGCGCAGACGTGAGAGCGTGTGCGCGGCGGTCACCACGGTGGCGGCGCCCAGCCCCCAGTAGCGCAGCACGTTGAGGTCGCCACCGAGCACCGCGCTGGGAAGGGCGGCCAGCGTCATCCCGGCGACCGACACGGCGATCGCTGCCCGGCTGGCCATCGACCACTCGCGCGGGCCGCCGTCCTCGCTGGCCAGGGCGATGTTGCCGCCGATGAACATGACCCCCACCAGGCACTCCTGGGCCACCATGAACGCGGCGGTCCCGCCGCTGAGAAGGTTGTCGAAGTAGCCCGGCTCGCTCTGGCGGATCACCTCGATGAGCGCAAAGCCCACGATCGGCATGAGCAGGCCGGTGAGCAGGCCGATGCGCAGGTTGACCCGGGCCGCCCAGGATTGGAACGCGCGCTCTGGGGCGTCACCGCGACCTCCGCGCAGCCGGACAGCCGCGTACGCCGCGCAGAACAGCGCGGTCCAGCTCACGTTGCCGATGAGACGGTGGATGAGCAGCGGCCAGTACACCGGGTTGAACGCCGGTTCCGTGAGCCCGGCGTTGACGGGATTGATGAGGTACGCGTCGATGCCAACGATGAGCACCATGAACATGCTCTGGAGAACGCCCACCGCCGTCCCGAGGAGGACGTGACGGCGCGGAGCCATGGATGTGAAGGTATTGCGATACCAGACCAGGAGCGGCACCAGCACGAAGAACAGGCTGAAGGCGAACGCCACCAGCCAGACGAACTTGTTGACCAGCTGTCCGAACTCGTTGGCCCACAGGCCGGTGAGCAGCACGACGGCGAACACCGCGAAGGTGGCACCCAGGCTGAAGACCAGGTAATAGGTGTTGGCCAGACTGCGCGCGTATCGGGCGGTGCGCTCGTCGCCGGTGCGCACGTGGTGCCACTCCGCCGCCACCGCCAGAGTGATGGCCCCGAGGCTGAACTCGGCGATGAGAATGTGGACCAGGAAGACGATTCCCACCGACGCGTTGTTGCCGATGCCGGGGAAATCGGGCGTGGTGACCTGGAGGCCGAGCATGTCAGGCGTCTGGCAGCGCCGTGGTCGTGCGTCTGCCGAGGTCGTCGATGACCGGGGCGGTTATCTCGTTGAGAGAGCCACCTCGGGGTGCCGCCGCACCGCCGGAACGCCCCGTGCCCTCCGCCTGGTGATGGACCGGACACCCAGGTGCAGCCTGCGCCCCCTCGGCCCCGACGGGACAGGTCGCCGCGGGATCGGCCCCGACACCGTCGCGCTGCATCCGGGCGCGCGCCTCAGCGATGCCGGCCTCGACGTGCAGCACGCCCACTTCCGGAGCGCCCAGGGCAACGGCGAGGCGCTCGATCTGCTCGGTGGCGAGGTTGCGCAGGAAGCCCGCGGGAATGCGCTCGATGCGGTCGTCTGCCTCATCGGTCCAGGGAAGGCGCCGGCGCTGGTCGACGTGCGGTCCGGTGTGCCCCTCGACGCCCAAGGGGGCTCGATGCGGCCCGGCATTCACGTCGAGAGCGTCGAGCTCGGGCGCCACGAACGGCTCGGCCACCTCGGCGGTGATCGCCGGCAGCCGCCGCGTCCGCGCATGCTTCTCGACGATCGCCTTGACGCGGCGGCGCAGGTAGCCGGCGGGGAGCTGCTGCAGCAGCCGGCGCGCCTCGACTGTCCAGCCCAGCTTGGCGCCGTCAAAAGCGATCTGCGCCGCGTCCCCCTCCCCGGCCGCCGTGGCCCGGAGCGCGTCGCTGTCGAGGCGCTCGAACGCCCCGGCGTCGCTGTCGCACACCGGGCAGCGATGCGGGGTGTCGCTCCTCGCCGCGTACCCGCAGGTGCGACAGACGGCGCGTGCATCCTGGATCTGCGGCTCGTCGACCATGGCCCGCTGAGCGGAGTCGACGGTGGCCGCGGTCTCGGCGATGCGGCGCATGGTGCGTGCGAACGGCATCAGCTCGTCGAGCGCGGTGGCCACGTCGCCGGACGAGACCACGCTGTGGCCTCGCTCCATCGCCCAGCGCAGCACGGCGGTCCGTGCCAGGCCCCTCGCCCCGCCCGGCACCGCTGCCATCCGCTCCTCGGCCTCCGGTGTCCACACCACCGAGGCGTCGGCGCGGACGTCGATGGGTGGGGTGAACGTGCCACTGCTGACCAGAACGTTGCAGGGAGCGAGCCGGAGCAGCTGCTCGGTGTTGCTGCCCATGTCCATCGCGGCGTCCGAGTGGACGCCGATGCGGCCGAGCACCAGCAGCCAGGGGCGGGTCTCGCGAGCGTGGCGCAGGATCCTCTCGAACGCCTTGCCGTCGAGAAGGGTGATGGGCAGGTCGACCCCCTCCTCGGCGGCGGTGGCACGGGCCACGCGGAGGTGGGACTCGTAGATCTTGGCGAGCCCGGTGTCGATGATCTCCTCGTGGAGCGCCTCCTGCTCCTTGAACCGGAAGATCTTCGAGGCCTTCTCCGAGAGCACGTCGACGATGCCGTTGAAGACGGCGTAGTGCAGGTAGGGGTCGTAGACGGCCACCGCCTCGACGCGCTTGCCGAGCGCTTTGCCGAGGACGAGGGCGGTGCGCAGGCCGGCGAACGACTGCGGTGAGCCGTCGACGGCCACCAGGATGCCGCCCTCCATGGCGGCGTCGCCGGTGCTGCGGATGATGAGCAGATCGCGCCGGATGCGTCGCGCCACCCTGTCGGTGACGCTGCCCAGCTGCGACTCCTTGACCGCGCCGGTGCCGAGCGCGCCCATGATCACCAGGTCGACGTCGCTGCTCTCGTCGACGTCGGCGACCAGCTCCTCCCAGTTGCGCCCGTCGCGCATGCGCGCCTCGAAGCGCACGTCGCGCTCCAGACAGCGGTAGCGGAGCACGTCGGTGTAGCTGTCGCTGATCAGCTCCAGGCCGGTGCTGATCAGGCTGTCGTGGATGCGCCGCTGGCGGAGCAGCTCGGCCTCGTCCTGGTACTCCTCGGGGAGCGTGTACTCCATCTGCTTGAACCGGTAGTCGTGCATCCGCGCCGCGTACACGTGCATGCCGATGACGCGGGCATCGAAGGCGGAGGCGAGCTCCAGGGCGACCGTGCTGGCGGCGTCCGAGTGCTCGGAGTTGTCGAGGGCGACGTAGAGGGTGGAGTACATCCGCTCCCCTGCCAGGCAGATGCAACGTCGACCGCCGCGCGCGACCGGTCCGGAGCGCCACTCGCAACCGCGTCGTCCGATGATAGCGAGCGGGGTCATGGGCCTGAGCGCCCGCGTCGGGACGCCGCCGACCTCAGCGTAGAATCACCTCGAGCGCGGCGACACGTGGGAGGGTTGACCGATGTCCGAAACGCGAGACGAGCCTGGCTGCCCGGTGGTGCACGACGCCGACCAGGCCGGCTGTCCGGTGCACGTCGGCGCCGCCCACCCGCCCCTCACCTGGACCGCGGACGCCCACCGCGCGGCTGAGACGGGACGCGATCGCGCGGCAGTGAGCCGGATCGACCCGGAGCGCGCCGCGGGCATGGCCGAACGGGTGGTGGAAGCCCGTGCCCAGCGCGATCGCGTCGAAGAGATCACCGACCTCTTCGTCCGGACGCTCGGCAAGAAGCTCGGCTATGGCCACCCACTCAGTGACCGCACCGGCACCGAGGTGGTGTTCAGCTGGACGCCGGAGGCAGAGGCGAGGTTGGCGGAGGTGCCCGAGTTCTGCCGTGACCTGACCCGATGGCGAGTCGAATGGACGGCTCGCAAGCTGGGGCTGGGCACCACCATCACCCCGGTCGAGATGGAGGTCAAGTACGAGCTCTGGGGCCGGGTGTCGCACGCCATCGAAGAGCGTGACCGCGACGCGCTGCCGTGGACGGACTCGGCGCGGAGCCGCTTCGAGCGCATCCCCGACTTCGTTCGCGGGCAGGTGCTCGAAGCGGTCGAGGGCAACGCTCGCACGCTCGGCCTCTCCGAGGTCAACGACGCGGTGGTCGACCTTGTCATCGACCAGTGGGTCGAGACCGGCGACTTCCACGAGGGCCGCTACGGGTTCAAATAGGCGACCGACCGGGCGTGCTCAGATTTTCAGTCCGGCCAGTACTGCTCTTCGCGGATCTCCTTGTCGCCAAACCCGCGGCGCCGCATGATGCCGTGGGCCTTGCCGATCATCTCGGGATTCCCGCACAGATAGATGGCACCATGGCCGGGGCGCAGCCCAGCCAGGTCGGCGTGCTTGCGCAGGACATCCTCGACGCGGCCGGTCTCGCCCGACCACTCGGGATCGTCCCAGGGGCGACTGATGGTGGGCACGTACGTGAACCAGTCGCAGGCGTCGTCCAGCGCGCGCAACTCCTCCTCGTAGCCGAGCTCTTCGGAGCGGCTGGCGCCCTGGAGGGCCACCACCGGCTGGTCAGCGACCCACTCGCCGCTGGCCTGGCGCCGGGCCAGGCTGCGCAGGATGCTGACGAAGGGCGCGATGCCCGTGACCGTCGCCACGAACACGTGCGCCTGGTCGAGCACCGGGGCATCCTTGAGGAACAGCCCCTTGCACCGCTTGCGCACCAGGGTGGTGTCCCCGATGGGAACGTCGTGGAGCGGAGCCGACAGCTCCCCGTCGGGGACGCGCTCGATGAAGAGCTCGATCTCATCCTCAGCGGGATCGGAGGCGATCGAGTACGGCCGCTCGACGATGTGGCCGTCCAGCTCCAGCCCCAGGGTCACGTACTGGCCGGGGCGGAACGGCAGCTCGCAGTCCGGTCGGATCCGCACCACCCAGAGGTCGGGGGCGAGGTCGCGGCGCGACACGATGGCCGCCGCCGCGTACTTGTCTCTGTCGATCATGCGCGCGTCAGTGTAGGGAGCGGGAGGCGACCGACCGACTGAGCCGTATCCTCCCGGTCATGTCCGGACCTCTTGCGCTCGTGGGCGGCGCCGAGTTCGGACCGGGCAACGACGAGCAGGACCGCGTGCTCGCCGAGGCCGCCGGCGGCCGGCCGGCGTTCGTGGTGTGTGCCGCGGTGCGCACCCACCCGGAGCAGGCGGCGGAGACGGCGCGCCGATGGTTCGCCACGCTCGGCGTGGACGTGACCGAGCTGCGCGTGCGCTCCCGGTCGGACGCCGCCGCGCCGGCCACGGTCGAGGTTGCGCACACCGCCGGCCTCGTGTACCTGGCCGGGGGCGACCCGGGACGCACCGTCCAGCTTCTGTCCGGTACGCCAGTCTGGGAGGCCATCGTCAGCGCCTGGAAGGCTGGTGCCGCGCTGGCGGGCTCGTCCGCCGGCGCCATGGCGCTGTGTCGCTGGACCCTGGTGCGCGACCGCTCGCCGGACCACACCACCCGCCGGGCTGCCGACGCGCTCGCTGTGGTGCCGGACTGCGCCCTTCTCCCCCACTTCGACACGTTCGGCGAGCGCTGGATTCCATCAGCGCAGCAGGCACTTGGAGGTGGCACCACCTTGGTCGGGGTGGACGAGCGCACTGCCGCGGTCTGGCGCGCCGGCCACTGGTGGGCGGCCGGGCCGGGCGTCGTCACCGTGGTCATTGGGAAAGGGCACAGCCGCTTCGCCTCCGGCGAGTCAATCGCCGGGATCCCTGCGCCCGGTGCCTGAGCCCATTCCGCCGCGCACGCGCGCGACCCCGGATCCGCTCGGCGAACCGGCATCCAGCGCTTCGACGATCCGAGCCCCCGGGTCCGCACTGCGACGCGCGGTCTCCAGGGTTGCGGTCGACACATCGCCGCTGCGCGAGTCGCGCGACTTCCGGTTGCTCTTCATCGGACAGGCGGTGTCCTTTGCCGGCAGCATGATCACGTACGTCGCCATCCCCTTTCAGGCCTACGCGTTGAGCCGTTCATCGCTCGTGGTCGGGCTCGTCAGCCTCACGGAGCTGGCGCCAATCCTGCTGATGTCGTTCGTGGGTGGTGCGCTCGCCGACGCGGTCGACCGCCGTCGCATGGTCCGGCTGACCGAGCTCGGTCTCTGCGCCGTGGTCGGTGCTCTCGTCGTCAACGCGCTGCTGCCCCACCCCCGGCTGTGGGTGCTGTTCGCCGCCGTCGCGGTGGCGGCGGGCCTCGACGCGTTGCAGCGACCGTCGCTGGATGCCTTGGTGCCTCGCTTGGTTGCGCGCGACAGACTCTCCGCGGCTGCTGCGCTCGAGTCGCTGCGCGGCAACCTCGGCCAGGTGGTGGGGCCGCCGCTCGCCGGGATCATCATCGCCACCGCCGGACTGCCCGCCGCATTCGGCGTCGACGCGGCCACGTTCGTCATCTCCCTGGTGGTTCTCAGCCTGATGCGCGCCGTTCCTCCGGCGCCCAACGCGGAGGGTGTGAGCGTTCGGGCCGTGCTCAGCGGGCTGCGCTATGCGTCGCGCCGCCAGGACCTGCTCGGTTCCTATCTCATCGACATGAACGCCATGTTCTTCGGCATGCCGATGGCGCTCTTCCCGCAGATCGCAGTGGCTTTCGGCGGCCCCGCGGTGCTCGGGCTGCTCTACACGGCGCCGTCGGTGGGGTCGTTGCTCGCCACTCTCACAAGCGGCTGGACGAGGGCGGTGCGCCATCACGGGCGCGCCATCGCCTGCGCTGCCGGGGCCTGGGGCGTCGCGATCGTCGGCTTCGGGCTGGCACCGTCCCTCTGGCTGGCGCTCATCGCGCTGGCCGCCGCGGGCGCAGCGGACATGATCAGCGGGCTGTTCCGCATGACCCTGTGGAACCAGACGATTCCCGATGCCATGCGCGGCCGGCTGGCGGGCATCGAGATGATCAGCTACTCGTCCGGACCCGCGCTCGGCAATCTCGAGGCCGGTGTTGTCGGCGCGCTCGCCGGCGTGCGCGCCTCGGTGGTCAGCGGTGGCGTGCTGTGTGTGCTGGGAACGCTCGCTCTCAGCGCGCTGCTGCCGCGCTTCTGGAGCTTCCGCGCAGAGAGGCCGGCCGATCGGGCAGAGCCGGGCAATCTCTAGACTCCGTCGCCCATGTCCACTCTCAGTCCCGCCGATCGCATGGCGCTCATCGAGCGCAACACCGCTGAGGTGATGGGACGCACCGAGCTGCTCGAGCTGCTCGGCACTCCGACACCCATCCGCCACTACATCGGCTTCGAGATCTCCGGCAAGGTCCACCTCGGCACCGGGCTGGTGTCGATGGGCAAGGTTCGGGACTTCCTGGAAGCGGACATCGACTGCCATATCCTGCTCGCCGACTGGCACACCTGGATCAACGACAAGCTCGGCGGCGACCGGGAGGTGATCCGGCGCATCGCCACCGGCTACTTCACCGAGGCGATGCGAGCGTCGCTGCTGGCGGTCGGTGCCGACCCTTCCCGCGTGCACTTCGTGCTCGGCACCGACCTCTACCGGACCAACCCCGATTACTGGGCCACGGTCATCGAGGTGAGCCGCCACACCACGCTGGCACGGATGCTGCGCAGCATCAGCATCCTGGGCCGCGATCAGAGCGACTCGGTGGACTTCGCCAAGCTCATCTATCCGGCGATGCAGGCGGCTGACATCTTTGCCCAGGGCATCAACCTCGCCCACGCCGGCACGGAGCAGCGCAAGGCGCACGTCATCGCCCGCGACGTGGCCACCAAGATCCGAACCAACCGGCTGACCGACAGCGAGGGACGCACCATCAAGCCGGCTGCGGTGCACCATCCCCTGTTGCTCGGCCTCCGCAAGCCCCCGGTGTGGCCGCTCCCCGACGACGTCGACACGTCGACATTGAAGATGAGCAAATCCGACCCCTCCTCCGCGGTGTTCATCCACGATGATCCAGACACCATCAGGCGGCGGGTCGCCAAGGCCTTCTGCCCCCCTGACGAAACGCGCTTCAACCCCGTGCTCAACTGGTTCGAGCAGCTCGTGTTCGCCCTCGACGACGCCCCGGTGCGCGTCGAGCGCAGCGCGGCCAACGGCGGCCCGATCACCTTCGAAACGTACGCGGAGCTCGTCGATGCCTACGGTCGCGGCAAGCTGCACCCGGTGGACGCCAAGAATGCGCTGGCGGCGCGACTCATCGACCGCCTCGAGCCGGCCCGCGCCCACTTTGCCAGGCCGGAGGTGGCCGCCATGCTCGAGGAGGTGGACGCCGCCCTGGCCCCTCGGCGCTGATCGCCCCGCTCAGCGGCGCGCGCTCGCCGCGGCTCTGTCGACCGCCGCGAACGCCATGGTCACCGCCTCATCAGGGCTGCTCGCGCGCCGAATTCCGGGGTCGGGGCCGCGGCCGCGGGGCGGGCGGATCTCCCAGGTGTCGAGCCCGATCACCGGCCGCCGGTTGCGCAGCGCCAACCCGATCTCGCTGATGGTGCCGTAGGCGCCTCCGATGGCGATGATCACCGGGCACGCGCGCACGATCAGAGCATTGCGCATCTCCCCCATCCCGGTGGGGATCGCCAGCGAAACATCCGCGGCGGCATCCTCGGCACGGTCGCCGGGGAGCAGGCCGATGCTGAACCCGCCGGCCCGGGCGGCTCCGCGTGCCGCCGCCGCCATCACCCCGCCGAGGCCGCCGCAGACCACGATGCCGCCACGCGACGCGATCAGGTGCCCCACGCGCTCTGCCAGCGCATCGGTGGTGGAGTCGTCGCGCGACGTTCCACAGACGCCGATCAGCGGTGGGCGCTGATGAGGGATCGGGGTCGCGATGGTGAAGCTCAGCGGAGTCCCACCGCACGCTGCACGCGCAGCAGGGTGGGGCCGGCGACTGCGGCCGCATGCTCCGCGCCGCGCTCGAGGACGCTGCGCAGGGCTGCTTCGTCAGCGCGCACATCGCGATATCGACGCTGCACGGGTTCAAGCACCTCGTTGATCGCGTCCGCCACGGCGGCCTTAAGCGCACCATAACTCGCACCCTTGAAGTTCGCGACCGTCTCGGCCCTGGTCTTGCCGCTGATGGCGGCATGGATGTCGAGCAGGTTGCCAACCCCGGCGCCGACCGGCTCGGCCACGGCGGGATTGTTGTCCGTCGTAGCGCGGGCGATCTTGCGGCGGACGGTGTCCGGCGGGTCGAGCAGGAGGATGGCGTGGCCCGGCTTGACCAGCGCCGTGCTCTTGCTCATCTTGGCGGTGGGGTCGTCGAGGCCCATGACCCGCGCCCCGGTGCTGCGAATCAGGGGTTGCGGGAGCCGGAACACCTCGCCGCGCAGGCTGTTGATCCGCTGGGCGATGTCGCGGCAGATCTCGACGTGCTGGCGCTGGTCGTCACCGACCGGAACCAGGTCGGCGTCGTAGAGGAGGATGTCCGCCGCCATCAGGTCCGGATAGGTCAGCAGCCCGGCAGCAACGCGCTCCCGCTCCCGTCCGGTTCCCGCCTTGGCTCGAAACTGCGTCATCCGCTCCAGCCACCCGAGCGGGGTGTGGCACTCGAGGATCCAGCACAGCTGAGTGTGCGCGGCGACGTGGGACTGCACGAAGATGACGCTCTTCTCCGGGTTCAGCCCGCACGCCAGATAGAGAGCTGCCAATTCGAGCACGCTGCTCCGCACCAGCTCGGGGTCCGGCACCACGGTGAGCGCGTGGAGGTCGACGATGCAGAAGAAATTGTCGTAGCTGTCCTGCTCGCGGGCCCAGTGGCGCAGCGCGCCGAGGTAGTTGCCGAGGTGGAGCTGGAAGGTGGGCTGGATCCCACTCAGCACGCGGGGACGCTCTCCGCGCGGCGGTATGGTGTCGGCGGGCGCGCGGGTGGACACGACCGCCGAAGGATACCGGCCCGGTTCCAGCCCAACACGGTTGCTCAGGACGTCGGTCGCCGAGCCCTCGCCGTGGCGACCGCGGGCCGGCGTGTGCTCCGCCGCGCCGAGCGCGCGGTCGTGGCGCGGGGCCGCCGGCGCTGCACCACGCGCATCCGCGGACCCCACACCTCGTCGAGGAAGGCGTCGATCTCGGCATAGAGGCGATCCGGGCGCATCCGCATCTCCAGGATCGAGCTGGCCTCGATGAGCCGGCCGTTGGGGAGCTCCCGGGACAGCATGCCGGCGTCGGAGAACGGGTGAACCGGGTCACGGTGGTGGCCGATCACCAGGGCCGGGGCGGTGAAGGTGCGCCGCTCATCCCGATGCGGGGCGGTGCGACCGAAGAAGACCCCCTGGAGAAGCGCCCCGCTCGGTCCCGGATCCTGCCGCACCCCGTCGAGAAGGACGTCGATGTTGAAGGGCGTCCGCGACGATGGGATCAACCGCGCCAATCTGGACACCACCTGCATCAGCCGCCATCCCAGAGTGACCCAGACGAGCAGCGGCGCAAAGGTGATGGCGCTGGCCACCAACCCGTTGTCGAGGACGGGCATCTCGACCACCATGGCGCGGAGCCGTTCGGGGGCCAGCGAGGCGACCTCCAGGGTGACGTTGGCGCCGAGCGAGGTTCCGCCCACCACCGCCTGGTCGAGTTTCAGATGGTCGAGCAGGGCGACCACGTCGCGCGCGAACTGGGTCATCGAGTACCGCCACATGTCCATCGGGCGGGCAGAGCCCCCCTGGCCGAGCGGATCGAGCAGGATCACGCGGTGCCCGCGCTCGGCGAGGTGCGCAGCCAGCGGCGTGTTCATCCGAGCCGGGAGCAGAAGGCCGGGCAGGAGGACGAACGGGCGATCTCCGCTGCCGTGAATGGTGTAGGCGAGCCGCTGACCGCGGCTGCGGAAGCTGCCGCGGCGAATGGTCTGCGTCATGTGCTCGTCTCCCGTGTTGGACGAAAGCGCTAGCGGGGATTTTGCGTCGCTTGTACCGATTGCGCGCGTATCGGGGGCCGCTCGCCTCCGTAGACTGCCCGCCATGTCCGGGCGGATTGTGCTGTTCGGGGCGACCGGCTACACCGGAGCCTTGACGGCCGAGCGACTGGCGACCGAGGGCGTCGCCGCGGTCCTCGCCGGCCGCGATCGCCGGCGGCTGGAGGACCTGGCCTCGCGTCTGGACGGAGACTTCTCAGTGGCCACGGCCGACGTGGGCGATCCGGCGACGGTGGCAGCGCTCGTCGAACCCGGTGACGTCCTGGTCAGCACCGTCGGTCCGTTCGCGAGGTACGGGGAGCCGGCCGTACGGGCGGCGGTCGAACGGCGTGTCGGCTACATCGACTCCACCGGCGAGCCGAGCTTCGTGCGCACCGTGTTCGAGGACTTCGGGCCCCTCGCCGCCCGGGCCGGCGTCCTCCTGCTGCCCGCATTCGGCTACGACTGCGTGCCGGGCCACGTCGTCGCCGGCCTGGCGCTGGAGGATGCGGGCCCCAGCGCGGTCCAGGTGGATGTCGGCTACTTCAGCGAGGGCGGGCGGTGGAGCGGCGGGACGCTCGCGTCGCTGGTGGGCGCCGCGCGCGCACCGAGCTTCTCGTGGCGCGACGGCGTCCTGGTCACCGAGCGCAGCGGGATCCGCACCGCCACCTTTGATCTTGGCGACCGCCATGCCGACGGGCTGTCCTTCGGGGGATCCGAGCACTTCGGTCTGCCGCGCAGCTACCCACACCTGCGCACGGTCGGGACCTACCTCGGGTGGTTCGGACCTCTGAGCAAGGGGGTGCGGGCCGTCGGTGCCGGACAGGCACTGCTCGAGCAGGTGCCCGGCGCCGGCGGGCTGATCGACCGCGCCGCCGCCCGCTTGGCTCCAGGGTCGTCGGGCGGCCCCGATGCCGAGGCACGGGGGAAGACGCGCTCCACCTTCGTCGCGGTGGCTCGCGGCGCCCGCGGACGGGAACTGGCCAGCGCCCGCCTTCATGGCGTGGACGGCTACACGCTCACCGCGCGGCTGCTTGCCTGGGGAGCGCTGCGGCTGCGCGACGGCAGCGCACCTGGTGCCGGTGCGCGCGGGCCGATCGAGGCGTTCGGCCTCGACACCATGGCCCGCGTGCTCGCCGACGCCGGGCTACCGCGGGTGGCCTAGCCCTCCGCGCCGGGCTCGTACTTGAAGGAGAGGGCGACGCGCGTCCGGAAACGCGCGACCTTGCCCTCCTCGACAGTCATGTCGAGCTTGACCACCTCGGCGACCCGGAGGTCGCGCAGGGTCTGCGACGCGGTCTCGACGGCGCGGCGGGCGGCGTCCTCCCAGGACTCGGTGCTGACCCCGACGAGCTCGGTGACGCGATAGACGGAATCGGCCATCCAGACGTTCCTCCACAGGTCTGACAAGGTCTCGCATTCTCGCGCAGCCGGACCTCCAACCATGGGGCGTCGGCTCCCGCTGGCTACGATGGGCTCGATGATATGGACAGGAGATGGAACTGCATGAGCTTTCTACGATTCATCGCGCGTGGGGCCTTTGCTTGGATCTTCATCACCGCGGGCTACGGCGTTCTGACCAAGCCGGGCGCTCGCGTTGACCTGGTGGCCAAGAGCCTGCCCCTCCCCCAACCCGAGCTCTTGGTGCGCCTGAATGGCGCCTCCATGGTCCTGGGGGGTACTGCGCTGGCACTGGGCATCAAGCCGCGTCTTGCTGCCCTGGGGCTGGCAGCGGCCCTGGTGCCGACCACGTACGTCGCACACCGGTATTGGGAGCAGTCAGACCCGGCGATGAAGCGCAATCACCAGGTCCATTTCAACAAGAATGTCGGCCTGATCGGTGGCCTCCTGACCTACGCCCTGACAGAGGATGACTGAGGCCGGACGCCCCGTTGCGCGCGGCGGTGCAGCGCACTAATGTGGACACCGTCGACGACGATCGACCATGGAGGAGCAGCGATGGTTCTCTTGGTAGATCCGACGCTGACCGTGTATCGAGGTGACAGGTAACTGACGCCCCGATACCCCGCCCTGAGGGGGCATCGCCTCCTCAGGGTTCTTCTTGTTCTGCCGTCATAGCCCTTGAGCCGCCCCGAACAATCCACACACCGCCGACGAGGACGAGCATGGCAGCGCATGAGATCTGGATGGCCACGTCCCAGTGCAGCAGGGGCGCGGTCGCGAGCGCCCAGGCTGCTCCGACGAGCATGCCGGCATACAACGAGATGAAGATGATCGAGTTGTAGCGCCCCATGAATCCCGGTGGGGCCAACCGCTGAATCTCGGTGATCCCCCAGGTGTCCATTGAGGTTCCCGCTACCGCGCTGACGGCCAGTAGGAGCAGCGCGAAGAGTAGTGCCATCGATGCGCTAAAGGCGGCCGTAGCGACGACCTGGCTGGTGATCACAAAGAAGACGGCAAAACGCGTCCACGTGCGCGGCGGGATCCATCGAAGAGCGAACAGACCGCCGAGCACCCCACCCACTCCGACGCTGGAGTACAAGTAGCCCACTGCAGCGTCACCGCCAAATCGCTCGTGCGCCGCCACAACCAGGAAGGCCTGCGTGACGGTAATTGTCAGGCCGCCTGCGAAGTTCGCTGTCGCAACCATCCGAATCGCCGGGTTCCGCAAGGCGAGCATCACTGCTCGGGTCCTTCGCATCCTCGGTCGCCAGTCTGCGGCGGTGCGCCCCCGGGTGGCCCTAGGGGTCGGGAGGGTTACGACCAGGAGAGCGCAGATGGCAAAACTTGCGGCGTCGATCGCGAAGAGGGGATCTGGCCCCACGCGACTCAACAGGACAGCGCCGACGGCCGGCGCGACGAACATGCTGGTGCTGAAAAGGAGGCCATATGTGGCATTCGCGCGAGGCAACCCGCGTGCACCGACAAGGCTGGGGATCAAGGCTCCCTGGCTAGGCCGCCCAAGAGCTCCGGTGAACTGCGCCATCGCCACGGCGAGGTAGATGCCCCAGATCAAACTCGCCCGATGTGAACCAATGAGCGACAAGGTGAAGATGGCCTGGAGCGCCGACGTGACCACCATGACGACGCGCGGAGATCTGTGGTCGGAGAGGTGGCCCCCCAGCCATGGGCCCATTACCCGGGGTGCAACCCTTACGAGCATGTAGCCGGCCGGTGCGGCTGGATTGTGCGTCGCCTCAAAAAGAACCACGAGGAGAGCGACGGTGGTCAGCCAGTCCCCGTACAACGACAGGAATACCGCCACAAAAAAACGCGCCGCGGGACCTCGCGGCGGAGATGCCTGCGTGCAAACAGGGGTTTCCGATCCGGCAAGAACCGGCAACCCCGAAACCCCCTCAACGGGACTACCCGGCTCTGCATCGATTGCCACGCGGCAAGGTTCGCAGAGGGGCGCCCCCCTGTGTGACGTCGACCGTTACCGGTCCGTCACGACAGTGTCCAAGGAACCGTCACATACACGGTCTATCTTGGGCCCTGCATCGACCAAGACTCAGCTCAGCCCCAAGACCAGCAGCTGCACTGGGTGTCCCAGGTGCCCACGGCATTACCCTCCGTCCGACCAGGGCCACGCCTGGTGTCGTCCCTGACTGTGCGGCAACGCAGAGTTCTGGTGGGCGCGATTGGAGTGGCCGCTGCGTTCGACACAGATCCGTAACACATCTGTGATTTCGTTCACTATTCTTCACACTCCGCTGGAACGTCGCTCCACGGTCCCGTGTCGATCGTGTCGCAATCGACCCGTCTTGGTGAACTCTCCGCACCATATCGGGCAGATGGCTTTGGCGGACGTCTTCGCACCAACTCGAAAGCTCCGCGGCTTGCTGCCCCAGGTTACCCGAGCCGCCCCGGTGCAATACACCACCTCGCTTGTGGCGTATGTATTGGCGATGGCTGCTGTTGCGGCCGTTCTTGCCGGGTTGACGGTTCGCGGCGTGTCGAATCCACCAACCGTCGCAATTGGCGCCTTAGTTGTTTTCGCCGGCTCCTATTGCAGCGTTCGGATCGCCGAAGGAGTGGACAGCGTCTGGTCGGCCGGCGTCTTTGTTCACCTCGCGCTGGCTTTTACGTTTGGGCCACTTGGGGCGGCTGCAGCGTCCGTCCCTCAGGCTGTCGCAGTAGCCGCCAGGACCCACACAGGGTGGTTCCGCGCAGTGTTCAATCTCTCCAACTACTTCATCAGCGATCTCTGCGCGTGGTTCGTCTTCTCGGAATTGACACGGTTGTGGCCCGGCCTCACAGCAGGTGCGGTGGCCGCCACAGTCGCCGGAGCCGTACAGGGAATGGTCAACCAGGCACTTCTGGCTGGCGTCATAAATCTGGCATCGCATCGGCAGGCGAAGTTCTGGAACACCTATCTACGTATGACGTCGACGTCCGTCCTGTATTACATTGGCTACGGGTGGGCGGCCTTCGGCGCGGTGCTGCTCAACCGCTTCGGGGGCACGGTCGGATTCACCACCACGCTGCTGCCGGTCATCGTATTGCAGGGGTATATGGTTCTCCTCGCACGGAGGATCCGAGGCCAAGAGTTAGAGCGCGCTGAGCACACCAAGGAGCGTGAGGCCCTTCTGCAGCAGGCCATCGTTGCCAGTGATGTCGAACGCAAGCGGATCGCCAGCGACCTCCACGACGGAGTCGTTCAGACCCTGGCCGGTCTTGCATTCTCCCTAGCAGCGCGCGGCTCCGACGCGACGGCGGATCCGCTCCTCCTCGAAGCGGCCGGCACCCTGCGCTCATCAGTGACCGACCTGCGCACCCTCATGATCGAGATCGCGCCGCCCGACCTCGCCGAGACCGGCATGGACAGCGCTCTGCGCAAGCTGCTGGAGCCGCTGCCTTCCCACGGCATCGAAGTCGACTTTGAGGCCGGCGCGGCCATGGACCTTCCGGCCGACAAGACGTCGCTGGTGTTCCGCGTTGCCCAGGAGGCCATCCGCAACGTTGTCAACCACAGTCAGGCCACCAAGGTCATCGCCAAGCTGCGCTTCGTGGACGGCATGCTGACACTCCAGGTCAACGACAACGGCCGCGGTTTCTCGTCAGCAGACCGCACGCGCCGACGCGACGAAGGTCATGTGGGATTGCATCTGCTGAACAACGCGGTGGAGGCGTCGAGCGGGCACCTGTCTCTGGAGAGCGAGCCAGGCCACGGGACCTCGCTTATGCTGACCCTGCCATGCTGAAACCCGACGAGGCCGTGATCCGGGTGCTCATCGCCGACGACCATCCGCTGATGCGCAAGGGCCTCACTGACATTCTCCAGGACGTCGAGGGGATCGAGGTGGTGGGAGCGGCCGAGGACGGCGCCGCGGCGGTGGCGCTCGCCTACGCGGTGAAGCCGGACATTGTGCTGATGGACATCTCAATGCCGGGAATGGACGGCATCGAGGCAACCGAGAAGCTGGTGGAGATGGACTCGGCGGTGCGGGTGGTGATGCTCACCTCCTACTCGGAGCGCGAGAAGATCACCCAGGCGCTGGCCGCCGGCGCGGTCAGTTACCTCACCAAGGACTCGGCACCGGACGCGGTGATTCGGGCCATCAGGTCGGCAGCAATCGCAAGGGTGGTACGTCCAGCCGAGTGAGGTCGCGCCGTCCTTCGGTGTTGTAGCGTTGCTGGTGCACCCTACGATCACCACCCCGGACGGAGGCAGACGACCATGGCCAGCGAGAAGACTCGGGGCGCTCCCAAAAAGCAGCAGAAGAAACCAAAGGCCCCCTCGACCGGCAAGGCCGCACGGCGTGAGGCGGCGCGCAAGGCTCACCAGAGCGGGCAAACCCCGGCAGCCTAAGCGCTTGGCCCGGCTTCGGGCCTAGGCCGGCGCGCCCGTGCAACTTCACCTTCGGGCCCACCGACGCCGCCGGCGGCGACCTCTACGCCAACGGCCATCCCTACATCGTTCAACAGGAGTGGAGCAACCGCATCAGCGGTTGCTCGATGTCCTAGCGGCGACGGAGGGAAGGGGGAAGGTATCGCGCCCCAGCTCCAGCCCCGGCGGCGACATCGCCGGGGTTGGACAGGGCGCAGCGCCGCAGAGATAGGCAACCGCAGCCGATGCAGGTGGTGAGCCCGTCACGGAGGGCGATCAGCCCGGCGATCTGCTCGTCGAGCCGTCCTTTCCACACGGTGGAGAGCCGCGCCCAGTCGGACTTGGTGGGCACCCGCGAATCGGGCAGGGTGGCAAGCGCAGCCCGCACCTCCTCCAGGGAGAGTCCGACGTTCTGCGCCGCCCGAACGAAGGCGAGCCGGCGGAGCACGCTCCTCGGGTATCGCCGCTGTCCCCCATCGGTGCGCCCTCCGCTGATCAGCCCCTCCTTCTCGTAGTAGCGCAGAGCCGATGCCGCGAAACCGGCGCGGCGTGCCACCTCGCCGATGGGGAGCAGGTCGGTGGTCCGTGCGGAAGCTCCACTTGACATGAAGTTCACTTTAGCTTCTAGGATGACTTCATGGCAACACATCAAGACTCTGCATCCTCTCCTCCAACAGCGCTCGTCACCGGTGGTTCCCGGGGCCTCGGCCAGGCACTCACCGCCGAGCTTGCGCGCCGCGGCTGGCACGTCATCGTCGACGGTCGCGACGCCAAAGCCCTCACCGCCAGTGTCGCGCGGCTTGACATCTCCGGCACGGTGACGGCCATTCCCGGCGACGTCGCCGACCCGGAGCACCGGCGCCACATCGCAGAGGCGGTGGCGTCGTCCGGCGGTCTGGACGTCGCCGTCAACAACGCCAGCATCCTCGGCCCCAGCCCGCAGCCACGCCTCGCCGACTATCCGCTCGACATGCTCGAGCAGGTGTACGCGGTCAACACCTTCGCGCCTCTGGCGCTCCTCCAGCTCCTCCTCCCCCACCTCATCCGCCGCAAAGGGCGGATCATCAATGTCTCCTCGGACGCTGCCGTCGAGGCGTACGAGGGCTGGGGCGGATACGGCTCCTCCAAGGCCGCCCTCGACCACATCACCTCGATCCTCGCGGCCGAGCACCCACAGCTCCTGGTCTACGCATTCGACCCCGGTGACATGCGTACCGCGCTGCAGCAGGAGGCGTTTCCCGGTGAAGACATCAGCGACCGTCCCGCCCCGGAGAGCGTCGTGCCCGCGCTGCTTGAGCTGATCAGCGCTCGACATCCCAGTGGTCGCTACCGGGTCGGCGACCTGACCGGTGCGGCCGTCTCCGCATGATCGCGCCCCCCGCGTCGCCGCGGCCGCACGCGAAATTCGAGCTCCCCGCAGGGCTCGAGGCCGCGCTCCCGCCTGAGCGCCGCGGTCTGTCCCGCGACGGGGTGCGCCTCCTCGTGGCCAGCCCCACCGGCCTGTCCCACCATCGTTTCTCCGACCTGCCGCAATTGCTCAAGCCAGGCGACCTGGTCGTGGTCAACACCTCGGCCACCCTACCGGCCGCCCTGACGGCAGGCGACGCCAACGGACGGCGTATCGGTGTCCACGTGTCCGGCTGGCTTGACGACACGACGTGGATGGTCGAGGTGCGACGCGCCGGCAACGGCGGCCCCGATCTCGGCGTTCGCCGCGCTGACGCGTTTCATCTCCCCGCCGGAATAACCCTCACCGTGGCGAGCGCTTACCCCGATCCGACGGCGGTGGTGTCACGTCTCTGGCGGGTGAGTGTGAGCCCGCCAACCGAGCTGGTGGCCTACCTGAGTGAGCACGGCCATCCCATCGTCTACAGGCACTCCTTCAGCGCTACGCCACTGAGCGATTACCAGACCGTGTATGCGGAGCAGCCGGGAAGCGCCGAGATGGCGAGCGCGGGCAGGCCCTTCACCACCAACGTGCTGAGACGGCTCACCTCAGCCGGGGTCACGGTTGCTCCCATAACCCTGCATGCCGGGGTATCCAGCCCGGAGTTCCATGAGCCCCCCGCTCCGGAGCGGTACTCCGTCCCCGCGCATACCGCCCGTCTCGTGGCCGCGACTCGCGACGCGGGCGGGCGTGTGGTCGCCGTCGGCACCACGGTGGTGCGCGCGCTGGAGACGGTCGCCGGCGTTGACGGCGACATCCGCGGGGCGAGCGGCTGGACGGACCTGGTGCTCGGACCAGGGCGTCCGGCGCGCGTCGTGACTGGCCTCGTCACGGGCTTGCATCTGCCGGAATCGAGTCACCTCCTGCTCCTCGAGGCCGTCGCCGGCCCCAGCCTGGTCTGCTCCGCGTACGCCGCGGCCATCGAGGCCGGCTACCTCTGGCACGAGTTCGGTGACTCGATGCTCTTCCTTCCCTGACGGTCGCGCGCCGCGGGGCGCGGCGCATCATTGCCGGATGACCGCGGTCACCAGCCCGATTCACGGCGTCGACGTGCTCCGCTACACGGCCTTCTCCGATGACCCCGCCGGGGGAAACCCCGCGGGCATTGTGCTGGACGCCGAGGGCCTCGATGAGACCACCATGCTCGACATCGCGCGCGAGGTTGGGTACAGCGAGACCGCGTTCCTGTGGCCGCTCGAGCGCCCGGGCGACTACCGGATCCGCTACTTCAGCCCCGCTGCCGAGGTGCCGTTCTGCGGGCACGCCACCATTGCCTCTGCGGTGGCGCTCGCCGACCACGACCGCGGCGGCGACCTGCGTTTCCAGACGCAGAGCGGAGAGGTCGCAGTCAGCGTCAGCGCCGACCATCAGGGACGGACGACTGCCACCCTGACCAGTGTCACGCCGGCGGTCACCGACGTGTCCGAGCCGGTCGTCACCGAAGCGCTCGCGGCGCTGGGGTGGACGGGTGCCGACATCGACCCCCACCTGCCGCCGCGCGACAGCTTCGCCGGAGCCCATCACCTCGTCTTCGGCGTCCGTTCGCGCGCCGTGCTCGCCGGTCTCGCCTACGACTTCGAACGGCTGCGGGCGCTCATGACCAGCGAGGGCTGGACGACCGTACAGCTGGTCTGGCGCGAGGATCCGACGAAGTTCCACGCCCGCGTGCCGTTTCCGGTGGGCGGGGTGGTCGAGGACCCCGCCACGGGAGCCGCCGCCGCCGCCCTGGGTGCGTACCTGCGCGAGTTGGGGCTGGTCAGACCGCCTGCGACGGTGACCATCCACCAGGGCGACGACATGGGCCGCCCCAGCCTGCTGACGGTGGCGATCGATCCCGGTCGGGGAGGGATCCGGGTCTCGGGAACCGCCGTCCCGCTTCCGCTCTGAGCCCGTACCCACGCCCAACCTGGCCGCGCAGAAGTTGGTGTACGGCGCACGATGATTCGCGCACCGGCTCGGCTCATGATGCACTCAGCAACCGCAACACGCTGGGAGCACAAGAGATGAAGTCACTGACGAACGTGACACCACTCGACCGCAGCGACGTGTCGGTGTCATATGGAGGACTCGTAGACCGAGACACCGCCTGCGCCGGCGATGTTGCCCTGTGGTGCGATGCGGAGATCATCGAATCGGTGGAACGAGCAGCCGCAGCGGAACGGGCAGGTCCAGCGCTCGGCTGGCACGCCGCGTAACCATCCTCAGCCAGTCCTGACAGGGGGAGGGGAGCATGCACTCCCGCTCTCCTCCCCCGCCACCTCCCTGCCAGTCAGGATCCGACCAGGTCCCTGGCGAATTCCGCGAAGTTGTCGACGTAGCGGCGCACATCGCCGTCACTGTGCTGGACTGAGAGCGTCCAGTTCTCTTCCGCCCCCGGAGCCATGAGCACGCCACGGTTGCTCTGGTAGAGCCAGGAGAGGTACGGCACCGCCTTGTCGATGTCGAGGTAGTCGCGGTAATTGCGCACCCGGTCCTTGCGGTACGTGACACAGCCGCGCGCCGCCAGGGTGAGAGCGTGGAAGGGCAGCCCGTGCTCCGCGATGACACCCTCGAGTCCACCCTGCAACTCCTCGGCCAGAGCGTCGAAGTGCGAGTACGCCGCCGGCGTCAGCACCTCGAAGAGCGTAGCGTGGGCCGCGGCAATGGTCAGAGGGTTGCCGTTGAAGGTGCCCATCTGGGCCACCCGGCCATCGGTGATCACGGCCATCACATCCTCACGACCGCCGATGGCACCACAGGGAAGGCCTCCGCCGATCGCCTTGGCCAGGCAGACGATGTCCGGCACCACCCCGAACCGCTCGGTGGCTCCGCCCGCCGAGATGGTCACCCCCGTCTTCACCTCGTCGAAGATCAGAAGCGCGCCGTGGCGGTGGGCGATATCGCGGATCGCGGCGAGGTAGCCGTCGTCGGGCATGACGATACCGATGTTCATCATCACCGGCTCGACGACGACCGCCGCGATGTCGTCGTGGGCGGCGAACGCGCGCTCCATCGCATCGAGATCATTGAAGGGGACAACCGTGACCAGATCCACACTGGCCTGGGGAATGCCCTCGCAATAGCGCACGGAGTTGGGCATGTCGGCCGGGCCCATGAGCTCGCGAGGCGGCTCGACGCTGACCAGAAGCGAATCGTGGTGGCCGTGATACGACGCCTCGATCTTCACCAGGCGTTCGCGGCCGGTGAAGCCGCGCGCCAGCCGCACCGCATCGAGTGTCGATTCCGTGCCGCTGTTGGTGAACCTCCATTGCGGCAGAGAGAACCGGCGCGACAGCTCCTCGGCGACAGCGATGTCCTCGGCGACGGGTTGGGCGAAATGGGATCCGCGCGCGATGCGGTCGGTGACCGCCGCCACCACGGCGGGGTGAGCGTGTCCCACCACCATGACGCCGAACCCGTTGTGGAAGTCGATGTACTCGTTGCCGTCGACGTCCCAGGCGCGGCTGCCCTGGCCGCGGTCGATGAACACCGGCTGCGGCGGGGTGTCCTGGAACGACGACGGGACCCCCCGCGGCATCGCCTTTGACGCACGCTCCCAGAGCTCGCGCGACCTCTGCCGCTTGGAGATGAACTCGCGCTCCTCGTGCTCAGTGAGCTCAGCGATTCGCTTCGGGTCGATGGCGGCGACGTGCACGTCAGTTGCCATGGTCACTCCTCGTGGTGGCCGCCACCTCGGCGGCTGTGGTGGCGGCGAGGGCGGCCTCGAGTGCCTGCTCGATGATGTCCAACCCGGCTGCCAGCTCCGTATCGCCGATCGTCAGCGGCATCAGCAGTCGGATGACATTGTCATACAGCCCGGCACGGAGCAATACCAGGCCGCGGGCGTGCGCCTCGCGCAGCACGGCGGCGGTGAGAGCAGGCGCCGGCTCACGGCTGGAGCCGTTGTTGACCAGCTCCATGGCAGTCATGGCGCCGATCCCGCGCACGTCGCCGATGCACGTATACCGCTCCTGCATGGCCTGCATACGCCGGATCGCGATGGCACCGATGTCACGCGCGCGTGCGCAGATGCCGTCCCGCTCGATCACCTCGAGCACTGCCAGCGCCGCGGCACAGGCGACGGGATTGCCGCCGAACGTCCCGCCGAGCCCGCCCGGCGCGGTTGCGTCCATCAACTCGGCGCGACCCACCACCGCCGCCAGGGGCAGGCCCCCGCCCAGCGATTTGGCGAGCAGCACCAGGTCCGGCTCCACGCCGAAATGAGTCACCGCGAAGAGCTCGCCGGTGCGGCCGATGCCGGTCTGGATCTCATCGGCGATGAGCGGGATGTCGAGCTCGCCGAGCAGCCCCGCCAGCCGGGGCAGAAAGTCCGGCGGGGGCACGACGAATCCGCCCTCGCCCTGGATCGGCTCGACGATCACCCCCGCCACGCGGTCGGGAGGGACCTGCGAAGCGAACAGCGTCTGGAGCGCGTCCAGGCTCTCGTCGGCCGTCTGGTCGTGGTACGAGTACGGATACGGCGCCTGGTACACCTCGGCTGCGTAGGGTCCGAAGTTCTGCTTGTAGGGGTGCACCTTGCCGGTGAGGCTCATCGCCATCAGCGTGCGGCCGTGGAAGCTGTTGTGGAAGCTGATGATGGCCGGCCGCCCCGTTGCCTGGCGCACGATCTTCACAGCATTCTCGACAGCTTCCGCGCCGCTGTTGACGAGCAGAGCTCGCGCCGGCGCGCGAACCGGGGCGAGGGCGCAGAGGCGCGCACAGAGCTGGACGTACACGTCCGGCAGCATCACCGGGCCGCCCGAGTTGATGAGGAGGTCCACCTGCGCGTGGATGGCCGCGAGCACGTCGGGGTGCCCGTGGCCGAGGTTGGTCACGCTGATACCGCTGGCGAAGTCGAGATAGCGCCGACCGTCCGCATCGACCAGCGTCGCACCCTCGGCGGAGTGCGCGAACCCGGCCATGGTGGAACCCATGCCGCGGGCCACCGAGCTCTCCCTCTGCTGCTGAAGCTCAGCGTTGGGCATGGGGGCTAGCTGATCGGGGCCGCCGGCGACGCCGTCAGCCTGCCGTCCACCGTGACATACGACACCGTCTTCTCGCGGAAGAAGCCCGAGCGGTCGGCGACCTTCGCGATGAGCACGAGCGGTACGCCGAGGCCGATGGTGATGAGGATGGGCAGGCCCGTTCCCCAGTCCGTCGCGTTGGCGAAGGGGAGCACCCCGGATGGAACGAGGTCCGAGTAGGCGAAGAAGAAGAGTGCCAGGCCCCCGACGACAGGCAGGAGTCCAGCGAAGACGAACCTGCTGAAGCTCGTGAGGAGCACCTTGCGGAAGGCCCACGCGGAAGCGAACCCGGTGATGCCGTAGTACACGGCGACCAGCACTCCGATGTCCAGGATGAGGTTACTGAACACGGTGTTGACTGAGCTGACCAGGAGGGTCACGACGATGATCGCGATGGCGAGTGCCGAGGAGATGATCGTTCCCAGCCAGGGCGTCTTCCACGAAGGGTGGACGAGGCCAAACCACTTGGGAAACACGCCGTCGCGCGCCATGGAGAACGAGAGCCTGCTCGAGGGCAGCAGAGTCGTCTGCGTGGTTGCGACAGTCGACGACAGCACCGCCAGGATCATGAAGTAGGCGATCGGTGTCCCTGTGAGCTGCTGCGCGAAAAAGTAGAGGATGTCACCCTGGTTGTTGGGGTCGTTGATCGCCGTTTGAGAGAGGAAGACCTGAATCGCCGTGGCAGCGATCAGGAAGATGAAGAGCAGGATGAACATGCTGAAGATGCCGGCGAGGCCTGGTGAGGTGTTGGCGTCCTTTGACTCCTCATTGACGTTCGCGGCTGTGTCCCAACCCCAGAAGAAGAAGACGGCGAGCAGTCCGCCGATCACGACGCTGTCCAGGCTCCCCAGTGAGAAGGGGTTGAACCAGTTGCTGGCCACGTGGCTTGCGGTCGGCGCGTTGCCCGTCACCACCTTGATGATCGCGTACACGGCGAAGCCGAGGACGATTAGGTATTCGATGAACACGAGGATCCACTGGAAATTTGCGGTAACGCGGATGCCGCGCACCACCATGAAGGTGACAAACAGCAGCCAGGCGATGCCGATCACCGCGATCAGGTGGGCGTCGCCGGCCGCCGTAGAGCTGATCTGGCCGGGGAAGAGGCTGTTGAGCAGCTGCAGCGTGTACGTGCCTGCCACGATCGGTGCCGCCGCGCAGAACAGCACGTTGGCCGCGAGCTGGACCCACCCGGATATCCAGCCGATGTACGGGTTGAGGGTGCGGCTCACCCAGGAGTAGGACGCGCCGCAGTTCGGATCCATCCGGTTCAGGTAGTAGTACGCGATGGCGATGAACAGAACCGGAAAGAACCCGACCAGGAGCGCCGCCGGCGACTGCAGGCCGACGGCGGCGATCAGTATCGCCGCGGTAGCCGCCAACGTGTAAGCGGGGGCAACGCTGGAGGTCGCGATGACTGTCGTGTCGAAGAGGTTGAGCGTGTTCGTCTTCAGCTGCGAGACCACGGGCTTTCCGTGGACCACTGGTTCTGCGACCGTAGCCATTGTCTCCTCCCCCGGGCGTGGCCGTCTCATCTTGCAGAACATCTGCAAGGAGCGGTGCACACCCTAGCGGCGGGTGGTACGCTCGTCAAGTGGGTCCACCACGGCGTTGGAGTGGGTCGTGAGCACCTCGGGGGTGGGTCGCTACTCGGTGAGCGAGGTGGCGCGCATGGTCGGGATCAGCCCGTCCACGCTCCGCGCCTGGGAGCAGCACGGCTTGGTGCGCTCATCGCGCAATGCCTCCGGCTGGCGGACCTACGACACCGGCGACGTGGTGCGGGCTCGCGAGGTGCACCGCCTTCGCGAGGTCGAGGGTCTCGCGGTCCATGCCATCCGCCGCCGCCTTCACGGCGCGAGGGGACGGTCACGCCCTCGTGCGGCGACCGCGGCGACCGCCCCCGTGTCCAACTTGGGCGCCCGCCTTCGCGAGAAGCGCATCGAGCGTGAGCTCTCGCTGCGCGCGCTTGCCGGCGCCGCCGGCCTCTCGCCGTCGCTGGTCTCGGGCGTTGAGCGCGGCGCGGTGCAGCCTTCAGTGGCGTCACTGCAGAAGCTGAGCGCGGCACTGGGAACGAGCGTTGCCGAGCTCGTCGCCGTCCGCGCGCCCGCTTGCCAGGTGCTCGGAGGCGAGGTGGTGCCGCTCGACCTCCCTGTGCCCGGCGTGCGCATCGAAGACCTCTCAGGGACGGCTCGGCTTCTCGAGCCGCAACGCTTCAGTGTCGAGCCGGGCCATGGTAGCGGTGAGGAATACGCTCACGACGGTGAGGAGTTCCTGTACGTCGTCGAAGGCACGCTGTCGATCACACTGGACGGTCGCGAACAGTTCGATATCGAGGCCGGGATGTCGCTGTGTTTTGAATCGCATCGCCGGCACCGCTGGTGGAACCCGGGCAGCGTTGTCACCCGGGTGCTCTGGATCAACACTCCGCGCAGCTTCTGACGCGGTCACTCACATCGGGGGTTGGACATGGCTGTGACGTTGGACACGGTGCGCAACGTGGTGGGCGGCGAGCTGGTGGAGCCGCGTGGTGGAACCACGCTCTCGATTGTCGACCCATCCACCGGCGAGGTCTTCGCCCACTCTCCTCTGTCCGGGGCCGACGACGTGGACGCCGCCTACCGCGCCGCTCACAGCGCCTTCCCGGCATGGCGCGATGCCACACCCAAGGAGCGCAGCCTGGCGCTGCTGCGCTTCGCGGAGATCCTCGAGGCGCACGGTCGCGAGCTGGTGGAGCTGGAGTGCCGCAACACCGGCAAGCCAATCGCTCTCACCGAGAGCGAAGAGATGCCCATGCTGTACGACACGCTCCGATTCATGGCGGGCGCGGCGCGCTGTCTGGAAGGCTCGGCCTCGACCGAATACATGGCCGGGCATACCAGCTGGATCCGTCGCGAACCGGTCGGTGTCTGCGGCCAGGTGACCCCGTGGAACTACCCGATGCTGATGGCGGCGTGGAAGTTCGCTCCGGCGATCGCGGCGGGCAACACGGTGGTGCTGAAGCCGTCAGAGACCACGCCCCTGACCACCGTGCGGATGGCGGAGCTCGCCCGCGAGGCGCTCCCACCCGGCGTCCTCAACGTGGTCTGCGGTGACCGCAGCACCGGGGCCGCGGTCGTGTCCCACCCCATCCCGGCGATGGTATCGATCACGGGCAGCGTGCGCGCCGGTCGCGAGGTTGCCCAGGCGGCCGCGGCTGACCTCAAGCGTGTCCATCTCGAGCTTGGCGGCAAGGCGCCCGTCATCGTCTTCGACGACGCCGACGTCGAGGCGGCCGCCGAGCTGATCGCGGGAGCCGCGTACTTCAACGCCGGGCAGGATTGCACAGCGGCCACGCGCGTCCTCGCCGGTCCGCGCGTGCACGACGACTTTCTCAGCGCGCTGGCGGCGCAGGCCAAGACCGTCCACACGGGACCGCCTTCGGATGTCGACGCCGCGTACGGTCCACTCAACAACCGCGACCAGCTCGCCCGGGTGCGCAGCTTTCTCGACCGGATGCCCGACCATGCCTCTCTCGCCGCGGGTGGCGGTGCGGCGCACGGGCCCGGATTCTTCCAGGAGGCCACGGTCGTATCCGGGCTGCGCCAGGAAGACGACATGATCCAGCAGGAGATCTTCGGCCCGGTGGTCACCGTGCAGCGCTTCGCCGACGAGGACGAGGCACTGCGCTGGGCGAACGGAGTGGAGTACGGGCTGGCGGCCAGTGTGTGGACGCGTGACCACGGCCGTGCCATGCGGATGTCGCGGCTGCTCGATTTCGGCTGCGTCTGGATCAACACCCACATCCCGCTGGTTTCGGAGATGCCGCATGGGGGGTTCAAGCATTCCGGGTACGGCAAGGATCTGTCCATGTACGGGTTCAACGACTACACCCGCATCAAGCACGTGATGTCGAACATCGGGGCGTGACCGCCGCCGGCTCACAGCGGTATCGCCGGCTCAGCCTGTGGCTCGACACAGTGGAGGACGACCTGTCGCCGCGAGCGGCGCTCGACGGCGACTGCACTGTCGACGTGGCCATCGTGGGAGCGGGCTACACGGGCTTATGGACGGCGTATGCCCTGCTGCGACAGGACCCCACCTTGCGGGTTCTGATCCTGGAGCGCGAGATAGCCGGCTTCGGCGCGAGCGGACGCAACGGCGGGTGGTGCAGCGACCTCTTTCCTGTGTCGTGGGACCGCGTGGTCGCGGAGGTGGGCTTGGATAGCGCGCAGGCCATGCACGATGCCCTCGTCGAGGGGATCGACGACATCGCCGCCACGCTTCGGCGCGAGCACCTTGACGCCGACCTGGTCAGAGGCGGTTGCCTGACCCTGGCGATGACCGCCCTGCAGGAGGCGGAGCTTCGTGCGGAGGCGGTGAGCTCACAGGCGCGGGACGGTGCCGACCTGGGGGTGCGCTGGCTCGACGCGGACCAGGTGTCTCAGCGGATTCACGTGCCGGGCTGCCGGGGAGCGCAGTACACACCGCACTGTGCACGTCTTCATCCCGCCAAGCTGGTGCGCGGCCTGGCACGTGCGGTGGAGGGCCTCGGCGGACGCATCGTCGAGCAGACGACTGTGACCGAGTTGAGGGCGCACGCGGCTGTCACCACACGGGGAACCGCCCGCGCCCAGACCGTGGTCCGCGCCACCGAGGCGTACACCTCCGCCCTGAGGGGCGAGCGTCGCTCTGTCCTTCCCCTCTACTCGTTGATGATCGCCACCGCGCCGCTGCCGGACCGGGCGTGGGCGGAGATCCGCTGGTCCCGGGGAGAGACGCTCAACGACGGACGTCACCTGATCATCTACGCGCAGCGCACCGCAGACGGTCGGATCGCTTTTGGAGGGCGCGGGGCGCCGTACCACATCGGGTCGCGCGTCGCCGACGGTTTCGATCGCGAGCCCGGGGTCTTTGCGGCTCTCGAGCAAGCGCTCCACGAGTTGATACCGCAGTCGCGGGATGTGCCCGTGACCCATCGCTGGGGCGGACCGATCGGGGTCGCCAGGGACTGGTGGCCATCGGTGACCATCGACCGGGAGCGCGGCATCGCCTCGGCCGGGGGATACGTGGGCGACGGCGTGACCGCCAGCAACGTGGCGGGCCGAACGCTCGCCGATCTCATTCTCTCGCGCGAGACGGACCTGACCCGCCTGCCGTGGGTGCAGCATCGCTCGCGCCGCTGGGAGCCTGAACCGCTGCGATGGCTCGCCGTCAATCTCAGCGTGCGCGCGATGCGCAGCGCGGACGATGTCGAACGTCGCACCGGGCGCCGCTCGCGGCGCGCGCGATGGGTCACGCGCCTGCAGGGACGCTGACTACAGGGCGGCGAGCACGGCCTCGGCGACGGCGGGCAGACGAGGCGCCAGCGCGTAGAAGGCCCAGATGCCGTGCTTGGCGCTGGTGACCAGGCCGGCGTCCCGCAGCTTGCCGAGATGGTGGCTGACGGTCGGCTGTCCGAGGTCGAACGCGGCGGTGAAATCGCACACGCAGATGGGCTCGGTGCTCTTCGCCAGCATCGCCAGCATCTGCAGCCGGGTGGGGTCGGCGAGCGCCCGGAGCAGCGCCGCTGCGTCATCGACCACGCCGGCGGGCAGGGGGTCGGCGAGCTCCTGGCAGCAGCCCTTGACGCGGGTTGTCGCCATATGCAGCGCAGTCATGCCTCGATCATACCCATTGACAGCCATCGATGGAGCTGTGTACCATCGTGCAACATCAATCGACGCTCATCGATAGGAGGATGAGAACCATGCCCTGCGATTACCCGTGTCCCTGCCCGGCCGGAATCACAGTCTGACCGTGTCTCGAGTCCAACTCGCCCTCAACGTCACCGACATGGAGGCGGCGGTCGCCTTCTACTCCAAGCTCTTCGCGGCCGAGCCGGCCAAGCGCCGGCCCGGATACGCCAACTTCGCCATCGACGAGCCACCGCTGAAGCTGGTGCTCATCGAGTCGGAGGGTGGCGGTGCGACGCTCAACCATCTCGGAGTCGAGGTCTCGTCGACGGACGAGGTGATCGCCGCAACCCGACGGCTCTCCGACTCCGGACTCCAGACGACCACCGAGGCCGGCGTCGAATGCTGCTACGCGCTCCAGGACAAGGTCTGGGTCAGCGACCCCGACGGCGCCCCCTGGGAGGTGTACACCGTCCTCGCCGAGAGCGACGCTGCGCACACCTCGACCTTGCGTGGCGAGACCAGCTGCGGCGCGGGTGCGTGCGCACCGGACGCCGCTGCGACGGGGGGCGCGTGCTGCTGATCCGTCGAACATTTCACGACGCCGAGCAGCTGGCCGGATCAGTCTGTAGGGCCCTGCGGATGGCCCTGAGCAGCAGCTCAGCGGACTCAGGCGACAGTTCCAGGGCGATGTGGCGCGACCGCTCGGCGGAGTCGGTGAAGAAGTCGATGTTCAGCGTGTGATCGAGTGGTGTCGTGTAGGGGTGGTCGAGGTACACCGTGGCCTCCCCCACCGTCGCCCACCGCCCCGCCGCCTTGGCGCTCCCTCGCACGGCCACGCGCTCGGTCGCGTACGTGCACACCTCAGTCACCCCCCGGCTGGAGCACGCGGTCGAGGAAATCCCAGATCCGGCGCCAGCCCTCCGTCGCGGCCTCGGGTCGATACGAGGGACGGTCGGTCGCGAAAAAGCCATGCCCGGCTCCGTCGAACGTGTGGAACTCGTGGGGCTTGCCGAGGCGGGTCAACTCGGCGTCAATCTCACCCACCTCGTCGGGTGATGGGTGTGAGTCCTCTGCGCCGAACAGCCCGAGCACCGGACAGGTGATGCCGGCGGCACGGGCGATGACGGGGACCACGCTGGTGGCCATGCCGGCGGGCGGGGTGCCCACGATGAAGGCGCCATAGCACACCACCGCCGCGTCGGGATCGAGCTCGCAGGCTGCGAGAAAGCTCTGGCGGCCGCCGGAGCAGTACCCGATCGTCGCCACTCGCCCCGAGCACGACGGCATGGCGCGCAGATACCGCAGCGCCCCCTCGCAGTCGCCGAGAAAGCGCTCGTCGGGCACGCCCCCGTTGGCGCGGGCGGCGGCGGCGCCATCGTCAGGAGCGGCCCCCGGCGCATCGCGGTGATGCAGGTTCGGGCAGACCGCGATGTACCCGTGGGCGGCGAAACGCCGGGTGATCTCGCGGGTGCTCTCATCCCACCCCGGCATGTGGTGAATGACCACCATGCCCGGGTGCGGCCCGGCACCGAGCCGCGCCAGGTGGGCTGGGATGGCATCGCCCCCATGGCCCCAGATCGTCACCGTCTCAGCCAGCAAGGGATCGAGCATCACACGTCCTCCACAAGTTCATGGCCGGAGCCGGCTCTGCCCGCGAGGGTGGCGCGGTCAGCCGGCGCGAAGCCTAGCGGCGCCGCGCGTCAGACGGTCCGGATGTGCTGTGGGAGGTCACCCGTTCAATCGCCAGATGAGGTTCTCTCCGGCGAAGAGGATGGCGGCGGCGGAAGCGGCCAGCACCACCGAGAAAACCATCCGGGTGCGCCAGCTCAGGGTGAGTGGCCTTCCCGGTTGTGTGACCGGGAGGCAGACGCCGATCATCACCCCAGCCACCAGGCCGCCCGCATGGGCGAGGTTGTTGAGGTTCGGCACCACCAGACCGAGCAGAGCCATCAACCCGATGCCCACTGTGGCCTGGGCTCTCATCGCTTGCGACAGCTCCCGGGACAGGTCGCCGCGCCTGCGATACCCGTAGACCAGGAGGACGCCGATGAGGGCGCAGATCCCGGGCGACAGGCCGATCGTGTATTCGGATTCGCCGGCGAGGCCAAGGGCGGACGCCTCCAGCCACGTGAACGATCCGGCAACCACGCCGAGAGCCACGCAGGCGAGCAGCGCCACTCGCCCGTACAGCCGCTCGATCACCGATCCCACCATGATCAGCGCCAGCGAATTGCTGATCACATGCAGTGGGGTGCTGCGGTCGTGGACCAGGCCGCTGCTGACCCAGCGCCACAGCTGGGATGGATCACCGCGGCCGACGATGCCGGCGTTGGGGAGGCCGCCGAAGGCCAGGTAGCCGATGGTCAGGCCCCGGTGCACCTGGCCCGACAGGACGCGCTCGAGGATCCAAACCACGACGAGGCTCGCCACCACGCAGAGCGTGGCCAGGGGGGCGGCGTCGGACGCGCGGCTGGTGACCCGCCTGATCGCCGAAGGTCCGGACCACGAAGCGGCTCCAGATGGCCGGACCGCGATGGGTTCGAGCAGGAGGCCGGACATGTCGGAGCCCAGCCTACGCGCGGCAAGTCGCAGACCAGAGATACCCGGTCACGCTCACGTCACGCTGTCCGGCGAGGTGGTTGCCTGGCTAGCCGATCCTCACGGCCGCGCCGCCTCTCCAATGCTCACCGCGTCACCGGCCAGCCGCTGCGCGATGTACACCGGGATCGCGGAGAGGATGATGACGCCGAACGCAACCGCGTTCACGATGGGCGGTTGGTTGGGCCGCGAGAGGTTGGCGAAGATCCAGATCGGCAACGTCTCGTGAGAGCCCGCGGTGAACGTCGTCACCACGATCTCGTCGAACGAGAGCGCGAAGGCCAGCAGTGCCCCGCGGCTGGATTGACGCCCCCGGGGACTCATTGGCGCACGCGCCACCGCAGCGTGGGAACCGAGGTGTCGCCGGATGCCCCGGCCGCCCCGCCGGTTCGGGAGTGTATCTTCCATGGGGGGTCTGGCATGGAGGGAAACGTATGGACGGGACACGCGCCTGGTCGCGGACGACCTCGACCGGTCAGGAGGCGGCCGGCCGCCTTGCTACCGCCATCGGGACAGCCATCGGCCGTCGCGACTGGACGCTGCGGCTGTGGGATGGCCGCTCCGTCGGTCCCGACGCCGCGGACAGTCGCTTCGAGCTCACCTTTCATGCCCGGCGGGGGCTGGATCTGCTGCTGACCGCGACCCCGGAGAAGGCGTTCGGGCGAGCGTATGCGGAGGGGCTCATCGACGTCGAGCCGCTGGAGCCTTTCATCGATCTCCTGTCGCAGGTCGCGCCCGCCCAGCTGCTGCGTGCCACGCCGGCGCTTCTCTTCGCCGGGCTGGCGCTGGGGGCCCGTCCCGCCCGTTCCTCCGCGCGTACCGTTGAGGCCCGCCTGCGGGGCATCCGGCACAGCCAACGCCGTGACGCCCAGGCGATCCGGCACCACTACGACGTCCCGCTCGAGTTCTATCGCCTCTGGCTCGACAGCTCCCTGACCTACTCCTGCGCGTATTTCCGCACCCCGCAGGATGACCTCGAGACCGCCCAGCGCAACAAGCTCGACCTGGTCTGTCGCAAGCTGCGCCTCCAGCCGGGCGAGCATGTTCTCGACATCGGCTGCGGTTGGGGCAGCTTCGTGATCCACGCCGCACAGCACTACGGCGTCAACGCAGTGGGCATCACGCTGAGCCCCAGGCAGGCGACCGTGGCTCGCCAGCGCGTCCACGAGCTCGGCCTGGACGACCGCGTCGAGGTGCGCCTCGCCGATTACCGCGACCCGCTCGGCCGCACCTTCGATGCGGTGGCCAGCATCGGGATGCTCGAGCACGTGGGCCGTGCCAAAATGCTGCGCTACGCCCGAGCCGTCAGTGCAGCGCTGCGGCCGCAGGGTCGCGCCCTGCTCCACGGCATTACCGCGCCGCCGGGACACGGCATCTCTCGCGGCTCTTTCGTCGACGCGTTCATCTTCCCGGACGGCGAGCTCGAGGAGACCGGGTTTCTCAGCCTGCAGATCGAGAACGCCGGGCTCGAGGTCCGCGACGACGAGAACCTCCGGGAGCACTACGCGCTCACACTGCGCCACTGGCGGGAGCGGTTCCAGGCACGCTCGCGGGAGGCCGAGCGCCTGGTCGGCGCCGAGCGCCTGCGGATATGGCGGCTCTACCTCACCGGCGCCGAGATCGGCTTCCGGCGTGACACCACCGCCGTGCACCAATTCCTCGCCGTCAAGCCCGACCACCAAGGTGATGCGCACCTGCCGCTGACCAGGGACGACTGGTACGCCTGACCATCCGTCAGGAGCTCAGCGCTTGAACACCTTGTCGAGGACGAGGACGGCAGCTTCGAAGAAGACGATCAATGGCACGAACAGCGCGGTTGGAGTGTACGGATCGGCGCCGGGTGTGACGACGAGAGCGGCGACGATGATTCCCACCCAGATGACCTTTCGCTGCCTGCGCAGCCGGCGCGACGAGACGATGCCGGCGATGCCGAGCAGGACGACCACCACAGGCAGCTCGAACGTGACCCCGAACGCGACGATCAGGAGCAGGAGAAAGGAGAGGTAGGAGTTGACGTCGGGCAGGTAGACGGCGCTGTTGCCGAGGAACGCTGCCAGAAAGTTGAGCCCGATTGGCGTCACGAAGTAGGCGAACGCTGCGCCGGCCACGAAGAGCAGGGAGGCCGACGCGACCAACGGTCCGACGAACCTTCTCTCCACCGGGCGCAGCCCGGGGGCGACGAAGCCCCATACCTGCCAGAGGATCACCGGCAGAGCACCGATCAACCCCGCGATCGCCGAGACCTTGATGGGGATGGTGAGCCCCTCGGTGGGCGTCGTGAAGATCGCGGCCGAGGTGATGTGATTGGTCTTGCCGAGCACGATCGTCAGCGGGCGGAGCAGGAACTCGAAGATCGCGCCATGGAAGATGAAGGCGACGACCGTCGCCACCAGCCAGGCAACCGCGGAGATGAGCAGGACGCGGCGCAACTCCTCGAGGTGCTCGACGACTGTCATCCGGCGTGCGTCGCCGGCCACTCCCTGCATCTCTCATCGCCTCCGCGTGAAGGCGTCCAGGATCAGGCGGTGCCGGGGTGGCTCGGCGGTGTGCTGGCCGGCTGAGCGACTGCGTCGGTCGCGGTGGAGGTCGGTGCTCCGGTGTCCGCGCGACCGGCGACGGCGAACTGCTCGCGGGTCTCGCTGGACGCCTTGCGGAACTCACGGATGGCGCGGCCCAGGCCGGATCCGACGTCGGGGAGCTTGCCCGGCCCCCAGATGATCAAGACGACCACCAGCAGGATGCCCAGGAGCCACACGTGACCGGTCCCAACGAACGGCATGTCGCACCTCCATGTGTCGCGATCGGCGGGCGAAGACCCGGTCCCGATCGCAATGCGGATTCAGTTCAGCCGGCCGCGCATCCCGATGGCTGCGGTGCCGCTGTGGTTGTGTACGCGGCCGCCGAGCGCATGGATCACTCGGCTCCGTCGCACCCTCGCGCCGCCGCGGCGATCAGGAACCGCTGAGCACTGCCTGGATAACCCGCGCACCGGTTGGAGAGTGGCTCCCGCCCGGCGGTTCCACGGTGGCGGCCACAGTCGTGTACTGCGTCAGGTCGGCGTGCATGGCGGCGCGCCAGCTTCCGTCGGGTTCCTCGTTGAGAAAGGCCGCTGCAACCACGGTGCCGTTGGCTCGCACCAGCCAGACCTCGTAGACGGCATCACCCCCGGCGATCGTCGCCGGCGCGGGGAGCCCGGCCACGGTGAGGACCGCTGTGGTGCCACCCCGGTCGTACACCACCTGCCCATGTGCCGCGGGTGCCGTTGTGGTGCCCGCGACCGTCACCGCGACCGGCGTGGGAGCTGCTTTCTGCCCGTTGGAGACCGACCATGCGGTGACGGCGATGACCGCCACCATCGCGGCCGCAGCCAGCACCGTGAACCCGCGCGCCGACGGCACGCGCGCCCACAAGCGCCGCCACCCCTCCCCTCTCTCGCTTGCCGCTGCCTGCCGGTCAAGCTGCTCGGCCTCCGCATACACGGCGCGCATCAGCCGGCCCCGCAACTCCGGCGACGGCTGTCGCGGCTCGAGCGCCAGAGGCAGCCGGGCGGCGGCGGCGAGGTATTCGCTGGCAACACGCCGGCAGTCCGCACACGTGCTGAGGTGCTGTTGGAGGGTCGACTGGTCCTCCGCATCGATCGAGCCGACGGAGAGCGCGGCGGCGAGGACATCGGCGTCGTGACAGGTGATCACGCCATACCCTCCGCCCCCTGGAACTCGAGCGCTCCGCGAAGCTTGCGAAGCGCCAACCGGGTGCGGCCCTTCACCGTTCCCAGCGGGACGTTCATGAGGTCACTGATCTCGGTTTGGGAGTAGCCGCCGAAGTAGGCGAGCTCGATCGTCTCCCGCTGCTCGACGGACAGCTGATCCAGCGCCGTGCGCACAGCCTCGCGCTCGAGAGCGTCCGCGACCTGGTCCCAGGTGTCCGAGACCGAGGTCACCGCCGCCGGAGCATGCTCCAGCGCCACGTCCTGCCGCGTTCGGCCGGCACGCCCTCGCAGCCGATCGAGAGCGCGGTGGTGGACGATCGAGCAGACTCAGGTGCGCAGGCTGCCGCGGTCGCTGCGGTAGGTCGACGCCCGCCGCCAGACGCTCAGGAAGGCCTCCTGGACGACATCCTCGGCAGCGCCGGCGTCTTCGAGGATCCGGAATGCCAGCGTGTAGGCAAGGCCCGAATACCGGTCGTAGAGCATCTCGATTCCCTCAGGCTCGGCCCGCGCAAGCAGGTCGAGCATCCGGTCGTCGGAGGCGTTCATGCCGGCTGTCGCACGGTGATCGCCCTACTCTGGCACACGCACTCGTGCGCCGCGCCACCGGCGCGTTCCCCGCGACGCACGTTCGAGGGCGGCTGGGCGACGGTCATGCCACCGACAACCGGCCACCCTCCTCGAGTGGATCGCTTGTCCATTCGGTGATGCTCCCATCGGTTACCACCACGGCGGCGGCCGGCGTCTCCGCGTCTCGCCACACCACATAGCGACCTGCCTCGAGTGATCCGAACACGGCGGCGAGGACGGAGCCCGCCGCCGTGTGCTGATCCAGGACACCGGTGTGCACACGCTGTGCGGAACCGGCGCGACTGATTTCGATCTCGCGATCGCGAAAGCTGTCGTCGAGGTAGAGAACGAGAGCCCCTTTTCCACCGCCGACTTCGACGAGCACGCTCGCGGTCGTGGCTGGGTGCTGCTCGGACTCCTGCGGGCGGGCCGGCGAGGGCGCGCGGCTGGTTGCCGCGCGCCCGGGGACGGCTCCGCTCACGGGGAGAGCGGTTGCGTCTGGTAGCCCCCGGCGGGCGCGCCCAGGTAGGGAAAATTGGACTGGTACTGTGTGCTGGACGATGTCAGGCCGTCGGTGAGCAGGGCGGCGGCGGCATCAGGCACGTACGAGTGGACGAGCGGGTACGTGGCACCGGCAATGGCGCGCAGCTCGACGCTGGTCACGTCATCGAAGACGCGGCGGCCGTTCGGGAAGCCGGCCAGGTCGCCGTCGAGAATACCCAGCGCCCTGGGGTCGCTTGCCGGCGGGATCGCCATGTTGAGCCGGAGCTGATCGGCCTGTGTGGGGCCGGTGTAGTTCTGGAACCCCCCGATGATGCCCGACGGAATGCCGGTCATCAGGATGGCGAGCAGGTCCGCGCGGGCATCGGTGAGGGCCGCCAGATGCGGGAACACCCCGGAATACAGCACCGGGAGCAGCGTGGCCAGCTCCGGGTGGGCGACATACTGAGCGAACTGGCTGTCGTTCTGTGCCGGCTGGGAGTTCCAGTAGTCCTTGCTTCCCATCGGGATGAGCACCTCGTTGACGAGCGGGTTGCCGAGGCGCGACACCTGCACCCACGGGCCGGACTCGTGGTTCAGCCCGTTCCCGATGCCGCGAACCTCGGCCCTGCGCCGGCTCGCCGCCGCCCAGACACCGATCACCGATGTCGCGCTGGCCGGGTTGGTGGGGTTCGAGCCATCCCTGGTCAGCATCGTCTTGGGGATGCGCAGGGCGATCGAGTGGACGTTGAAATCGTGGGTTGCATCGACACCCGAGCCGGCAGGCAGGGGCACGATGTGCAGGTCCTGAAAGGGGCGCAGGTCGCCGAGGTCGAAAACAGCCCCGAGATCGACGTAGAAGCCCTCCAGACGCTGACCTGCGAAGACGTCCTCACCGGAGGCCAGATGGTGGACCGCCGCATCGCCCAACGCTGAGTAGTTCGGGGTCGACGCCGGGCCGATGTTGCACGGGGGGCAGGCAAGACCGCCGGCCAGCACGGTGCTCTGTCCGTTGACGACTCGCGTGACCGAGTAGAACTGCTTGCGATTCCAGTGGACACTGTCGATGGAGAGGATCTGCCCAGTGTTGTAGAGAAAGGTGTTGGGATTGGCGACATGGGTTTCAAACAGGAACTGGTACGTGATCTCTGGAGCGCCGTCGGCGTCATTGTCGATGTGGATCTCGTACAGGACGTCATCGCCGAACTCGAAGAAGTTGGGGCCACCAAAAGGTGCTTCGAGCGGCACATAGTTGCTGATGATGGTCACCGTGTCGGGAGCGTCGGGGCTCACGAACGCATAGGTGTCTGTG
>DAIUFS010000002.1:0-9246 GCA_036844485.1 Candidatus Dormiibacterota bacterium | reverse complement strand
CTGATGGCCGGCGCCTCGCGATGGGACGACATGGTTTCTCCCGCTGATCTCTGTTCTGCTGGTGCGCGGCTGCGCTACTGCGCGGCCTTGATGAGGCGGCCCACGACCTCGCTGTCGTGGTAGCTGACCTCCCGATCACCCACCATCAGCGCAATCTCCCCGCGGCTGGCATCGCGAACGTAGGCCACCATCGGCTGCGGGGCGCCCTCCCTCAGCGGCGTGGTGCGGCTGGGTTTGACGATGGCCCCGGCCAGGTGCGGAGCTGCTCCCAGCGCACCGGCGGCCGCCAGCCCGGTTGCCGCCCCGACGGATGTGTGGATGAAAGCCCGCCTGGTCAGCTTGCTCACGCTGTCTACCTCCCGCTGCCCGGTCGGGGCCGCCGGAGACGGCCCTGGTGGCTTGCGCCGATCCACCCGAGAGATACGGGGCGGCGCTCCCGACGGATCAGTGGGAGGCTGTGAAGGAGGGAAACCCGGCCGCTAGGCGGGATGGTCTCGAGATCTACGAGCCGCCCTTGGCGCCCAGCAGCGGATCAGAAGAGCCGTGGATCAGCTCCGTCGCTACCTCTGATCCACCGTCGTGGTACGGGTCTCGCCGGCCGGTCCCACGTCGGTGGTCCGGCGGGAAAAGCGTCCCGGGCCTGCCCAGGACGACCAGAACACCATCGACAGCACGATGCCGAGGGCACCAACGCCCATGAGAATCCAGCCGATGGTGTGGAGGTCCACGGCGCCTCCCGTGGGATTGACGTTGATGGCAAAGGCGAGAACGGCGCCCACCGCCAGCAGGAAGATGCCAACTCCGAGTCCCATGACCGACTACCTCCATGCGACCGCAAAATGCGTCGACGACTTCAGCCTGGTGCTGATCTCAACCACCAGTTCACAATCGAGCCGACGACGTGCGATGACACTCTGCGCCGAGTCGCCGGCCTGGTCTGTGCTCTGGCGGACATACGAGTGCACAGGGGCGGCCGGTGGAACCGCCGCCCCCTGTGACTCGTCGGACCTACGCCGCCATCGTCTCCGCCACCACGCTGGTGGTGGGGGTGGTGGTTTCGATTCTGGCGACGTCAGCGCGCCGGATCAGCAGTGCGAGCAGTACCGAGCCCGCAGCGAGCAGGGCGGCGCCGGCCAGGAAGGCGACGTGGAAACCGGTCACCAACGCCAGTGCACCGTCGGCCGGTGTGGCGGCTCTGCCAAGTGATAGCAGCTGGCTCGAGGTGGCGTTCGCGGCCAGCGTCGACAGGACCGCAAGTCCGATCGCCCCTCCCAGCTGTTGGGAGGTGTTGAGCAGACCTGAGGCGAGTCCGGCGTCTGCTGCCTCGACGTTGGTGGTGGCGATCAGCGTGACGGGGACGAAGGTCAGCCCCAGGCCCAGCGCCATGGTGAGCAACCCCGGCAACAGGTCGCCGGCATAGGTGCCTGCCACCGGGATGCGGCTGAGGAGAAACAAGCCGACCGCGGCGATCGCCATCCCGGTCACGCCGACCGCGCGAACCCCGACGCGCCGGATCAGCTGTTGGGACAGCCCGGCTCCCACGATGATTGCGGCCGTCACTGGCAGGAACGCCAGTCCCGCCTTGAGCGGGCTGTAACCAAGCACCTCCTGCACGTAGATCGACGCGAAGTAGAACATGGCGAACATGCCGGCAGCGACGAGCAGCATCACCAGGTTGGAGCCGGACAGCGAGCGCATCCGGAAGATGCCGAGGCGGATGAGCGGGTTGCGCAGCCGCAGCTCCAGCCAAGCGAAGCCTGCGAGCAGCGCTATGGCGACGGCGCCGAGGCCGAGCGTCGGTCCCGAGATCCACCCCGCGGTCTGCGCATTGACGATGGCGTAGACGAGCACCATGAGCCCAGCCGTCACCGCCACGGCCCCGCCGACATCAACCCCGCGACCCACGCCGGGCGAGCGGCTCTCGGGAACAAAGCGCAGTGCCAGGGCGATCGCGCCCACCCCGACGGGGACATTGACGAAGAAGATCCACTGCCAGGAGAGCAGGTCGGTGAGGACGCCGCCCAGCAGCAGCCCGACAGCGCCACCGCCCACCGCGACCGCACTCCAGACGCCGAGAGCCTTGGTCCGCTCAGCGCCCTCCGAGAAGGTGGTGGTCAGTACGGAGAGAGCGGCCGGGGACACCAGCGCTCCACCCAGACCCTGCAGCGCTCGGCCGGCGACCAGGATGCCGGCTGACGTGGCCAGCCCGTTGAGCAGCGACGCGGCGGAGAACAGCACGATGCCGGCCACGAACAGGCGCTTGCGACCGAACAGGTCAGCCGCCCGGCCACCCAGCATCAAGAAGCCGCCGAACGCGAGGGTGTAGGCGTTGACCACCCACTGCAGCGTGTCGGCGGAGAAGTGCAGGCCATGCTGGATCGAGGGGAGGGCGACGTTCACGATGGTGGCGTCGAGCACCACCATGAACTGGGCGAGGCCGACGATCACGAGGACCAGCCACGGGTTGGTGTGTCGAGCTTGCATGGTCACTCTCCTCGGTCTAGAATCGGAGGGATGGTTCCGCTTGGTCTAATATACGGAACGCAGGTTCCGTTTGTCAAAGGGTGCATCGTCCACAGTCATGGCTGAATCCGCCGCATCAGCGGCCGCCGCTTCGACAGCGGCTCTCCCGACCCCTCCGCCCGATGATCGCCCGCGTCGTGCCGACGCCGAGCGCAATCGCAGCGCCATCATCAAGGCTGCCGAGAACGTGTTCCGGACGCAGGGCGCCGACGCGCCGATCGACGAGATCGCACGGCGCGCGGGTGTCGGGGTTGGGACCGTGTACCGCAACTACCCGACCAAGGCGGCGATGCTCGAGGCGATCATCGAGGCGCGCCTGACCCCGATCATCCAAGCCGCGCGGGCGGCCTGCGAGGCTGAGGATTCCGGCGCGGCCTTCTTCGCGATGCTGGGCCGGCTTGCTGAGGAGTCGGCCGCCTTCAAGGCCCTGGCTGATTCCATCGCGGCGGCGGGAATCGACCTGCATGAGGCAAAGCAGGAGCTCTCCAACCAGCTGGTCGCCGCCATGGGGGAGCTGTTCGCGCGTGCGCAACGCAGCGGACAGGTTCGCCAGGATGTGAGCATTGACGACGTCACCATGCTGATGGGCGGGCTGAGCCATACCGCGTTCGCGGCGTCAGACAATCCCGCCCGGTCTCGTTGCGTCGATCTTGTATGCGACGCGCTGCGCGGCGACGGGCCCATCGCGCGATCGCCCGGCTTGCCACCGGAGACTCGCTAGCGCGTCAGGTCCCGGCTCGCGCTGGGCTCCTCGCGTCATCGACGTCGCCGTCCCGGAGCGCAGACAACGTTCGCCACGCCCTGGTGCTGAGCTGCATGCTGAAGCGCGCGTCCGGGTCGTTGAGGTCGGATCCGGTGATGTCGCGGATCTGCTGAAGACGATATTTCAGCGTGCTGCGGTGCACGAAGAGCGCTGCGTGTGCTTGAAGGCCTCTCACTTGGATTGATCGTGGCATCGTCCAGTCCAGCCGGGCATGTCCCACCGGGACGAAATCAGATGCCGTTCTCGTCACACGCAGACGAATCGGCTCGGAGCGCTGGCGACCCGCGGCCCGCGCCACAGAACCCGGCCGGCGCAGAATGGGCCGATCTGCGTAAGGGAGCACAGAGCTGGAGGGTGGCACCCCGTGGTGGTTCTGGAGAGGTCATGACCGTCGCTGAGGCCCATCTGGATGCACTCGATTTCATCCGCCACAATCCTCGCGCCGTGCTGGCAACGCAACGCCGGGACGGCAGCCCCCAGCTCTCCCCGGTGCTGGCCACCGTGGACGCTGAGTCACGCATCGTCGTGAGCTCGCGTGAGACGGCGATCAAGGTCGTCAACCTGCGCCGCCATCCCCACGCCACCCTCTGCTTCCTCAACGAGCGTTTTTTCGGGGAGTGGCGCACAGTGGACGGGCCGGTGGAGATCGTCAGCCTTCCCGACGCGATGGAGCCGCTGGTCGATTACTACCGTCGCGCCGTTGGCGAGCACCCCGATTGGGACGAGTACCGCAGCGCGATGGAGCGCGAGCGACGCGTCCTTCTGCGCGTGACAGTTGAGCGCAGCGGCCCGACGCAGCAGGGGTAGGGTCAGGCCATCAGCTCGGGTAGCACACGCACGCTCTCTGGCTCGGCACGAACCAGAAGCATCGTCACCGGAGAGCGCCGCCAGACGCTGAGCTCCTCGCGGACCTTTGCCTCCGGACCCACCAGGTTGAGCCGCTCGACAAGCGCCGTCGGCACCGCTGCGGCGGCATCCTTGCGCCGGCCATCAAGATAGAGGCGCTGCACCTCAGTGGCAGCCTCCTCGAAGCCCAGGCTCGCGATCACGTTGAAGTGGAAGTTCTGGTTTCGCGCTCCCATGCCGCCGATGTACAGGGCCAGTCCGGGACGAAGCCGATCGCAAGCGCGCTCGATATCGTCGTCGACCACGACGGACACCATCGCGGCCACCTCGAAGTGCTCAGGTGTGCGACGCGCGCCCGGTCGGGAGAAACCCTCCGCCAGGGCCGATCGCTGCGCGCCGTCGTCCCACGGTGAGTAGAACGCCGCCAGCCAGCCGTCGGCGATCTCGGCGCTGAGCGCGATGTTCTTCGGCCCCTCGGCCCCGATGAAGATGGGCAGATCGGTCCGGAGCGGGTGCACCGTCGCTCGTAGCGGCTTCCCCAGTCCCGTGCCCCCGGGATAGGGAAGCGGATAGTGGGGCCCGTCGTTGGTCACCGGCTCACCACGGGCGAGGATGCGTCGCACGATGTCGACGTACTCGCGAGTCCGCGCCAGCGGTTTGGCAAACGGCTGTCCGTACCATCCCTCCACCACCTGCGGCCCGGAGACGCCGAGCCCGAGGATGACCCGGCCACCGGACAGGTGATCCAGCGTCAGCGCGGCCATCGCGGTTGCCGCGGGCGCACGTGCGGACATCTGCAGGACGGCCGATCCGAGGCGCAACCGAGTGGTGTGCGCGCCATACCAGGCAAGCGGTGTCAGGGCATCGGATCCGTAGGCCTCGGACGTCCACACGGAGTCGTAGCCGAGACGCTCGGCCTCAATGATGAGATCGAGCGCGCCAGGATCCGGGCGGCTCCCCCAGTAACCGAGCAAGAGGCCGAGCTTCAGGTCACGCTCCACGGCCGAACCCTAGCCGAACGACCAACTCCTACTATCGTCGGATGGCGACGGTCGAGATCGCGCATCGCCGCACCGCGCCCCGCGTCGCCCCGCTCACCGGAGTTGCGCTGGTGGCGGCCGGCGCGGCCATGTGGGGGAGCGATGGCGCGCTGCGAGCACCGCTCGTGTCGCACTGGTCGCCATGGACGATCGTGCTCTACGAGCACGTCATCCTCACCGCCCTGGTGGCGCCCCGACTCCTCCGCGGCGCGGCCGCCGTCGCCCGTATTCCCCGGCGCGGTTGGCTCGCCGTGGTCGGTGTCGCCTGGGGTGGGTCGGCCCTGGCCACACTTGCCTTCACCTTCGCCTTCCAGTACGGCAACCCGGACGTCGTCATCCTGCTGCAGAAGACCCAGCCCCTGTGGGCCCTCGCCGCTGCCGCGCTCGCGCTCGGTGAACGCCCCCGTGCACGGCTGCTCCCGGTCGCCGTGGCAGCCCTGGCAGGCACCTACCTGCTCTCGTTCGGCGCCCTCGACCCGGCCAGCGCATTCGCCGGGGCCCAGGGAAAGGCCGCGCTGCTCGCGCTGATCGCCGCCGCACTGTGGGGAAGCGCGACCGTGCTCGGACGCTCTGCGCTGACCCACATGGAGCCGGATGTCCTGACCGGCTTACGGTTCACCTGCGCCCTGCCCCTCCTCGCGGTGATCGCAGCCACCCAGGGTGCGCTGCTGCCGTCGGCGACCACGTCCGTCGATTGGCTGCGCCTGGTGCTGCTCGCAGTCATCTCAGGCCTGGTCGGGATGATGCTCTACTACCGCGGTCTGCGCCGCACGCCCGCATCGATCGCGACGTTCGCCGAGCTGGCGTTCCCAGCCAGTGCCCTGGTCATCAACTATGTCGTGCTCGGCGCGACCATCGACGCGGTGCAACTGCTCGGCTTCTTCATCCTCTGGGGCACCATTGCACTCCTCCACTGGGTACCCGTCAGAGTATCCGCGCCGCGCCGCGGATCAGACGCGGCGTAATTCGATCACTGAGATGGTGCGGATGCCCGCCGTCTTCTGTTCGTACTCGCCGAAGTTGGGGTAGCGACGGGCCTGCTCGGCGTACACGCGCTCGCGCTCCGCCCCGGTGATCTCGCTCACCGAAACGGGAAAGCTATCCGCGCCCACCTCGACGGTGGCGGTGCCGGCTCCGACCAGGTTGTCATACCACGCGGGATTGTCGGGAGCGCCGCTCTTCGTCGCGAAGACGTACATCGCGTTGGAGTCGTTCTCGGACGGGAGATACATCACTGGCGACACGTGCTCCCTGCCGCTCTTGCGGCCCCGGTGATGCAGCAGGATGAGCGGGGCACCCGCGAACGGTCCGCCGACCCGGCCCTGGTTGGCGCGGAACTCATCGATGATCTTGGTGTTCCAATCGATCGGGTCGGCCATGGCATTCTCCTCAACTCGGCGTGACCGCGAGCGTTGCGCCACCGCCGCACCCCTTTGAGAGACTACCTTCCACGACTTGGCACTGGAGGTGGCCCGGGATGAGCTTTGTGAGCCGTGGATTCAAGGGCCGGACCCGAGATCCGGCGATGGCGGACCGGCTGCCGCCCGGTCAGTACCAGGTCAGAGACTTCCCGGTGCTGTCGGCCGGCCCCACGCCTCACACCGATTTGTCTGCGTGGACCTTCTCCATCGTCGGCGAGGTGGACAGCGTGAGGCGCTGGACGTGGGAGGAGTTTCGGGCCCTGCCGAGCGAGACGGTCACCCGCGATATCCATTGCGTCACGAAGTGGTCCAAGCTCGACACCACCTGGGAGGGGGTATCGGTGGACACGCTCCTCGAAGGGGTGGACACCGCCGCCGACTATGTGATGGCGTTCTGCGACGGTGGATACACCACGAATCTGCCGATCGAGGATCTCACCGACGGGAAGGCCTGGGTCGCCTTCGAGTACAACGGGCAGCCGCTCGAATCCGAGCACGGTGGTCCCGCCCGCCTGCTCGTCCCGCATCTCTACTTTTGGAAGAGCGCCAAGTGGGTGCGGGGCCTCCAGCTGATCAACGACGACACGCCCGGCTTCTGGGAGACGTACGGGTACCACATGTATGGTGATCCATGGCGGGAGCAGCGCTACAGCGGCGACTGAGCTGGCGTCTCGGCGACGTCGCAGAGCTCATTGAGGAGACCCCGCAAGTCCGCAGCGTCGTCATCGAGGTGCCGGACTGGCCGGGTCACCTCGCCGGACAGCATGTCGACGTTCGCCTGACCGCCGACGACGGTTATCAGGCGCAGCGCAGCTATTCGATCTCGTCCGCGCCGGGCGGCCACGAGCGGATCGCACTGACGGTCGAGCGCATCGAGGATGGCGAGGTCTCCCCATACCTCTGCGATGAGCTGCGCCCTGGCGACAAGCTCGAGTTTCGCGGACCGATCGGAGGGTACTTCGTGTGGGACGTGACCGTCGCGGGTCCACTGTTGCTCGTGGCTGGAGGCTCGGGCGTGTGCCCGCTCATGGCCATGCTCCGTCATCGCGCCGCCCGCGGAAGCTCGGTTCCAACCCGTCTTCTCTACTCATCCCGCTCGCTCGCGGACGTGATCTTTCGTGAAGAGCTCGATCGACTCGTGGCCGCGAGCGACGGGCTCGACGTGGTGCACACTCTGACCCGGCTGCAGCCGCCGGAGTGGGCGGGGTATCGGCGACGCATCGACGAGGAGATGCTCGACGAGGTCGCGTGGCCGCTCGACCAACGCCCGCTGGCATACGTGTGCGGTCCAACACCATTCGTTGAAACGGTGGCCGATGCACTGCTGGCCCTGGGTCACCGGGCGGAACGGATCAAGACCGAACGATTCGGACCGACGGGAGGCTAGAGGGACATGGACGATAGGGCGTTGAGGCTCGATGGCAACGCGGCCGCCGGCATCCTCCGGGAACTGTTCGTCGGGGAGGTGACCAGCGCCCGTGGCGCCTGCGCCTCCTGCGGAGCGATCGCGGAGATGGGTGGCCAGCACCTGTACATGTACAACCATGCGCCGGGCGCCGTGCTCCGCTGCAGAGACTGTGCGAGCGTCCTCATGGTCTTGGTACACCGAGAAGGGCGTTTCCGGCTCAACCTCCAAGGCCTTGCGTGGCTCGAGATCCAGGACGCAGCGGCCTCAGCCTGACAGTCGCCGCCGGCTCAGGTGCCGACGGCGACTTGGTCAAGGGCGAGTGGTTAGAGCTGGACGATGACCGCCTTGGTCTCGAGGTAGTTGGAGAGAACTTCCTCGCCCATCTCGCGGCCCCAGCCGCTTTGCTTGTAGCCGCCGAACGGCAGCTCCGCGCTGTACACGTTGTAGGTGTTGACCCAGACGGTGCCCGCCTTGATCCGCTTGGCGAGCCTGTGGGCCTTCGAGATGTCCCTGGTCCACACTCCCGCCGCCAGCCCGTAGTCGGAGTCGTTGGCTTGACGGGCGAGGTCATCGACGTCGTTGAACGGCATCGCGACGATCACCGGTCCAAAGATCTCCTCGCGCACGAGGACGTCGTCGGTCTTGGTGTCCACCAGGACGGTGGGTTCCACGAAGTAGCCCGGGCGGTCGATCGCGTGGCCGCCGGCCAGCGCGCGGTTGCCGGCCTGCTCACCCTTGGCCAGGTACCCGGTCACCCGCTCGAACTGCTCGCGAGAGACCAGCGGACCCATCTCCGTGTCCGGCTCCATGCCCGGGCCGACCTTGATGTTCTTCGCCGCGGTGGCCACACCCTCGACCACCTCATCGAAGCGATCCTGCTGCACGTATAGACGAGTGCCCGCGCAGCACACCTCGCCCTGGTTGAAGAAGATCCCCTGTGCCGCGCCCGCGATGGCGGCGTCAATATCGGCGTCGGAGAAGATGATGTTCGGCGACTTGCCGCCGAGCTCCAGCGAGACCTTCTTGAGGTTGCCGGTGGCAGCCTTGACGATCAGCTTGCCGACCTCCGTCGAGCCCGTGAACGCGATCTTGTCGACGCCCGGATGCGCCGCGAGCGCGGCGCCGGCCGTCTCACCGAACCCTGTCACGATGTTGACCACCCCAGCGGGGAGGCCTGCCTCGAGCATGAGTTCGCCCAATCGCAGGGCCGACAGCGGCGTCTGCTCGGCGGGCTTGAGGACCACC
>DAIUFS010000001.1:0-88994 GCA_036844485.1 Candidatus Dormiibacterota bacterium | reverse complement strand
ACCTGGCGTTCCCTCTCCACGTAGATCCTACGCGCAACCGGCCATTCCGGCGTCGGCTGTCAACGTTCAGTGACAGCGCTCGTGCTCGAGGAGGCTCCGCTTGGTGGCCAATCCGTAGTAGTACCCGCCCAGGCCACCGTCGATACGGACCACGCGGTGGCAGGGGACAAAGAGGCAGACGGCGTTGCGCGCGCAGGCCGAACCTGCGGCACGCACCGCCCGGGGCGCGCCGGCTCGTGCGGCCAGCTCGCTGTAGCTCACCGTTGTGCCCGGCGGGATGGCGCGCATCTCCCTCCACACCGCTGTGTGGAAGGGGCCGCCCGGCTGGCGCACGTCAACTCTGTCGAGGGCGCGCACGTCGCCGGCGAAATAGTCGCGCAGGGCGGCGGCCGCAGCCGTTTCCCCGCGCTGCATGTGCTCCGCGCGCAGTGATGCGGGTAGACGGTCGCGCAGCTCGTCGAGGTCGTCTCCGAAGGCGGCGACGTGCAGACAGTCGGCCGTCCCGAGCAACGACATCTGGCCGAGCGGGGTGTCGAGGGTGGTGGCGTAGAGAGTCATCCGTTGGTCTCCGTGGTTGTGGGCGGCTGCTGCCAGAGGTGGGCGGTCGCGTAGGCGCGCCAGGGTCGCCAGCGCTCGGCACGGATGCAGAGAGCGCGAGCGTCACCAGCACCGGCACGCGCGAAGGCGTGGCGCAAGCCGAGGTCGCCGCCCGGGAACGCATCCGGGTCGCGCAGACCGCGCATGGCGATGTACGTCGCGGTCCATTCGCCGATGCCGCGGATGGACAGCAGCGCCGCCCGAACCCGGGCGCCATCTGCACCAGGACCGAGGTCGATCTCTCCCGACGCCAATGCGGTGGTGAGCCGGCGAATCGTGGCGGCGCGTTCGCCGGTGAGCCCGAGCTCACCGAGGTCGGACTCGGCGATGAGCGCCGACGAGGGGAACAGGCGGTCGACGTTGTGGCGAGGGTGGCGGAGAGGCGGTCCCAACCGCTCGGCGAGGCGCGACGCCAGGGCGGTGGCGCGCGTCACCGATACCTGCTGGCCGAGAACGGCGCGGACCGCGATCTCCTCGGAGTCGGCGCAACCGGGCACGCGCAGACCCGGCCGGGCGGCGACAAGCGGGGCCAGGATTGGGTCGGCGCAGAGGACGGCCGCGATCGCCCCGGGATCGGCGTCGACATCGAAGAGTCGCCGGCAGCGATCCACCGCCGCGCCGAGGTCGCGCACGTCGTCGAGCCACAGCCGGACGAGCAGCTGGGTCGCCTGCGGCTCGAGCTCGACGACCGCTCCACCGTGGGGCAGCGAGACCGTTCGGGTCAGCATCGCAGTGGTGCAGACCTCGACACCGGACACCGCGCGTGCCGCGAAGAACGCCAGCAGCGATGCACCGTCGAAGGGCGGGCGGACGCCGAGGCGGAGAACGATGGCGCCCTCCCCGTCGTGCCCGGCTGCGCCGCGGCGGCGCAGCTCGGTCGGAGGGCGGCCGGTGCCGGACCTCACCTCGCTGTTGAACTGGCGGAGCGACGAGTAGCCGGCGCTGAAGGCGACATCGGTGATGGGCATGCCGGTCTGCTCGATGAGGGTCCGCGCGGTCTGCAGGCGGCGCATCCGCGCCAGCGTCAGCGGTCCCGCGCCGACCGTCCCCGAGAGGACGCGGTGGAGGTGGCGCTCGCTGACCTCGAGACGGCGGGCCACGGCTGCCACCCCAGCTCCGCCGTCCGCCGCTCCCGAGGCGATCATCCGCAGAGCGCGGTCGGCGATCCGATCCCCACCGGCGGCCTGCAGCGAGCCGGGTGCGAGGTGGGGCCGGCAGCGCAGGCAGGCGCGGAATCCCGCCGCCTCGGCGGCGGCAGCGGTGGCGTAGAAGCGCACGTTGGCGCGCTTCGGGGTCTGCGCCGGGCAGACCGGACGGCAGTAGATGCCCGTGCTCGTGACCGCCGTGAAGAACCTGCCGTCGAAGCGAGCGTCGCGGCTGGTGATCGCCCGGTAACAGGCCTCGAAGTCGTCGTGCATGTCCGCAGCATGGCGGCTGGCGAGTCGCCTCCGCTGGCGGTTTTCGGACCGACCGTCTCAGACGGTGATGACGACCTTGCCGGTGGCGTGCCGTTCGTCGATGAGGCGCAGGGCGGCGATCGCGTCGTCGAGAGCGAAGGTGGCGCCGACCAGGGGAGCCACTCCCCCGCTCTCGATCATCGGTGCCAGCGCCTCAGCGGTGGTGGCGAAGAGGCTGGGATCGCCGCCCAGCCATGCTCCCCAGGCGGCACCGACCACGGAGATGTTGCGCAGCAGCAGGCGATTCGCCGCCACCGACGGGATGCGGCCCTCGGTGAAGCCGACCACCACCAACCGCCCGCCGGGAGCGAGGCAGCGGAGGCTCTCGTCGAAGCGGTCGCCGCCGACGGGGTCGACGATGACGTCGGCGCCCCGCCCGTTGTTGAGCGAGCGCAGCGCGGCCGGCCAGTCGTCGTCGGTGAAGACCACGGCGTGCGCACCGGCGCGGCGGGCAATCTCTGCCTTCTCGGGGCTGCTGGTCACGGCGATGACCTCGGCACCGAGGGCGCGTGCCACCTGCACGGCGGCTGTGCCCACGCCCCCCGCGGCGCCGTGCACGACCACCGTCTCACCGGGGCGGAGGCCCGCCCGCCGGGTCAGCGCAAAGTGAGCGGTATGGTAGTTGAGGATGAAGCCGCCGCCCTGTTCGAAGCTGAACGATGCCGGCAGACGGCAGGTGAGCGCGGCCGAGGCCGCGGCGATCTCGGCGAAGCCGCCGAGCATGGTCACCGCCATGACGCGGTCGCCGGCAGCGAAGCCGCACCGCTCGGGAGCGTCGCGTACCGTCCCGGCGACCTCCACGCCAGGCACGAACGGCAACTCCGGCTTCATCTGGTACAGGCCGCGGCTCATCAGCACATCGGGAAAGCTGACCCCGGCGGCGACCACATCGATGACCACCTGGGCATCACCCTCTGGCGCGGGAAGGTCAGCGGGGCGCAGCCCCTCTGGGCCGTCGAGCGATTCGATCTGTTGCGCGCGCACGGGCGGGGATGATCGCACGCCGCACCGGGCTGTCTCAGCCCGGCGAATACGTGATCACCGTGCCGGCGGCGCTGGTGAGGATCAGCGCGGCCCGCGGCGTGCAGGAGTACGAATCGTTGGCAGAGCCGGGATGCTGGCTCTGCACCGGGCTGCCGTTCTTCAACAGGGTGACGGTGACGGTGTTGGGCTGCGACAATCGAAGTCCGCCGCACCAGCCGGCCGCCGAGGAGGAGCCACTTGCTGTGATGATGGAGATGACCCCGACCGCCGCCGGAACCGAGGTTCCCCCACGGAGCGCGTCCTTCGAGGAGAAGATGGCGTACTACCGCTCCCAGCACACCACCACCGGGGTGCGAGCCACCCACCTGGTGGGCATCCCGGCTGTTGCCGCCGCGCTGCCGCTGATCGCCGCCCGGCCACGCGCCGGCGTGCCCCTGTTCCTGGCCGGCTGGGCTCTCCAGGTGATCGGCCACAGGGTCTTCGAGAAGAACAGCCCGGCGCTGACCAAGGGCCTGTTCACCTACCAGTTCTGCGGGCTCGCCTTCTGGTGCGAGGAGATGGCCGATCTCATCGCCGGTCGCTCTCCCCTCGCCGGCGCAGCGGATTCGCGCGATCGACGCGACAACGGCGAGGTCGCCGGGATTCCCATCGGGGACTACGCCCAGGTCCGCTGAGGCCTGTCCGGCGCCGCGCTCAGTGGAGCGCGATGAGGACAACGGCAGCCGCCGCGAGCAGCAGACCGCCGGCCTGCTGACGGGCGAGACGCTCGCCGAGCACGCCGCGAGCGAGCAGCAGGGTGGTGGCCGGGTAGAGGGAGCTGACGACCGCGACCAGGGCGAGCAGCCCGCGGTGCGTGGCCAGCACGTAGGCAAGATTAGCGGCGAAGTCGGTGGATCCGGCGATCGCCGCCAGGCCGAATGTCCGGCCCCGCGGAAGGGCTGGTGCCCCACGCAGGAGCGCAGCGGCCGAGATGCCGAGGAGGATGAGCACCGATGCGGCGCGCTGCGGCACCAGGGGCCAGGCTCCCCCATTGGAGCTGGTCTGGGCCAGCAGCACGAAGAAACCGCCGAAGCTGACGCCGGCAGACAGCGCGGACAGAACGGCGCCGCGGCTGAGCGGGGCGCCCCCGGGGGCGCGGGGATCTCCCCTCTCGATGGAGGTGCGGCTGCGCGGCTCACGGCCGATCAGCACCATCGCCGGGATGGCCAGCGCCACCCCGATGACGGCGAGCGCGCCGGGACGTTCGCCCCGAATCGTGCCCACCGCTACGGGCACCAGCGCGCTCAGCACCGCGGTCAGCGGTGCCACCACCGACATCGGTCCGATCGCCAGGCCGCGATAGAGGAGCACCACGCCGAGCAGGCCGACAACGCCCGCCGCCGCACCCCAGGCCATGTCCCCCGCGCTGTACGTCGATCCGGGAAGCAATCCCACCGCGAGCAGGGCCAGCAGGAGGCTCAGGCCATTGCTGACCAGCACCACCGCCGTCGCCGGCACGCGCCGCGCCGCCAGTCCGCCGCTGAAATCGCTGACGCCGTAACAGACCGCCGAGACGAGCGCGAGCAGGGCGGCCATGGCGGCCGACTCTGCACGGTGGAGCGCCCCGGACGCCGCGCGATCAGCTCCGGATCGCGCCCACCATCATGCCACTCAGCCCGGCCACCAGCGCCACCGTGGTCAGGTACATCGCCACCCGTCCGACGCGGGCGAGGACGCGCGCACCCTCGCCGCGCGCCCAGAGTATGGCCGTGGGCAAAACGGTCAGGGCGATCGCGGCCAGCCCCGAACCGAGCGCCGGTCGCACCCACCAATCCGGTGACTTGGTGACCCAGGTCAGTCCCAGGCCCCAGCCGCTGACGCCCGCGGCCACCAGCGGGGCGCAGAACAGCGCGATCAGCAGCGGCGCATGACGCAGGACGCTGACCCCGCTGGGCTCGGGCGCCGGGAGCGGCCAGATGGGGTCGAGCACGTGCCACTGGTCGGCGTGCTCGCCGATGACCGGTTCGACGGCGCCCAGCAGGGTGCGTGCCACCCGGCGCACCTCCACGTCACGCGGCGCGGTGACGTCATACGAGACCTCGGGCAGCGCGTGCAGGCACAACCTGCCCCGATGACGCACTGACCAGACGGGGATGAGCGCGGCGTTGCAGCGCATCGCCAGATCGACCACCCCGATCGGGATCGGCGTCTGCCGGCCGAAGAACTCGACTCGAACGCCGGTGCCGGTCAGATCCCGATCGATGGCGATGGCGACGGTGCCGTTGGCGCGCAGCTCGCCGAGGACCTGGCGCAGCGCACCGGCACCGATGCGACGCGCCACGTCGATCTCCGCCTCGCGCATGGCCGCGACATCGATGGGGATGACGGTGACCCCGAGCGCGGCGCGTCCGCTGCGCAGATGGTCGAAGAGTCGCCTGGGACGCAGCGTCTCCGCCAGCACCGCTACCCGGCCGGCGTCAGCGTTGAATGCGACCAGCCCCGCGTCCCACGGACCTAGATGGCTGGACACCATGACCACGCCGTGGCCGCGGTCGAGAGCTGTGGTGAGGATGTCGATGCCTTCGATGTCGAGCCGGCGGGCGCAGTGGCTGGGGCGCGACATGCGCAGAACGTCGATCCACGAGCGCCCCAGATTGCGAGCATTGGCACGGACAACGGCCCGCAATCGCCGCGGTGGCACCTCGCCGACGACGGTGGACAGGTTGGCCCGCAAGCCCGTGAAGCGCCCCGGGGTCAGCACCAGGAGCACATGGACGGCGGCGATGGCGACGGCGTAGGCGACGGCCTGCGGCACGGAATTGGCGAGCACCTCAGCGACCCGGTACGCCCAGTACTTCATGCGCCGACACCGCTCCTTGCTGGTGGGATCGCGGTCACTTCGTCGGAGTGCCGACGTGCTCGAGCACCGGTCGGACGGCCGGGAGGATATCTCATCGTCCATGACTATCGACAAGGCATCTGTCCGTTGTATGACCAAACCACGCGCGTCTCGGTGACGATGCCAGCACCTATGCACGCGCTGTGACATCGCCGTACCGCCGTGTTCGGCCGCGACCTGTTAGGCTCTGGCCTGACGCGGCGTCCTCTTTCTTGCGCCGCTGCCCTTCTTGCGGTTTCCTCTCCCCGTGTCACGCGGGTCCCTCAAGCCAGGCAACTGACCAGAGCTTCGAGGGGAAGCGCAGAGCCTTTCGGCTTCGGAGACTCATGACATCGTTCGCTGACCTCGGTGTGCGTCCGCGCACCCTTCTCGCCTTGGAGCAGGGCTCCATCACCACCCCACTTCCCATTCAGGCAGAGGCGATTCCCGCCCTGCTGCGCGGCCGTGATGTCGCCGCCGAGGCGCCCACCGGCTCCGGCAAGACATTGGCCTTCCTCATCCCCATGGTGGAGCGGCTGGCCGGCCACCGCCGCGATGGCGGACCGCGCGCGCTGGTCGTCGCGCCCTCGCGAGAGCTTGCCAACCAGATCGGGGCAGTGCTGCGCACAGTCGATCGCGGCCTGCGCATCGCCATGCTCTACGGCGGCGTCGGCTACGGCGGCCAGCTCAGCGCGCTGCGCAGCAGCCCCGACGTTGTGATCGGCTGCCCGGGACGCATCCTCGACCTTGCGGGACAGGGCCGGCTCAACCTCGCATCGATTGAATATCTGGTCCTCGACGAGGCCGACGAGATGCTCGACCAGGGATTCGCGCCTGACGTCGAGCGCATCATCGCCCTCACTCCCGGCGACGGTCCGAAGCGCCGTCAGACCGTGCTCACCTCGGCGACCATGCCGTCATGGGTGCAGCGCATGGTCGAGCGCCACCTCACCGATCCCGCTGTGATCCGGGTGATCTCCGAGGGCGAGCCCACCCTGGAGCACGCCATCCTCCACGTCGAGCGCGCCACCAAGGTCGACACGCTGTCGCGCCTGCTGCGCCGCCACCAGGGCTCAGCCCTCGTCTTCCATCGCACCAAGCACGGCGCCAAGGGACTGGCCCGCGACCTCACCGCTCGCGGCCACCGCAGCGTCGAGCTGCAAGGGAACCTCTCACAGAACGCGCGCGACCGCGCCGTGGCGATGTTTCGCAGCGGACAGGCCGACGTGCTGGTGGCCACCAACGTCGCGGCCCGCGGGCTGGACATCTCCGGGGTGGCTGTGGTCGTCAACTACGAGCTCCCCGAAACCCCGCAGTGGTTGACGCATCGCATCGGCCGCACCGCGCGCAACGGCGCCGCCGGCCGGGCGTTCACCTTCCTGACCCGTGAGGACGCCGAGAAGTGGCGCAAGCTGCGCCGCCTCGGGGCGCCTGAGCTCCGCGGCGCCGACACCGATCACCTGCTCAGCACCGGCAACATCCGCTTCATCGCCGCCCCGCCCCTGGGTGTGCCGGACGGACGTCCGCTGCCGCGCCCGCACCGGGGCGGCGGCGCCAACACCTTCCGTCGCCGCCGTCCCCGTCCCGCGTCCGCGCGGTAGCCGAGTCCGCCGCCGCGGGGCGGGCGCGCTACTGTGAGGACAGGTGCCGGCCGGCGCCACGAGGAGGATCCACATGGCCGAGATCTGCAGTCATCTCGACGCCGATACCGGAGCAGCCCCGAGCGGTGACGGCTGCGTCGAGTGCCTGGCCATCGGACAGCGCTGGGTGCACCTGCGCCGATGCGTCACGTGCGGGCACATCGGCTGCTGCGACTCCTCTCCGGGCAAGCACGCGACCTTTCACTTCCACCAGACCGCCCATCCGCTGCTCCAATCCTTCGAGCCGGCAGAGGAGTGGTACTGGTGCTACGTCGACGAGGTCATGTTCGAGCGCGAGGGCCAACCGCCGAGTCCCGCGCACCCCTGAGCAGCAGCCTCACAACGCCGCCGCCTGGTCGCGCTTGCGGAGCTTGTTGCGCTGATCGGCATTGAGGATTCGCTTGCGCAGCCTGATCCCCTTGGGGGTCACCTCGACGAGCTCGTCGTCCTCGATGAAGTCGAGGCTCTCCTCGAGCGACATGGTCCGAGGCGGCACCAGGCGCACCGTGGCATCCTCGGTGGAGGACCGGATGTTGGTCTTCTGCTTCTGCTTGGTGACGTTGAGGTGGATGTCACCCGGGCGGCGGTTGAGGCCGACGATCATGCCCTCGTACACGGCGGTGCCAGGGCCCACGAAGGGCTGGCCACGCTCTTGGAGGCCGAGCAGACCGTAGGCCACCGCTGTGCCCGGCTGGCTGGCGGTGAGCACGCCGTTGCGGCTGGTTGGAGGCAGGGTGCGCCACCGCTCCCAGCCGAGCAGACGGGTCGACATCACCCCTGTCCCGCGGGTCAGCGTGAGGATCTGGCTGCGCAGACCGATGAGCGCGCGCGTCGGGGCATGGTGGGTGAGCCGGGCTCTGCCGGCGGCGTCGGTGCGCATCGACTGCATCTGCGCACCGCGCGATCCCAGCGTCTCGGTGATGGCACCCACGGCGTCCGCGTCGCAATCGATGATGCACTCCTCCACCGGTTCGCAGCGGTGTCCGTCGATCTCGCGGGTGATCACCGCCGGGCGGGAGACCTCGAACTCGTATCCCTCGCGGCGCATGGTCTCGATGAGGATCGCCAGGTGGAGCTCGCCACGGCCGCTGACCTCGAAGATGTCGGCGGTGGGCCCGTCGGCGACGCGCAGCGCGACATTGGTGAGCAGCTCACGATGGAGTCGCGCGCGCAGCTGCCGGGAGGTGCTGCTCAAGGTTGCCTCGCGCCCGGCCATGGGCGATTGGTTGACGGAGAACTGCATGCGCAGGGTGGGCTCGCCCACCTCGGGGCGGGGCAGGGGCACGGGGTTGTCGGCATCGGCCACGGTGTCGCCGATGGCGACGTCGGCGAGGCCGGTGATGTAGACGATCTCCCCGGCGGCGACCTCGTCGACGGACACACGCTGCAGCGCCTCCACCGTCATCACGGTGCCGATACGCTGGCGCGGTCCGATCCCGTCGGCGGTGCAGCACACCACCGTCTGGCCCACCCGAAGCACGCCCTTGTTGATGCGCCCCAACGCCAGGCGGCCGCTGTAGTTGTCGTGGTCAAGATTGCTGACCAGCATCTGGAACGGAGCGTCGGGGTCGGCGGGCGGAGGGGGAACGTGGCTGAGGATGGTGTCGAGCAGTGGCTCGAGAGTGGTGCCCTCGCGATGCAGGTCGGTGGTGGCGGTGCCCGCGCGTCCGTTGGTGTAGACCACCGGTGCATCCAGCTGCGAGGAGTCGGTGGCCAGCTCGAGGAGGAGATCGTGGGTCGCCTCGACTGTCTCGGCGGGACGGGCGTTGACCCTGTCGATCTTGTTGACGACGATGATCGGGCGCAGTCCCAGAGCCAGCGCCTGGCGCAGCACCACGCGCGTCTGCGGCATCGGGCCCTCGGCGGAGTCGACCAGCAGGAGGCACCCGTCCGCCATGCCGAGCACGCGCTCCACCTCACCGCCGAAGTCGGCGTGCCCCGGCGTGTCGATGATGTTGAGCTTGACGCCCCGATAGCGGATCGACGTCGTCTTGGCGAGGATGGTGATGCCCTTCTCGCGCTCGAGATCGTTGGAATCCATGATCAGCTCGCCCACCTGCTCGTGCGCGGCGAAGACTCGCGACTGCTTGAGCAGGGCGTCGACGAGCGTGGTCTTGCCGTGGTCGACGTGGGCCACGATGGCGACATTGCGCAGGTCGGCGCGCCGCGGAGCGGCGTCGGGTGGGACGGCCATGGCACCTATCCTCGCCGACCTGGGGATTGCGTCGCCCTACGAGGTGTTTCGGCCGGATGGGCCGGCCGCCGATCTTCGCACGCGGTAGAGGCGAATCCGGGCGGTCAGCCTACTCAGCTAGCATCGAGCGCCGATGAGTGAGAGTGCCGCCGAGGTCACCGACCTGCTGCAGCGGCTGATCCGCAATGGCTGCATCAACGACGGCACACCGGGCTCCGGCCAGGAGATTCGCAACGCGGAGCTGCTCGCCGAGCACCTCCGCGGATGCGGCGTCGAGATGGAGACGTTCGAGTCGCTGCCGGGGCGCACGTCTCTGCTGGTCCGGCTGGAGGGCAGTGACCCGACCGCCCCCACGCTGATGCTCATGGGGCACACCGATGTGGTGCCCGTCGACCCCGAGGGATGGCAGCGCGATCCGCTCGGCGGCGAGCTCGCCGACGGGGTGGTGTGGGGGCGTGGCGCCATCGACATGCTCAACCTCACCGCGTCGATGGCGGTGGCGACGCGACGCCTCGCCGGTTCTGGGCGCAGGCCTCGCGGCACCCTGCTCTTCCTCGCCGTCGCCGACGAGGAGGCCGGCGGAGCGCTGGGGGCCGGGTGGCTTGCCGAGCACGCGCCGGACTCGATCCGCTGCGACTATGTGATCACCGAGAACGGCGGGGTGCTGCAGCACACGCCGGCGGGTGAGCGCATCGGCGTCACCGTGGGTGAGAAGGGCATCTGCTGGTGCCGGATGACCGTGCACGGCACACCCGGCCATGGGTCGCGGCCGCTGCGCTCCGACAACGCGCTGGTCAAGGCGGCGGAGGTGGTGACCCGGCTGTCGGGATATCGCACCGCCGCCCACATCACCGATTCCTGGCGCCGTTGGGTCGCGGGAATGGGCTTCGAGCCCGAGGTCGCGGCGGCGCTCGTCGATCCGGCACGAATCTGGGAGGGCATCGACGCTCTGCCCGAGGGCCTGGCCGGCATGGTCCACGCGCTCACCCACCTCACCGTCAGCCCCAATGTCATCCACGGCGGGGAGAAGACCAACGTCATCCCCGGGCATGTGGACCTGGAGATCGACCTCCGCAAGGTTCCCGGACAGACCGATGAGGACGTGATGGAATTCTTCGACACCGCCCTCGGCCCATTGCGCAACGACGTCACCATCGAGATCCTGCAGCGCGACGACCCGTCGGAATCGCGAGTGGACACTCCACTCTGGGATGCCATCACGCACGCCGCCACGACGGTGTACCCGGAGGCGACGTGCATCCCCACGCTCACCGCGGGTGGGACCGATGCCCGCTTCTTTCGCGCGATGGGGATTCCGGCGTACGGCATGGCCCTGTACAGCCGGGCCATGTCCCTCGCCCAGTTCAGCGCCATGTTCCACGCCAACGACGAGCGCGTCGACCAGGAGTCGCTGCGCCTGACGGTGCAGCTGTATGACGCTGTGGCGCGCGATCTGCTCGGGTAGTTAGCCGGCCAGCCTCTGCTCGTCCGCGAGGGCTTCGATGCGCATCACCGAGACGCGCTTGCGCATCGTCAGCACCCCGGAGTGCGATGCCACATAGCTGCCCGACACCGGCGCGATGTCGGCGTAATCGCGCCCGACGGCGATGGTGACGTAGGTCATTCCGGCGCCACGTCCGTGGGTGGGATCGAGAGCCAGCACGCGGGCGTGCCCCTCCCCGTCCGGCACCAGGACCTCCACCCAGGCGTGAGAACCACCGCTGCCGAGCAACTGGCCGGACACGTACCGCGACGGCAGACCGAGCCCGCGCATTACCGCCAGGAGCACATGGGCGAAGTCCTGGCACACGCCGGTGCGCTTGGCGTATGCCTCGGCAGCGGTGGTGCGCACCGAGGTGACGTCATGCGCGTACGCCATCACCTCGAAGACCCGCCGGCATGCCGCGACGGCCAGATCCTCCCCGGAGAGACCCGCGTCGCCGAGCTCGCGGATCAACCCGGCCAGGTCGCCCTCGGGGGCGGTCAGCTCGGTGGGATCGAGCAGGCGGCGGTCGTGGAGCAGAGCGCCCGCCGCCAGGTGGGGATGATCGCTGCTGCGCTCGACCACGCTCCAGGAGATGAATGTCACCTGTTCGGCGACGTAGGGAACGTCGATGGCGACGACGTGGTTGCCGAACTCGTCGGCAGCCGCGCGAATGCTCTTGGGAGTGGCATCGACGATCTGCACACTGCGTGACACACGGCGCTGGTCGCCGTGATGCTCACGTGGCTGCACCATCAGCCGCTGATGGAGGTGCCGCACCGGGCCCGCGTATGTGTACGTGATGCGTTGGTGGATCACGTAGGCGCTGCGCCGCACCCGTGTCCAGTCGACCGCGGCGGCGTCGACGCCGGCGGCTTCGTCGCCTTCCTCGATACCGCCGGCATCGTCGCCGAGCGGAAGCCTCATGACGCTGCTCCGAAGTCGCCGCACACCGGCGGCTGCGCGCTCGACCACAGCTGCGCGGTCACCGGTTCGGCGGCCACGCGCATCGCGACCAGGGGGGCGCGTCCGTAGGTGGTCATCATGGCCACGTCGAGCGCGTCGCGGCCGCGCCCGATCACCACACGGCCCGTCCGGCGCGCATTGTTGCGCGGGTCGAACGTGTACCAGCGGCCCCCGACATACGCCTCCAGCCAGGCGGCGAAGTCCATGGGCTCGGGGGCGACGGGGACGTCGATGTCGGGCAGGTATCCAAAACAGTACCGGGCCGGGACGTTGAGCCCGCGCAGGAAGGCAACGGCCAGGTGGGCGAAGTCCCGGCACACCCCGCGCCGCTCGATGTAGACGTCACTGGCGCCGGTTGCCGTGTTGCTGCTGCCCATCGTGAAGGCAATGTTGTCGTGCACCCAGTCGACGACCGCCTGCACCCGCGTCCATCCCTCCGGCACACCGCCGAACAGTGCCCAGGCCGTGTTGGAGAGCCGGTCGGAGTCGCAGTATCGGCTGGCCAGGGTGAAGTGCAGGACGTCGTCGGGAAGGTCGGCGATGGGCGCCTGCGCGGCGTCGCCATCGGCGTCGTCCACCGCAGCGTCCACCTCCACCTCCGCCTCGTAGCGGATGCGGGTGCGACCGGGGCCGAGCGTCAGACGGCGACAGACATTGCCATAGAGGTCGAGGTGGCGACGCACGGGCACGTCGGGCTCCGTCTCCAGCTGAGCTTCGCGGACAGCAAGGACCGCATCGGTGCGCGGCTCCACCTGGAGGGTGAGCGCCACCGGCCAGTTGAGCTCGTGGACGAACTCGCAACCGACTCGCAGCCAGCTGCTGGATTCCTCCGACACGCTCGCAGTCTAGCGCCGGAGAGTAGTCTGCATGCACAAATGGCGAAGACCGAGCCGTCGTCGTACCTTCCGGTGGACGCTGACGAATGCGTCGGCATCGACGGCGTCGCGCGCGGCCCGTACGTCGAGCTGCTCGGGGCTGTGACCCGCATGCAGAGAGAGCTACCCAAACTTAGGCGCGGCGCACAAGACTGGTTCGCCACCCGTGGAGTGACCTTCGGCGTCCCCGAGGAGGGAGTGGCGCCGATCTTTCCCTTCGACCCCATCCCTCGGGTGATCGGCGCCTCGGAGTGGCGCAGCATCCACCGGGCTCTCTCCCAGCGAGCGGTGGCGCTCGACCACTTCGTGTCCGATTGCTATGGGGCGCAGCGCGCTCTCCGCGACGGGGTCGTTCCCGGACGGTTGGTGTACAGCAGCACCGGATACCTGCGCGACATCGTCGGGGTGCGGCCGCCCCGATCCACCTGGTGCCATGTCTCCGGGATCGACGTGGTTCGGGTGCAGGGGGCCTTCTGCGTGCTCGAGGACAACGTTCGCGTCCCCAGTGGAGTCGCCTACGCGCTGGAGGCGCGCCGGGCCATGGAGAAGCTGGCACCGGAATGGTTCGCCAGCAGCGCGGTGCGGCGCATCGATGAGTACACGACCCGGCTGCGGCGCATCCTGCAGAGGATCGCACCACGGCCTTGGGAGGCTGCGATCGCCCTGCTCACACCGGGCTCGTACAACGCCGCGTACTACGAGCACAAGCTGCTTGCGGAAGAGATGGGGGCAACGCTGGTCGAAGGAAACGACCTCATCGTCTCCGAGGACGAGGTGTACCGGCGGGACGGTGAGGGCGGCGTCCACCGTGTCGACGTCATCTACTCGCGCGTCAACAGCGACTGGCTCGACCCGCTCGTCTTCCGCAGCGAGTCGATGCTCGGCGCGCCGGGGATCATCGAGGCGTGGCGCCGCGGCAATGTGGCCATCGCCAATGCCCCGGGAACCGGCGTGGCCGACGACAAGGCCATCTACCCGTATGTCCCGGCCATGATTCGCTACTACCTGGGTGAGGAGCCGTTGATGGAGAACGTCGCCACCTTCGATCTCGGTGACCCCGTGCAGCGCGCCCACGTCGTCGCTCACTTCGACAAGATGGTGCTGAAGCCGGTGGACGCCAGTGGCGGCTACGACATCCACTTCGGCCGCCTCGTCGGGGCAGTCGAACGCGCCGAGCTGATCGCCAGGATCGACGCGGCTCCGCGGCAGTGGCTGGCGCAGGAGGAGGTGGAGCTGAGCAGGGCCATCTGCATGGACGCCGACGGTGGTCTCGAAGGCAGAGCGGTCGACCTGCGCCCCTTCGTGCTGCTCGATGAACGACCATGGATATCCCCGGGTGGGCTCACCCGGGTAGCCGCCAACCCCGATCAGCTGGTGGTCAACTCGTCACAGGGCGGAGGCAGCAAGGACACATGGGTGCTGAGTCGCTGACGTACGCGGTGTGGCACCACACCACACTGCGCTACATCGATTCGGTCGCGCTCTCCTACAACGAGGTTCGCATGCGCCCGCGCGACCGGGGCTCGCAGCGAACCATCGCCTTCTCGCTGTTGACCAATCCAGCTGCCGTGCCGCGCAGCCGCATCGACTATTTCGGCAACTACGTCCACCGCGTCGACGTCACCACCCCACACGAGGCGCTCGAGTTCGTCGTCGACGCCGTGGTGGAGAACAGCGAGCCGCGGCGGCGACGTCTGCCGATGTGGTCGGCGGAGGTTCTCGCCGGCGACCCCCGCCTGGAATATGTGCTCCCCAGCCGTCGCGTGCCGCTGACGGCCACCACGCGCGACCTCTGGAACGAGTGGAACGGAGACGACAGCAGCTTCGACGCCGTGCTCGCGACCGCGCAGCGCATCCCCGAGGAGCTCCGCTACGTCACCGGGGCGACGACCGTGGAGTCGAGCATCGACGATCTGCTCGCCGGTGGCGCCGGGGTCTGCCAGGACTTCACTCATCTCTTCCTGGCCATGGTGCGCGGCGCCGGCTGGCCGGCCAGGTACGTGAGCGGCTACCTCGGCCCGGCCGGCGACCAGACCTTCATCGAAGGCCAGTCCCACGCCTGGGCGGAGGTGTGTGGCGCGGATGGTCGCTGGGTGGGACTCGACCCCACCCACGGTGGGTTCACAGGCGTGCAGCACCTCCGTCTCGCGGCCGGGCGCGATTACAGCGATGTGGCCCCGCATCGCGGGCTCTTCTACGGGACGTCGGAGGGCGCCCGGCCCGACGTGCTGGTGCGCGTCACTCGCATGTCCCACCAGCAGGTGGAGACAGTGCATCGCGGAGTCGCCGTGCACTGGCAGCAGCAGCAGCAGTAACTCGATGCGCCAGCTGACCTTCGTGGCCCGGCGGACTGTGGAATGGACGGCGGCCCCCGACCCACGTCTGCAATCGGCGGTCGACGCCATCGTCAGGCCGGTGGCGGCCACCACGTGTGACGTCGACCTGGTCATCCTGCTCGGCCGATCGCCGCTGCCGCCCCCCTTCGCACTCGGTCACGAGTGCATCGCGGAGGTGGTGGAGGTGGGCGATGCCATCACCCATGTCGCCGCGGGCGACCTCGTGGTCGTGCCCTGGCACATCTCCTGCGGTCACTGCGACCGCTGCGCCGCCGGGTTGTACGCCCATTGCCGGACGGTTGCCGAGCTGGCCATGTTCGGCGCGCCGCTCGGGGGTGAGTGGGGCGGTCTGTTCTCCGACCTGGTCCGCGTCCCCTTCGCAGATGCGATGCTGGTGCCGCTGCCCGCTGGTCTCGACCCCATCGCTCTCGCCTCGGCGGGCGACAACTGGTCACTGGCGTGGGCCATGGTGGCACAGCCCCTCCAGGCACGCCCTGGAGGAACTGTGCTGATCATGAGTCGCGGGAACATCGGACTGTACGCGTGCGACATCGCGGGAGCGCTGGGTGCGTCGCGGCGGCTCTACGTCGACCCCGACGCCGGACGACGCGCCATCGCGGAGAGCTACGGTGCTGAGACCACCGACTCGACGGAACCGGTGCGGCACGGATTCGATCTGGCCGTGGAGGCGACCGGACGGGTTGCGGACCTGGCCACGGCGTGCCTGTCACTCGTGCCTGAGGGCGTCTGTGAGAGTGCCGGAAATCATTTCCGACGGGGCGAGCTGCCACTGTTCGAGATGTACATGTCCGGCCTCACCCTCCACCTCGGTCGAGACAGCACGCGCGCCCACATTCCCCAGGCGTTGCTGCTGGCCACAACGGGGGCCGTCAATCCGCGCGCGGTGGTCTCCGACGTCCTCGATTGGGAGATGCTCCCGAGCGCGCTGCCCGAACTGCGACGCAAACCGGTCTTTGTGCGCAGTCCTGTCGATGCGGCCACGGCGGCCGCTACGCGCTGACCGTCGTCGACTTCGCGCCGAGGCCGCGCAGCTCCGACACTCGATCGAGGTGGAAGTCGACGCCACCGAGCAGCCGGCCCGACGACGCCGCCCGGCGGAGGAGCAGGTGGCAGTCGTGCTCCCAGGTGAAGCCGATGCCTCCGTGCACCTGCAGCGACGACGCGGTCACCCGCCAGGCGCCCTGGGCCGCGGCAACCTTGGCAACCGACGACGCGAAGGGAAGGGCGGCCGGGTCGTGATCCGCCGTCCAGGCCGCGCAGAGCACGGCGGATCGCGCGCTCTCGACGTCGAGCAGCATGTCCGCGCAGCGATGCGAGACCGCCTGGTAGGCGCCGATGGGCCGGCCGAACTGCTGCCTGGTGCGGGCGTGCTCGATCGCCAGGTCGAGCGCGCGTTGCGCGATGCCGACGAGCTCGGCGCTCAGCGCCACTTCGAGTCGGTCGAGGGCGGGACCGGTGTCGCCGGGCAACGTCTCCGCCTCCGTGACGAGCACGCGCGTGAGCCGGCGAGTCAGGTCGACGCCGTCCAGGGGTTCGAAGCTGCACGATTCCGAGCCGGCGATCATGGCCCGGCCCGGCTCCACCAGCACCACCGCCGCCGAGCCGTCGGCGTCGAGCGCCAGCGCGCTGCCGTCAGGCTGCAGCATGGCGATGGCACCACGCGTCGCGCCGCTCGCGAATCCGGGCAGCCAGCGCTGCCGCTGCTGCTCGTCACCGGCTGTCTGCACCACCACAGCGGCGGCGGTGTTGCCGAAAAAGGTCCCCGGGGCCAGGGCTCGACCGAGTCCCTCGCATACCAGGGCAAGCTCGACAGTTCCCAGGCCCTGGCCACCGTATCCCTCGTCCACCGCCGCGCCCGTCCACCCTGCGGTGGCGAGCTCGCTCCACAGCTTGGAACCGTCGTCCTCGCCGGCGAGGCGGCGCCGCACCGCCGCCGCATCCCAGCGAGCCCGGCACAGCTCATCGATGGCGTCGCGCACCGCGCGCTGATCGTCACTGAGATCGAATCGCATGGCCTGCTCTCAGCGCATCCGGGGAAGTTCGAGCACGCGCTCCGCGATGATGTTGCGCTGGATCTCGGAGGTGCCGCCCTCGATGGAGTTGGCCCGCGCACGCAGCATCCGTCGCGTCCACACGGGATCGGCGACCAGGCTGTCGGCACCGAGGACGTCGAGAGCGAGCTCGCCGAGGCGCTGATTGATGTCTGCCCACTGGATCTTGGCCAGCGAGCCTTCCGGACCGGGCACACCGCGCTCGATGACGCGCGAGAGCCCGCGATATCCGTTGAGGCGCATCGTCTCGGTCTCGACGATCAGCCCGCTGAGCCGGCGGCGCAGAACCGGGTCCTCCTGGCGGCCACGCTCGCGGATCAGCGCGGCCAGCTCGTCGAGCTGCATCTGGATGGCCAGCGCGGAAGCCGCGCTCAACCCGGCGCGTTCAAACATCAGCGTGGTGATGGCCACCCTCCACCCCTCGCCGACGGCGCCCACCCTGTCCCCGTCGGACACGATGGCATCGTTGAAGAAGATCTCGTTGAATTCCGAATCGCCGGTGGCCTGGCGCAGCGGGCGCACCTCGACTCCGGGTTGCTTCATGTTGCAGATGAAGTAGGTGAGGTTGCGATGGCGCTCTTCACCACCGGTTCTGGCCAGGAGCATGCACCACGTGGCGCGGTGCGCGAACGAGGTCCACACCTTCTGTCCGTTGACCTTCCAGCCGCCGTCGACCCGCTCCGCGCGGGTGGTCAGCGCCGCCAGGTCACTGCCCGCGTTGGGCTCGCTGAAGCCCTGGCACCACACCTCGTCGCCGTTGAGGATGGGGGCGAGAAAGCGCGCCCGCTGCTCGTCGCTGCCGTGGGTGATGACCACCGGGCCACCCATGACCAGCCCGATGATGTTGGCCGGGGGCGGCGCCTTGGCGCGCACCAGCTCCTCGTTGAAGATGGCCTGCTCCATGAGGGTGGCGCCACGGCCGCCGTGCTGGCGCGGCCAGGCGATGCCGACGTATCCGGCGTCGAAGAGGGTGCGCTGCCAGCGCAGCCGGAAATCCACGATCTCCTCGGTACCCTCGGGCTCGGGCCCGGGACGGTGCTCTGAGAGCCACCCGCGCACCTCGTCGCGGAAGTGCAGCTCCGATGGGGAGAGGCTCAGATCCACGGGAAGGGAGCCTACCTCACCCGTCCGCGGCCGATGGTGCCACCGCCACCATCGAGCGGAGCGCCTTGCGATCCAGCTTACCGACGCTGGTGAGAGGGATGCTGCCGACGATCCGGATCTCGCGCGGAGCCTTGGTCGCGGACAGACGCGAGCGAGCGTACCGGATGAGCTCGTCGGCTCCCACCGTCGTCCCCTGCTTCAGGCTCACGAAGGCGACCACCTCCTCACCCAGGCGAGGGTCCGGACGGCCGACCACGCCGGCCATGGCAACCTGCGGATGGGAGACGAGCACATCCTCGACGTCGCGCGGAAAGACGTTGAATCCACCGCGCAGGATGAGGTCCTTCTTGCGGTCGACGACGTAGAGGTACCCGTCGGAGTCGACGTGGCCGATGTCGCCGGTGTGCAGCCAGCCGTCGCGGAGAACCGCCGCAGTCTCCTCAGGAGAGTTCCAGTAGCCGCCCATGACTCCCGGGCCGCGGACGCAGATCTCGCCGTCGTCACCGTCGCGCAGCACCTCGCCCCCCTCGCCGGTGATGCGCACGCTGCAGCCCGCGATCGGCAATCCCACGCTCCCCGGGCGACGGCGGCCGGGAGGGTTGGTGGAGATCACCGCGGACGTCTCCGTGCAGCCGTACCCCTCGAGAACCTGGCACGACGGCACCCTGCGCTCGAACTCCTGCATGACATCGAGCGACAGCGGTGCAGCGCCGCTGCCGACGTAGAGCAGCGCGTCGAGCGCCGCCTCCTCGAGGGGCTCGGCGAGGAGCATCTGCATCATGGCGGGGACCAGCGCGGTGCGCTGGGAGCGGTGCTGTTCGCAGAGCGCGACCCATTCGGACGCGTTGAACCAGCGCTGGACCACCGCCACTCCCCGCTCATCGGAGTGCATGCCGACAATGGTGACGATCATGCCGTACGCATGGGACAGTGGCAGCGGGGTGATGACGCGCGTTGCCCCCGGCACGTGGGTGGCCTCCCACGAGCTGCGTCCACAGGACCACAGGTTGGCATGGCTGAGCGCAACCCCCTTGGCCCTGCCCGTGGTGCCCCCGGTGTACATGAGAGCGGCGAGCTCATCGTCCCGCCGCTGCACACGCGCACGTGCTTCAGCGGTGTCGAGATCCTGGAAGTCCACCTGCTGCACCCCGATTCCCGCTGGGGCGTCGGGATGATCGCCGGCGACGATGACGTGTCGCAGCGCGGGCGCACCGGCGGCCGCATCGAGAACCGTGCCCAGCAGCTCGGCGGTGGTCATCGCGGCGACGGCGCCCGAGTCGACCAGGATGTGGCGCAGCTCAGGGGCGCTGGTGAGGAAGACCACGGGCGTGACCACCGCTCCGGCGCGCCAGATGGCGTTGTATGCGATCAGGACCTCCGGACAGTTGGCCATCAGCACGACGACCCGTTCTCCGGGTTCCACGCCGAGGTCGGCAAGTCCCCCGGCGGCATGCTGGGCGCGCTCGTGCAAGTCGCCGGAGCGGAACGTCTGTCCCTCGAAGATGAGCGCGTCGTGGTCTCCGAGCCGCTCCAAGGTCTCCTCGGCGAGCCGTGCCAGGTTGCGGCCGTCAGCCACGAGCATCCTCGGGAGGCGCGCCATCGCGATCGGCTGCGTCGTGCCGTCCGTATGAACCGGTGTCGGGGAGAACCACCTGCGTGCACCGGCTGGTGGCGAGGAGAGCACCCGCGGAGTCGAACATCTCGGCGGCACAGAAGACGATTCTGCGCGTGCGCCGCACCACCGTTCCCGTGGCACGGAGCAGGCCCGGTCGCGAGGCGCGCAGGAATTCCACACGCAGGTCAGCGGTCAGAAACACCTGGTCGTTGTCCAGCACCGTCCAGCACGCCCCACCCATCGCCGAGTCGAGCAGCGCGGTCACCATGCCGCCCTGGACGACGGGACCGGCGGCGGTGGGAAAGCAGTATTCCGGTATGGCCGTCCACTCGATCGTGGTGGACCCCGGCTGCCAGTCCGTTCTCCGGTAGGCGAGAGTCCGCCAGATGTGCGGACCATCCACGCCGGCGGCCTCCCAGGTGCGCGTGTCCTCGAACCGCTCCCCTGGCGTGATCCCCTCTGTCATGGGGGCCATCCTATCCACCGCCGGTCGCGCAGTTCACCGCGAGGGCCGCTCGTCGACGTGTCCCTGCGGCGGTGAAGGACCTATTTCTTGGCGGCCTGGTAGTAGGGATTGGTCCCCTGCGCGTGATCGGTGGTGTCGCGCACCTCTCGAATCTCCGGGAAGGCGTCGAGGATTGCGGTGCGCACTCCCTGGCCCAGGGTGACCTCGGCCATGCCACACCCCTGGCAGCCACCGCCCATGTGGATGAAGGCAACGCCGTCGGCGACGTCGAGAAGATCGATGTGGCCGCCGTGCGACGCCACGGCCGGGTTGACCTCGAGGTCGAGCAGACGCTGGACGCGCTCGGCCACGGGATCGAGCCAGAGCGGGTTGGGGTTGTTGACGCGCACCGCGCCCATGGGAAGATCAGCGTCGAGGGTGATGCCGTCGAGGTACGGAGCCGAGGCAAGAGGGATGTGGATGGGGATGCCCTGGAGCGACTCGACGACGATGTCACCCTGCCGCTCCTCACCGGGTGCCACCAGCTGCATGTCGTAGATGAAGGCGCCGTCGTGACGGCCGGTGATGGCGATTCGAAGCCCGGCACCCAGCTGCTTGGTGTTGGCGCGTACCTGCTCGATGCGGGTGCGCGCGGCGTCGGTGGCACTGACGCGGGGCTGCTTCATGGACCCGAGTCTGACGCCTCGGGTCAGCCGGTGCACTGCGGCTGGCGCCGGCGCTGACCTAGGCTGATTCCCATGTCACAGCGGGTCATGCTCGTCCTCCCCACCGCCACCTACAGGGCCACCGCCTTCCTGCGCGCCGCGGAGGGGCTCGGGCTGGAGTGCGTGGTCGCGTCCGATCAGGCGCCCACCCTGGCCGCGCTGATGGAGGGACGAGTGCTGACCCTCGACCTCGGCCGGCCCGAAGACTCCGCCGCCCGGGCGGCGGAGTTCGCACGGCGCCGTCCGGTCGACGCCGTCATCGGGGTCGACGAGGCATCCGTTCTGATCGCCGCGCACCTCGCAACCGCGCTCGGCCTGGCGCGCAACCCGATCGAAGCCGTTGGGGCCACTCGCGACAAGCGGCGATTGCGCGCGCGCCTGGACCACGCATCGGTCCGGCAGCCACGGTGGGTGGAGGTGCGCGGCGACGCCACCGGCTCTGCGGCAGGCACCGCGGCCGCAGCGGTCGGACTGCCGTGCGTCGTCAAGCCCGTCAACCTTGCCGCCAGCCGGGGGGTGATCCGCGCCAACACTGTCGAGGAGCTGGCCGCCGCCGTGATCCGGGTCGACGAGCTTCTCCGTCGACCCGAGCTCTGCGATCCCGACCGCGATCCACCTCTGCTGGTCGAGGAATTCATTCCCGGTGCGGAGATCGCCATCGAGGGATTCCTGACGGAGGGGGAATTGTCGGTGCTGGCGATCTTTGACAAGCCCGACCCGCTGGACGGCCCGTTCTTCGCGGAAACGCTGTACGTGACCCCGTCGAGGCACGATGGCGCGACGCTGGATGACGCCATCGCCCTGACCCGCGAGGCTCTGCACGCCCTGGGCCTCCGCGACGGCCCGATCCACGCCGAGCTGCGACTTGCGCGCGGCGGCCCCGTCTTCCTCGAGGTGGCGGCGCGATCCATCGGTGGCCGATGCTCGTCGGCGCTGCGCATTCTCGATGGCGAGCACGAGATGTCCCTCGAGGAGCTGATCCTCCGCCACGCGATGGGGATGCCCTTGGACCAGCCCCGGTTGGCTCCGGGAGCGGCCGGGGTGCTCATGCTCCCCGTGCCCAGCACAGGGGTCCTGCACCAGGTGTCCGGCGCGCGCCAGGCGGCGGCGGTGCCGGGGGTGACCGCTGTGGAGCTCACCATCCCGGTGGGCCAGGCGATGGAGTCACTGCCGGAAGGTGATCGTTATCTCGGCTTCGTCATCGCGCGGGGATCGGACGCCGCGGCCGTAGAGGAGTCCTTGCGACGTGCGCAGCGCCTGATCGGTGTCGAGGTCGAGGCACTAGGATCCGGGCGATGAGCAAGGCGCGCATCGAAACGCTGAGCGACGGCGTGTTCGCCATCGCCATCACGCTGCTGGTGCTGACCATCGCGCAGCCGGGCAACTACAACCACCTGGCTCAAGAGCTGGCCGATCGCTGGCCGGGGTTCGCCGCCTATGTCGTCAGCTTCGCGGTCATCGGCATCATGTGGTTCAACCACCACTCCATTTTCGCCCACTTCGAACGGGTCGACCGCGGCTTGGTGTACCTCAATCTCCTCCTGCTCATGACGATTGTGTTCATCCCCTATCCAACCGGAATCTTCGGCCAGGCCTTGCAGAAGGGACAGGGAGCCCAGACGGCCGCGGTGCTCTACAGCGTCGTGATGGCGGTCAATGCGTATGCGTGGTCGGCGCTGTGGGTCTACGCCTCGCGGGGTCGCAGACTTCTGTCACCAGGATTCCCGGAAGCGCAGCGCGGGATCGCCACCGTTCTCTTCACCATCGGCAGCGCGCTCTACACCATCACGGTCGGCATCGCGTTCATCTCGGCCTATGCCTGCCTGGCATTTCACGCGCTGCTGGCCGTGTACTACGCGCTCGATCCTCTCTCGCGCCGCGCTGCTCGCAACCAGACGGTTTAGGCGGGGCCCAACCGCGACGGCCAATCGTCGGTGCGGGCGAAGCCGCTGTGGGTCATGAGGTGGTCGAGGAACAGCGTTGCCGCGCCGGGGAGCTCGGGCTCGTCTCGGGTGACGATGTGCCACTCGCGCTGCAGCGGCACGCCGGCTGCCTCGAGCACCACCAGGCGCCCGCTCGACAGCTCCGACGCCACCGCGTCCCGCGACATGAGAGTGACGCCCAGCCCGACGGCCGCCGCCTCGCGCACCGCGCCGTTCGATCCCAGTGTCAGCGTGCTGGGCGCGATCCCCTGTGTGGCGAGGTAGTGCTCGACTGCGGAGCGTGTCCCCGACCCCGGTTCGCGCAGCAGCCATGTGCAGGCCGCCAGGGGGCGCGGCCTGCGCAGCATCTCAGGGGCGGCGACGATGACCAGCTCGTTGGGGCGCAGCCCGCGGATGCGCAGACCGCGCGCCTCCGGAGGCCGGCCGGCGACGACGAGGTCGACCTCGTGAGCCTCGAGCCGCTCCCACACCTGGGCGCGGTTGGTCACCTCGAGGCTCACCTCGGCGTCGGGACGGAGAGCGCGAAAGCCGGCGATCGCGGCCGGCAGGATGAACTCGCCGGCTGTGGTCACCGCTCCCAGGCGCACGCGCATCCGGGCACCCGCGCCGACCGCCGCCACGGCCGCTTCATCGAGAACGCCCTGGATGCGCCTGGCGTAGCCGGCAAGCACCGTCCCGGATGGCGTCAGACGCAGGCCGCGGCCGGCCCGGGTGACCAGTGCCACTCCCAACTCGCGCTGGAGCGAGGCGATCACCGCGGACACAGCCGGCTGGGAAACGAACAACCGCTCGGCGGCCACCTTCACCGATCCACTTCGAGAGAGCTCGAGAAAGGTCGCCAGCTGGCGCAGAGTCATAAGTCAACACTAATGAATAGCCACAAGAAATTCAATTGACAGTGAGCTGTCGGTGCTGGACCATGGGCCCACGGCATGAAGTCAACGCGCCAGCCGAGCAGGAGTGCACCCGTGACAGTCCTTGACACCGAGATCGATCAGACAGCGGGACCCTCGAGCGATCGCTGGGCGTCCGGGGTCATCCCCTACAAGCAGATGGGGTACTGGGAGCCCGACTACGAGCCCAAGCCCACCGACATCCTCTGCGCCTTTCGCATCACGCCGCAGCCCGGTGTGGACCCCGAGGAGGCCGCCGCGGCGGTCGCCGGAGAGTCGTCGACCGCCACATGGACGGTGGTGTGGACGGACCGGCTCACCGCGCACGAGCACTACCAGGCCAAGGCGTACCGGTGCGACCAAGTCCCCGGAACACCCGGGCAATTCATCGCGCTGATCGCCTATGACCTCGATCTCTTCGAGGAGGGCTCGATCGCCAACCTGACCTCCTCGATCATCGGCAACGTGTTCGGGTTCAAGGCGCTGAAGGCGCTGCGCCTCGAGGACATGCGGATTCCGCCGCATTACGTCAAGACGTTCCAGGGGCCACCACACGGCATCGTGATGGAGCGCGAATACCTGAACAAGTTTGGGCGCCCCCTGCTGGGAGCCACGACCAAACCCAAGCTGGGACTGTCGGCTCGCAACTACGGCCGGGTCGTGTACGAGGCGCTGCGCGGCGGCCTCGACTTCACCAAGGACGACGAGAACATCAACAGCCAGCCCTTCATGCGCTGGCGAGATCGGTATCTCGCCGCCATGGAGGCGGTGAACAAGGCACAGGCGGCGACCGGCGAGGTCAAGGGGCACTACCTCAACGTGACCGCCGCCGACATGGAGAGCATGTACGAGCGTGCCGACTTCGCCAAGCAGCTGGGCAGCGTGGTCGTGATGATGGATCTCACCGTCGGCTACACGGCCATGACGTCGATGTCGAAGTGGGCGCGTCGCAACGGCGTGATCCTCCATCTGCATCGCGCCGGTCACGGCACCTACACGCGCCAGAAGACCCACGGCGTCAGCTTCCGGGTCATCGCCAAGTGGTGCAGGCTTCTCGGCGTCGACCACATTCATGCGGGCACGGTGGTTGGCAAGCTCGAGGGCGACCCCAACATGATCGGCGGCTACTACGACACCTGCCGGCAGCCGTACACCAAGGCGGACCCGACCAAGGGCCTCTACTTCGACCAGGACTGGGTGGCCATGCCGGGCGTCATGCCGGTTGCCTCCGGTGGCATCCATGCTGGCCAGATGCACCAACTCCTCGACTACCTCGGCGAGGACTGCGTGCTCCAGTTCGGAGGTGGCACCATCGGCCACCCCATGGGCATCGCAGCAGGAGCCACAGCCAACCGTGTGGCGCTCGAGGTGATGGTTCAGGCGCGCAACGAGGGCCGCGACTTCGTCCGCGAGGGCCCCGAGATCCTTCGCGGCGCCGCCAGATGGAGCCCCGAGCTCCGAGCCGCCCTCGACGTGTGGGGCGAGATCAGCTTCAACTACGAGTCGACGGACACGCCCGACGTGCTGCCGACGCCGACGCGGGCCTGAGGGGAGACAACCGCATGCGAATCACCCAGGGGACGTTCTCCTATCTCCCCGATCTCAGCAACGAGCAGATCACCGCGCAGGTGCGCTATTGCCTTCAGAACCAATGGCCGCTCTCGGTCGAGTTCACCGACGATCCCCACCCGCGCAACTTCCTGTGGGAGATGTGGGAGCTGCCCATGTTCGACATGGAGGATCCGTCCGCCATCCTCTACGAGATCGATCGCTGTCGTGAGGCGCATCCCGATCACTACATCCGTCTCAACGCGTATGACCGCACCCTGGGCAGGCAGACGACAGCGCTGAGCTTCATCGTCAACCGGCCCAAGGACGAGCCTGGCTTCCGTCTCGACCGCCAGGAGACGGCGGACCGCCAGATCCGGTACACGTTGCACGCGTATGCGACCGACCGGCCGGAAGGTGAGCGGTACACCAGGTGATGGCCACAGACGGGCGACGACGATTCGGCATGAGCGGCACCGCGCCGCCCGTCGCCGTGGGGTCGCCCGAGGCTGCGCCGCAGCCGCCGGATGCGCCGGCATGGGATGAGGGCACCGAGGTGGACATCGGCGCGCAACTGGCCGAGGCCCGCATCGCCGACGTCCTCGACGCGCTCTCGCACGATCTCGTCGCGCTGGAGCCGGTCAAGACGCGCATTCACGAGATCGCCTCTCTGCTCGTGGTCGACCGTCTCAGGCACGGGTTCGGACTCGATGCCGAGCGCCCCTCCCTGCACATGTGCTTCACCGGCAGCCCGGGGACCGGCAAGACCACCGTGGCCCTGCGCATGGCGGAGATCCTCAATCGTCTCGGCTACCTCGCCAAAGGACACCTGGTCACGGTGACCCGCGATGACCTGGTCGGCCAGTACATCGGCCACACCGCCCCGAAGACGCGCGACGTTCTCAAGCGCGCCATGGGCGGCCTACTCTTCATCGACGAGGCCTACTACCTCTACAAGCAGGACAACGAGCGCGACTACGGAGCCGAGTCGATCGAGATCCTTCTCCAGGTGATGGAGAACCAGCGCAGCGACGTCGTCGTCGTGCTCGCCGGCTACAAGGATCGTATGGATACGTTTTTCGAGAGCAATCCCGGGATGCAATCGCGCATCGCGCACCACATCGACTTTCCCGACTACACGCTCGACGAGCTGATGGCGATCACGGCAAAGATGCTGGCACGTCAGCAGTACACCTTCTCCGACGAAGCGGTCGGGGCTTTCCGCGAGCTTCTCGAGAAGCGCAGCGCCATGCCGCGTTTCGCCAACGCGCGCAGCGTGCGCAACGCTCTGGAACGCTGCCGTCTGCGCCAGGCCGACCGGTTGGTCGCCGCCGGAGGCACGGTGGGCAGGGATGACCTGATGCGCATCGAGGCCGCGGACGTGCGCAAGAGCCGGCTGCTGGCCGGAAGCAAGCGCGGTGCGGCATGATGTCCGAGAAGCTGATGGAGATCCGGCGCGCGACGTGGAGCAGCCAGGCCACCACGGAGCGACCCGTGATCCTGACCATCGCGGGGGACAGCGCCGCTGGAAAGACCACACTGACCAAGGGTCTGGTCGATGCTCTCGGTGCCGAGAATGTCACCGCGGTCTGCGCTGACGACTATCATCGCTACGACCGCGAGGAGCGGCGCAGTCTGCCCATCACGCCCCTGAACCCGGCCTGCAACTACGTCGACATCATGGAGCAGCATCTGCAGCTGCTGGCGGCGGGTCAGCCCATCCTCAAGCCCAAGTACGACCACAGCAGTGGCACGTTCGGCCGGCCGGAGTTCGTCGAGGCCCGGCGCTTCGTCATCGTCGAAGGCCTTCTTCCTCTCCACACCAAGCTGGCCCGGGCGTGCGCAGATGTGACCGTCTTCATGGATCCACCTGAACCGATCCGCCACGCATGGAAGATCGCGCGCGACTCCAGCAAGCGCGGTTACAGCCGAGAGCAGGTGGTGGCTGAGCTCGCCCGGCGTGAAACGGAGTCTGCGGAATTCATCCGGCCGCAGCGTGCCAATGCGGATATCGTGGCGCGTTTCGGCCCTCTACATGAGCCCCAGGATGGGGTCTGGCCGCACTCGCACGATGAGGCTGACGGCGAGACGTTGAGCGCGACACTGCTCCTGCGGCCAACCATCTCCCACCCGGATCTCTCCACGGTGCTCACCGAGGAGAACCATCGCGCCATCCACCTGAAGCTCATCCGCGACGACGATGGCAAACCGGTGGACGCGCTGCACGTCCACGGTCACGCGCCTCCGCAGTTGAGCCGCCAGGTCGAGGACGCGATCTGGCGCGGCCTCGGATTCAGTGACGACACCACCATGCCATCCGGCCTCGGCGCGATCGACGGGGTCCGCAACGAACCACTGGCGGTCACGCAGCTGATCCTTGTCTACCACCTGCTCCAGCTCGCCGCAGGGCGCTGAACGTGCTCAGCGCCGCTGGTGCGTGCCGCCCGGATTCCGGCCGGCCCGACATCGCCAGGTGACCTTCTCGGACTCGATCGACGCCATCTCCGCGGCCGCCGGCTGACGCGATCAGCCCGCTGGGAGGTCGATGTCGACGACGACTGGGGCGTGATCCGACGGTGCCTTGCCCTTGCGGGCGTCGCGGTCGACGTACGCGTCGCTGATGTGCGCAGCGAGGCCGCCGCCGAGGAGGACCAGGTCGATGCGCATGCCCAGGCCGCGATGGAAGTTGCCGCCCCGGTAGTCCCAGTAGGTGAACGGCTGCGGGCCCTTGAGGGACCGGGCGGCGACATCCGTCAGCCCCAGCTCCAGTAGGGCGGTGACGGCCGCACGTTCGGCGGGGGTGACATGCGTGGACCCGATGAAGGCCTCCGGGTCCCAGACATCGACGTCAGTGGGCGCGACGTTGAAGTCACCGCAGACGGCGAGCGGAGCCGGCTGCGCCGCCTCGGTCGCCAGCGCATCACGCAGCGCGCGGAGCCAGGACAGCTTGTACGTGAAGTGCGGGCTGTCGACGGTCCGCCCGTTGGGAACGTAGAGCGACCACACCCGCACCGGCCCGCACGTGGCGGCCAGAGCCCGCGCCTCCGGGTCGGGAAAGCCCGGCTCTCCGGGGAACCCGCGGCGCACGTCCGCGAGCCCGATGGCGGAGATCACGGCCACGCCGTTCCACTGACCGCCGCCGTGGGTGGCGGCGTCATAGCCCAGTGCTGCCAGCTCGGTGCGAGGGAACAGGCTGTCGGCGACCTTGGTCTCCTGCAGGCACAGGACGTCCGGTCGCGTGATCGCCAGCCACTCAAGGACGCGGGGCAGGCGCATGGCCAGGGAATTGACGTTCCAGGTGGCGATTCTCATCCCCGCAGTCAGGCCTCGGTGACCTTGCGTGCCCGGCTCGGTGCCACGCGAGAAGGCTCACCGGGCATCTTCGGATACTGAGGCGGCCACGGCGCGTCGGGCAGCCCCGCGGCAGCGTCGCGCTCGTGCATCGCCAGCAGCGGCTCCAGTGACTGCGGCGCGCTGGACATCGGAGCCCAGGGGTCGCCATCACGAGCAACGCGCTCGGGAACCGTGGCGATGGTCAGGGTGTCAGGGTGGATGCTCTCGAGCTCGTCCCAGGCGAACGGCGTCGACACCTGCGCGCCCGGGCGAGCGCGCACCGACCAGGCGCCGAAGATGGTCTTGTGCGGCGCGTTCTGGTTGAAATCGACGAAGACACGCTTGCCGCGCTCCTCCTTCCACCACGCCGCGGTGATGAGCTCAGGACGGCGTCGCTCCAGCTCGCGGGCGACCGCCACCGCCGCGAACCGCACCTCGTATGACGTCCAGCGCGGCTGCAGGCGCACGTACACGTGGATGCCGCGATTGCCGGTCGTCTTGGGCAGGCACGCAATGTCCACCTCATCGAACAGCTTGTGGACCTCACGTGCCCCTTCCTGCACCATCGCGAAGGTGACGCCGGGAGTGGGGTCGAGGTCGATGCGGAGCTCGTCGGCGTGCTCGGCGTCGGACGCCTTCGCCGGCCACACGTGGAACCCGAGGCAGCCGAGGTTGACGGCCCAGAGCACGTGAGCCAGGTCAGCGGCGACGAGGGCCTGAGAGGTGGTGCCGTTGGGGGTGCTGACGATCGTCGTCTGCAGCCAGTCCGGGTGCGAGTCGGGCACCCGCTTCTGGAAGAACGACGAGCCGCCCGCGCCGTTGGGAAAGCGCTGCAGCAGCACCGGCCGGTCGCCCATGGCGCGCAGCAGCGGCTCCTCGACGGCCTGGTAGTAGCGCACCAGGTCCAGCTTGGTCTCGCCCCTCTCCGGGAAGAAGATCTTGCCCGGGCTGGTGATGGGGACTTCCCGCCCGGACGCCTCGACAAGCACGACCTCGTCGTCCATCGCGACCCACCTTAGCGCCTCGCCGTCCATGGAGGGCGGACCGAGCCACGGCATTGGATGTCACAGACGGCACAGAGGTCGTGGATGTGACAGCGACGCCGGAGACAGCACCCCAACATGTTATGACAGGCGCTGTGACCACCACGGTGCCGCACCGCAGCCGAGCGAACCTGACTGTCAGATCGCCGGCTCTGGAGCGAGTCGTCCGGCTTGCGGGATTGGGCACTGCAACACCGCCGCGCAGGGTCAGCCGCCAGGAGGTGGTGGAGGTGCTGCCCCGCATCTGGCCGCAGCTGGCGCGACGGACCTCGCTGCTCATCGATCCTCTCGACGACGGCTTTCGCCACCTGCTGCGCGAACCGGCGGAGATGGTCGAGGCGCTGTCGCTCGGCGACCAGACGGCCCGATACGCGCAGGCGGCACCAGATCTGGCGGTGGCAGCGGCCGAGCGAGCCATCGCAAGCGCGGGCGTCCGGCGCGAGACGATCGGACTGCTGGTGGTGGCGTCCTGCACCGGTTTCATCCTTCCCGGACTCGACGCTCACCTCATCCCCAGGCTGGGCCTTCGGCCGGACGTCTGGCGACTGCCGATGCTCCAGCTGGGCTGCGCGGGCGGCGCGGGTGGGCTGGCCCGGGCCGCTGACTGGGTGCGCACCCACCCAGGAGAGCGGGCGCTGGTCGTCGCCGTCGAGCTGCCGTCACTCACCTTCCGCCCGGGTGACCACTCCCTCGACAACCTGTTGAGCGCGCTGGTGTTCGGTGACGGCGCCGGCGCCATCGTGCTCGACGGGGATGGCGACTCTGTGGCGCGCGGGCTGTGCCTCGGGGGGGTTCGCAGTGTGCTGGTACCTGGCAGCATCGACGCGCTCGGGTACGACCTCGCGGACGATGGCTTTCGTGTCATCCTCTCGCGACAGTTGCCGGCGCTGCTGGCGTCGGCACTTCCGGCGCTGGTCAGCGATTTTTGTGGAAGTGACAGCGCCACCGCACTGGACGCTGTCGCGCTGCATCCTGGTGGACGCGCGATCGTCGATGCCGTCAAGAGGTGTCTCGGGCTGAGCGACATCCAGCTCGCTGCCACGCGATCGGTGCTGCGCACCACCGGCAACACCTCGTCGGCAGGGATCGTCTTTGTGCTCGAAGAGCTCGCTGCATCGCTGCCGTCGCGGCTCGGCCGTGGTCTGATCCTCGGTTTCGGTCCCGGCCTCACCGTCGAGCTCGTGGAGCTCGAGTGGGACTGCTGACGCCGCGGACCCGAACCGCGCTGGTGGCTCTCCTCGCCGCCCAACGCCTCGCGGAGCTGCGCCACTCCGCACGCAATCGCGCCCGTTCGGGTGACGGGGTGCCGGCCTCACCGCGCAGCTTTCCGCTGATGGTGGCCACCCACATCGCGCTGTTCATGACCGCCGGCTGGCCGCGGCGCGACCGCAGAGTCCCGGCCGCGCTCCAGGCCGCGGCTCTGGCCGGAGTGGCCGGCGCCGTGTGCCTGCGCCTGTGCGTGATTCGCGCGCTCGGGGAGAGCTGGAACGTCACCGCCCACGTGTCGCCGTCGACGAAGGTGATCACGTCGGGTCCGTATCGATGGATCCGCCACCCCAACTACACAGCGGTCGCGCTGGAGTTCGCCTGCCTGCCGGTCGCAGTGGGCGCGGTGCGCGAGGCGGCGTTGCTCTCGTTTGCCGACGCACTGGTGCTGTGGCCGCGCATCCGTGCCGAGGAGGCTCTGCTCGACCGCGTGCCCGGCTACCGCGAGGCGTTCGCAGGGATCCCCAGGTTCGTGCCGCGGCCAGGCCGTCGCAGTCAGAATCCGGCGAGACTGGCCCAGTCGCGCGGGGTCAGCCTCCCGAAACCCCAGTAGCCGCAGTTGATGCCGAGCAGGGTGCCCAGCGCCTGCGGCCGGCCGGCGCCTCGCGCCACCGCGCGCCGGCTCAGCCAGGGACACCGCGCCATCATCAATGCGAGCGCGGTGACGCGACTGCGATTGCGCCAGAGCTCTGCATGATCTCGGCGGTAGCGCGCCTCGGCCGTGGCGCGGTCGGCCTCGCCCGACAGGTGGGCGGCAAGGTGGACGCCGAGGCGCTCGGCGAGGAGAAGGCCGATGCCGATGCCCTCGCCAGTGGTGGGGTCGTCGTAACCGGCGGCGTCGCCGACGAGGAACAGGCCGCCGTGCGCCACCGAACGGGAACGCTGCCGGAACTGTCCGGCGGCGAGCGGGGGGGCGACGAGCTCCGCGCCCCGCAATGCCGGAAGGGCGGCGCGAGCAGCGGCCTCGTAGTCGCGTGCGGTCACGCCGATGCGTGGCCGGGCGGCGAGGGTGGAGACGAGGAGCAGCTCGGGGCCCACGGGAGCCTGATACCACTCCTGCCGCTCGGCGAAGGTCACGGTGATCCGATCGAGGGTGCCGACGTCGAGCCGCCAGTGCCCGGCGAGGCCATAGCGACCATCGACCCGGGTGGCCGTGGTCCAGCCGGCGGCCGCCCGCAACGAGGAGTGCAGTCCGTCGGCGGCGACGACGGCCTGCCCAACGACAGGGCCTGAGTCTGTGCTCACGCCAGCGATGACGCCCGCGCTGTCGCGGAGGATCCCGGTGGCGCGAACGCCCTCGAGAAGGGTCACTCGGGGCGCGCGCCGCAGGGCGTCGACGAGCACCGCGTCGAAGAACGTGCGGCGCACCCCCAGGCCCCACTGCTCGCTCCCGTCGCGCGGCGAGGGAAACCGCGCGTACGCGCAAGCTGTATCGCCGCCATGGGTGTACATGACGCCACGGATGCGTGGTGCCTGGGTGGCGAGCACGTCATCAAGGACACCGAGACGGCGGAGCGCCGCGACGCCTGGCGGCATCAGACCTTCGCCGCACGCTTTGTCGCGCGGAAATCGAGCGCGGTCAAGAACCGTCACCGGATGTCCGGCCCGGCTGAGGACGAGCGCCGTGGCGGCACCACTCGGTCCTGCCCCGACCACCACCACGCCCGGGTCACTCATCTCCGCATGATCTCCAGATCCACCCTCGGGCCAACCATGCCGGGCGGCGGGGCGCGAGTCTCACGTGCGTTCGGCCTCCGCCCGTGGCAGAGTCGGGGAGGAGTCGTTGACCGGCAGGGAGAGGACCATGGCCAGGACACTCTTTCGCGAGCTCGCCGAGATCGTCCGTCTCGAGAAGGGCCGCCATCGCACCCCGCAGGATGGCGTGTGCACCATGGAGCTGGTCGCCTGGATGGCCGGAGAGAAGCACAGCGACCATCCCAAGTCGGCGTCCCCGGTCATCGCAGCCTTCATTCGCTCCTTCAACGATGCCCTGGACAGCGCCCATCGCCAGCGCCTGGCGGTGCTCGCCGCGCGCATGATCGACACGCGTGGGAGCCGTGAGGACGAGGACCTGCGGCGCCAGATCCTCTGGGACTGGATGATCTCGGTCGCGCTCCCCACCTGGCTGGCGGCCGCCAACCGGCAGGACCTGGCGGCGTCGGTCGCCGCCGGCCGCGCCGGCGCGCTCGAGGCCGCCATCGCGGCGATGGATTCGTACGGCCACGCACTGGTGCGCCCGGTCGACGATCACCGGACGGCGGAAACGGTCAGCGGCGCGCTCGGCACCGCGGGAGTCACCGGGGCCTGCCTGGCAGGGAGAGACGCCGCAGACGGGGTCATCGGACCCCGCGCCCGCCGCCACTGGGAGGCGGCTCGCGTCCTGGCGCGCACCGCGGTGTGGTCCATCGCCGAGGCGGATCCGGACCCTGACGGCACAGGTGGCAGCTCCCCCGCGTGGCGGACGGCCTGTCTATTGCGCGACAGCGCGTTGGTGGTCCTGGACCATCTCGTCGGCGTGACTGCGCCTCCGCCTCCGCCGGCATCCACCGCAACTGACGGGGCGGAGAGGCTGGAGCCGACTGAGTCCACCGCTGTGTGAGACGAGCTGGCCCTCGTCCCGGGTCGGGGGCCGCTCAGCGCCGTATCCCTCCGTCATCCATCCCCGTTGCAGGGTCACACGTCGCCAAACGCGCCGTCTCGACCCGCATCAGGGAGCACCGTCGTGAACGCCAAGCGCCTCACCATCCTCATCGCCAGCGGCCTCGCGGCAAGTGGGTGCGGAGCCACCGCGAGCGTCCTCGGCTCGGCGCAGCGGGGCACCTCCAACACGCCCGCCGTGCTAGCGCCGGCGCGCGCCGGCGCCAGCGCCACGGCAACACCCGCGCCGACATCACCGGCCCTGTCGGTGCCGCCATCGCCATCGCCGAGCTCCGCACCGACGCCACCGCCGCCGCCGCCGACGACGCCGCAGGTGATCGTCACCGCCGCTGAGAACAGCGTCTCAGGCCCGACGTTCCAGGTCACGCTGATCAGCAGGGCGGGCACGGTCCTCAACTCCGCGGCGGTCCCCGTCGACGCGCGATGGACAGTCGGCGCGGGAGGCGGTGCGGCGTACTGGGTCACCGGCCACGAGCTGCAGCGGCTCGGCGCCGGAGGTGGGGTGATCACGCTCGCCACCGTTCCGGCCACGCAGAACGGCAGAGTCGTGGTGTCGCCCGACGGCTCCGAGTGGGCGTACTCCACCACATCTCAGGATGCGCACGGAGTTGTCAGCAACCGCCTCTACCGCGGCGGCAGCGCCGAGGCTGCCCAGTTGATCGCTCAGCGCAACGCTGATCCCACCCATCCGAGCTCCGATGCGCCGCCCTCCTGGCAGTACTACCCCATCTCCTGGACCGCGCACGGGATCCTCATCGAGCGCCAGCCGCTCGGCGGCTGCGGCTGTGGCACACCCTTTGACATGGAGATGACCGCGGGATACTCCGCGTTCATCGACCCTGTCACCGGCACCGCCACGCCGGTCACAGCATCTGACAGTTGCCCGCTGTCCGGCGCCAGTGCGGACGGCACAGCGGCCTGCTTCCAGGTGTCCTCAAGCGGAGGGTCCGCCAGCATTGACTTCCTCCACAACCTGCACGCAACCGCGCACTACGACCTGTCGGGGATGACCAGCGGCGGCGCCGCAACCTTCCACGGATCCACCGTCGCGTACGCCACAGTCCCGAAGGACGCGGGTGGATGCGGCGGTCCCGACTGGCGGCCGGCCACGACTTTGCATGTCATGGATATCGGCACCGGTGCAGCGCGCACCGTCGGGCCGGTCGGGCTCGCGCCCGATGCCTGGCTGAACGACGGCTCCATCCTGGGCACGCGTACCGTCGCCGCCGCCAACGGTGTCTCGACGAGCTCAGTGGTGGTGGTGGACCCGGTCAGTGGCCACGTCACCACGATCCTCAGTCGATCGGCGACGGTGGTTGGAATCGCCTGACGCAGGGCCGGTCGAAGTCCGTGTGGCCTAGCGCAGGCTGATCGCCGGGCCGATGAGCGCGAACGGAACGTGACCTGCCGGGAAGCGTGCTCACGGCCGGGTCACCTGTCTATGCCGGCCATGCGGCCACGTCGCGTCCGAAAAAAGCCGCGAGGCGGTCGCCGGCCGGCGCGGTCGCGGCCAGTGGAATCTCGGGCCCGAAGGCCTTGCCACTCTCCTCGTCCCCACGGAATTCGGGTTTCAGGTTGCGCTGCGCCCACTCCAGCGCGGCCTCGGCTGCGTCCGCGTCGATGACCACCGACTGGTGCGTGGCCCGGGCCACGTCCCAACCGTGGACCGCGACCTCGGCCGTCTGCTGACTGACGCGCTGCAGGTCCCGGTCGGTGAGCTCGCCGTGGCCGCGCCATGCTTCCATGAGCGCGTCGGCGCTTGCGGTGACCGCTGGTCGCCACTCGCCGGGGTCGAGCGGCTCGAGGTCGCCTGGTCGCCACTCGCCTCCCCTCGCCATCTCGGCGAATTTCTCCATGGCGCGCACCAGATGCGAGACCAGTCGGGCAACGTTCCAAGAATGGCAGGGCGTCGGCGAGCTCGCGTCCCTGGCATCCACGGCGGCGACGATCTCGCGGGTCTGCGTCACCGCCCGGTCGAGCAGGTCGAGACTCGCGTGGTTCTCCTCGGTCATGGTTCGGCCTCCTGGGCTCGCGGGGCAACCGAACCATCATCCCGCGTCGGGCGGACACGGCGGAACGCACATGCCCGGCGCCCCCGCGAGAGGCCGATCAGTCGCCGGAGATCGCAGAATGCCGCGCCATGGCCGATGCTTCCCCGATGACTGTTGCCGTCGTGGGGTTCGGCCGTTTTGGACGGCTCTGGGCGTCGCTGCTCCGCGACGATTGGGATGTCGCCGTGTACGACTCGGCGCCCGCGATGCGCGAGGAGGCTGCGGCGCAGGGATATGCGGTGTCGCTGCGTTCGGCCCTCTCCTCCGAGGTCATCTTCTACTGCGTCCCCATCTCGATGTTCGAGGCCACGCTGGCAGAGCACCTCCCGGACTTCGCGGAATCGGGAAAGACCCCAACGCTGGTTGACGTCCTCTCCGTCAAGGTCCATCCGCGTGACGTGTTCGATCGCCTGCTGCCGGTGGCGTTCCCGGCGATGCTCACCCACCCGATGTTCGGACCAGACAGCGTGGCCGTCGGAGGTTTGGCCGGGCAGACCATCGTCCTCGATCGCTACCGAATGCCGGAGGCCGCGTTTGCGCGATGGCGCGAATACTTTGAGAACAAGGGGTTGTCTGTGGTGCTCATGACGGCGGACGAGCACGACCGGCTTGCCGCCGAGAGCCAGGGTGTGACCCACTTCGTCGGCCGGACACTCGAGCGTTTCGGCTTCACCCCGACAGCGATCGACACGCTTGGCACCAAGAAGCTCCACGAGATCACCGCCCAGGTGGCCCACGACACACAACAGCTCTTTGTCGATCTGCAGACCCGCAACCCCTTCACCGCCGCCATGCGGGTGCGCCTCTCAGAGGCGCAGGACTCCGTCTTCGATCAGCTCCTCCCCAACCGAGTGGTGACCGACCGGATGGTCATCGGGATTCAGGGCGGCCGCGGCAGCTTCAACGAGGAAGCCGCGCGGCACTACATGAGTCGCACCTCGGACGTTGCCTATGAGCTGGTCTACCTCCACACTACAGAGCGGGTGCTGCGTGCGCTGCACGAGGGCACCGTCGATCGCGGCCAGTTCGCCATCCACAACTCCGTCGGCGGGATGGTCGGCGAGTCCGTCGAGGCTATGGCGAGATACCGCTTCGCCATCGTCGAGGAGTTCGCCATCAAGATCTCGCACGCCCTGATGATGTCCCCTGATGGCGCCGTCAGCGACGTCGACACCGTCATGACTCATCCGCAGGTGCTGGCCCAATGCCGCACCAGCCTGCGCGCCAAATACCCCCAGCTCCGTCAGACCAGCGGGGACGGCGACCTGATCGACCACGCCAAGGTGGCGGAGCTTCTCGCTGCGGGCGGGCTGGCGGCCAACATCGCCACCATGGGGAGCCGCGTTCTCGCCGACATGTACGGTCTGCGCGTGATCGAGGACGATCTCCAGGACCTCAACGAGAATTTCACCAGCTTCCTGTGGGTGCAGCGCCCGGGAGCGTGAGGTCGCTAGACGGCGGGGCCCACCGTCTCCAGGCTGCGCATCAGTGCGAGAAAGTCTCCGAACGACAGACTCTGAGCCGCATCCGACAGTGCTTTGTCTGGGTCGGGATGCACCTCGATGAGAAGGCCGTGGGCTCCCGCCGCCCGCGCCGCCCTCGCCATCGGGGCGACGTACGGGCGGTAGCCCGTCCCGTGACTGGGATCGACGATGACGGGCAGGTGGGTGCGTTCCCGCAACACGGGGATCGCTGACAGATCGAGGGTGTTCCTTGTGCTGGTCTCGAAGGTGCGAATGCCGCGCTCGCAGAGCATCACCTGCTGGTTGCCGATGGCGAGGATGTATTCGGCGGCACCCAGCCACTCCTCGATGGTGCTGGAGAGGCCGCGCTTGAGGAGGATGGGACGATCGACCTTGCCGAGCTCGCGGAGCAGGTCGAAGTTCTGCATGTTCCTGGCGCCGACCTGGAGGACGTCGACCAGCTCGGCCATGCGATGGACCTGATCGACGGCCATGACCTCGCTGATGATGGGCATGCCGCAGGCCTTCCCAGCCGCGGCGAGCAGCTCCAGCCCCTTCCATCCCAGTCCCTGGAACGCGTAGGGCGACGTGCGTGGCTTGAACACACCTCCTCGGAGAATCTGAGCACCCGCCTCCCGAACGGACTTGGCGGTGGCGGTGATCTGATCCGCGGACTCCACGGAACAGGGACCGGCCATGACAACGAACCCGGATCCTCCGACGAGAATTCCTCCCACCGGGATGACCGTGTCGGCAGCCCGGGCGGCGCGGCCGGCGAGCTTGTAGTTGCTCGACGTCCTCACCGATGGCCCTCCCGTCACGACGGCTTCCAGCACATCGACACCGGACGGCTCGGAGACAAGAGGGGTGGAGTCCCCGGGCTGGAAATCGACTCTGGTCGCCTTTGCCGGGTAGCTGCCGAGCACCTTCAGGTGCAGGGACGTCGACCGCAGGTCGTCGAGCGCGCTGGTGGTGCGAGGGTCGGCGACGTTGCCCTCGAAGTCCAGGAAGAACATGTATTCCCAGGGGCGTCCCGGGCGGGGCCGGGACTCGAGCTTGGTCATCGAGTGTCCGCTGCTGCCGAGGACATCGAGGGAGCGCATCAGCGCGCCCTGCTCGTGGCGCGTCACGAAGATGAGGCTGGTCTTGCACGGCGCGTTGAGAGGGACGGCGACGGGGTGCCGAGCCAGGACCACAAAGCGTGTGTAGTTCTCGGGTTGGTTGGTGATGCCCCGGCGCAGCACCTGCAATCCGTGCGCAGCCGCTGCCTCAGGTGCGCCGATGGCCACCTGGGTGGGATCGCCGTCGTGCGCGACCGTGCGCATGGCGACGCCGGCATCGAACTGGAGAACGGGACTCGCCCGCGACAGGGCCTGGACGAACGCGGAACACTGCTCCAACCCGTCGAGATCCGAGAGCACATGCCGGATGGCCCCGAGGGGGATCTCACTGACTCCGGCAAGGCAGTGGTCGACACTCCACGTCTCCTCTCCGACGATCGACACGTCATTCTCGCGAAGCAGGTCGTAGACCTCGTTGATGCTCCCGGCAATGGTGTTCTCGATGGGAAGGATGGCGAGGTCCACGTCCCCGCCCCGCAGTGCATCGACGGCTGCCTGATAGGTGCGCGACGCGATGAGCTCGCCGTCGCGCTCACTCCCGGCAAGGTATTTCTGAGCGGCCAGGGCACCGAACGTGAACTCGGCTCCCTGAACGGCCACACGGAGGACCTCGAGGCGCGGGGGCGCGGCCTGGCTGGCGACCTGGCGGCTCACCGACTCGCCGAGGAGGTCGCGGTACATGCGGCGGACCAGGTTGACCGGCGCGCCCTCCGCGCGGGCGATCTGTTCCACAGTCTCGAGGACCTGACGCTCGCGATCGGGATCGCGGATGGCGGCGTCCGAGCCCGCCTTTTCCCGGCTCACGCCGGCAACGACGCGAAACCGCTCGGCGATCAACTCGACGATCCTCTTGTCGAGGTCACTGAGGCGTTCTCGGAGGGCGGGCAGAGGCGCATCGGGTTCAGGCACAGGGCTGCAGTCTACGGATCACGACTACTGCGGTCCGTAGAAAGCAGCCCCGAACCAGAGAACCGGGGGGCCGAAGGCACCCCCAGTGTTCTGTTCCACCCAGATCGCCGTCCGGCTCACCGCGACCGCCGACGCGCGTCCGCTGCGGTCGAGGTCGGCGAGGTACTGCCAGACGCCGTAGAAGGGCTGGCTCGACCATCGCGTCGGCGCGGTGAAGGAGCCTGCCCCATCATTCTTCTTCACCCAGATGCTGCGGTCGTACATCGCCACCTGAGGTCGGCGCCGAACCGCTGCAGGAGCCAATCCTGGCTGACGTTGATCGCGATGGCGCTCAAGGCGATCTGCAGCGCCGCCGCCTCGCAATCGAGCGGATACTGCTGGCGCACCGCTGTGACGTTGATGAAGCCGTTGTCCGCCGCGTGCACGTTGGCCGGCGCGGCCACGCCGCCGGCGGTGAGGATCGTTGCCACGGCAGCAGCCGCACCGATGGCGCGGGCACCTTCACCACGGTACGGGGAGGCCGAATCTGGTGCCCATGCTCACCTCGACCCACGTGCTGCGGTCGTTGACAGCCACCAGGTCGGCGCGTCCGTCCCCGGTCACGTCGGCGGCGAGGGTGGCGACGTTGCCGTAGAAGAGGGTCGCTGACCAAGCCTGCGGAGGCAGGAACGACGCACCTGTGCTGGTCATCACCCATACACTGCTGTCGTTGACGGCGATTAGGTCCGCCCTTCCGTCACCGTTGACATCGGCCGCCACGGTGCCGCGACTCCCGTAGAACGCACCCGCTGACCACCTCTCTGGGAAGGCGAATGCAGAGCCGGTGCTCCTCATGATCCAGGCACTGCCGTCATTGACCGCGACGAGATCTGTCCTGCCGTCGCCGTCTACCTCCGCCGCCACGGTCGTGCGGGACCCGAAGAACGGCGTGGATGACCACGCCTGCGGGGCAGAGAAGCCGGCACCCGTGTTCATCATCACCCAGGTGCTGCCACTGTTGACGGCGACCAGATCGGACCTGCCACTGTGGTTGAGATCGGCGACCAGTGTGGCTTTCGAGCCGTAGAACAAAGCGGACGACCACGCCTGGGGCGGTGAGAATGAAGAGCCGGTGCTCAGCTCCACCCAGACACTGCTGTCATTGACTGCCACCAGGTCCGTCTTGCCGTCACCATTGACGTCGGCCGCAAGCGTGGCGCGGTTTCCGTAGAACGGCACCGATGACCACGATTGCGCAGCCGACAAGGACGTTCCGGTGGACGGTCTGACACACACACCTCGGCGGCTCACCAGGGCGATGTCGGCCTTGCCGTCGCCCGTGAAGTCGCCGCTGATCGGACTGCCAGCGCACCCGCTGAAGGCGAACACGCGATTGCCCGCCGTGACGTACAGCTGCCCGTTCGCCGCAGTTGGCGTGGTGAAATGCGTCGAGCTGCCAATCGGAAACGACGAGACGACGGACCCGGTACTCGGGTCGAAGGCCACCAGGGTACCCCCGCCCGAGGTGATCGCCCACACCAATCCGCCTGCCACCGTTGGCGGATGGTCGGCAACCTGCGTTGCGTTGTGCCAGGTGATCGCGAAGTCGCCGCCGTCCGCTCTGATGGTTACCGCGACCAACCCATCGCTGCATCCAACGTACGCGACACCGTTCGCGTACGCGAGGCTGCCGAAGGCCGCGTCGTTGGTGGCCGAGCACACGCGGTGCTGGGCGACCGCGCCCCCGATATGGCCGAGTGTCGACGTGCTCAAAAGATAACCGTTGCCACTCTTGCCGACGATGAAGACGCGACCGTTGGGGAGCTGGAGCGGTGTCGTGGATCCGAGGTCAACATCGCCGGCGTTGTCCTGCGCCCACGTCGACGGCGCGAAGTAGTCGACCGGCGCACCTGGTTGCAGTGCGCCGGGATTGAGCTTGATGACACCGTCGCTGTAGTCATAGGTCTCGCCTGCGGTCCTCTGACTGCTGTTTCCGGTCGATGCGTAGACGTACCCTGCGGCATCCTGTGACAACCCACCCGCCGCCCATACAGCGCCCTCGTTGTCACCCGTGACCACCTGCGCCGACGACCACCACGAGACGCTTCCCACGCCGCTCTCCGGATAACCAACGACGTAGCCGTGATAGCTTCCGCAATCACCGGCAAGGCCTCCGAAGCCCACGATGATCCGGCCGCCCGTTGCCAGCAGCGCTCCGCGCTGCTGCTGATAGTTGGCGTTCCAATTCGGGTCCGGAGGATCGACGTTCTGGGTCCAGTTGACCACGCCGCTGGCGAGGTTGATGCTGGCCAGCTCGAAGAAGAACGACGTCGAGCTGACCTGAATCTCCGCAACGGCGAAAACATTGCCGCCGTCGATCACCGGGGTGCTGGTGATCCCCAGCGGGTTGATGTTCCCGCAGGGAAAGTTGGAGGTCCGGGGCGTGCCCAGGTGCCGGGCCCATTGAACCGAGCCGGTGGAGGCGTCGAGCGCGTACACGGTGTCGTTCTCGGTGGCCACGACAACCTGGCCGCCGACGACCACCGGCTGCCCGTACAGGCTGCCATCGAGCGCCATCGAGGTCCACACTGGCACCGCGCTGCTCAGCCCAGGATCGCCCGCGTCATTGCCCTGGCGCGTGTTGTCCCCGTGGAAGGTCGGCCAGTCGGCGGCGCCGGCGCGCGCGGGCAGAAGCGCAGCCACCGCCACACACGCCATCCCGGACATCCGCAATGTCAGCAAGGCTGCCGGATGGCGGCGTCGCATACCGTCGACAAGTCCGAGACGGGCAACCCATGACCTCACGCTGGGCTCAGCTTAGCTTGCTCAGTGCGCTCGCGAACGCCCTCGGCGATCGTCGGTATCGCCCGCTACGGGCCGATGCACCTGCGCAAGCTGTCCGTCGAGGGCACGAAGTAGTACGCGCCGCTGAGCGGACGCGCATAGCGCGTCAGCGCGTCTCGGACGCCGTCGGTCACACCCGCCATGCTCTCGAGCATGGCCCCCAGCCGGCGCTGCTCGGCGCTGAAGCCCACGAACATGGTGCCGTGGTCGGTGGCGTTTCCGTAGGGCATGTTGCGCCGGAAGACCTTGCCGAAGCGGTCCTGATCGGTTCGCGCGACATGGGACTCGGGCGGCTTGTCCTCGAGCTCGGTGCTGTCCTCCTTGGCGCGCCCCATCACCCGCTCCTGCTCCGCGCCCGGCAACGACTCCCAGGCGGTCACGTCGTGGCTCCACGTCTGCACCAGGAGCACCGTGCCACCGGCCCCGGGACTCCCGTCGGGAATCAGGGCGATCGCAGGCGCGTCCATGAGGCTCGGGTTCTCGGTTCCGTCGATGAACCCGGTGAGATCTCGGTCGCGCCGGTAGGGCCAGCTCACCGCCTCGTCGGCGATCGATGCGGCTCCGTTCAAGGCGGCGATGGCATCGCGCGCCGTGTCGAAGATGACCTCATAGGCACTTCCGGAGAGCCACAGCACCGCGTCGTGCTGGGACGCCGGCATGACATAGCCATCAGGCCCGAGCAGGTCGCGGTTGAAGCCCTCGAGGTCTGGAGGAGCGTCGTCGGGCACCAGCTCACGCCAGAGCTCGGGACGGAAACCGGCGACCAGGTTGACACCGCCGAGCGTGGTGCGCGGCTCGCGCAGAGACGCGGCGGCAGTCAGCAGCTCTCGCGCGGCTCCGCGGTCGCGCAGGTCGAACTGCAGGTACGTGTGCGACGCGGTCCCGAGGGCAAAGATGCCGCTCTGCGGAGTGGTCATGGGGCGATCATGATCGAGACAGTCCCGGCACGTCCGGTACCCACGATGCTGGAGATCGCCCCGGCCGCCGTTGCCGGATCGCGATAGCCCGCAGCCCGCGGCTGCCATACGGAATGTCACCTAACGTGACTGAACCGTCAATTGCGTGACATGCGCTGATCGCTCCAAACAATTCTGCGACCGCGTGGCGCTGCCCCAATTCCTCGACCGCACCCTCGGCTACTTCGCCGACCCGACGATCGCCTTCGTGCAGACGCCGCAGGAGTTCTACAACGTTGAATCCTTCCAGCATGCGACCAAGGTGAAGCAGAAGCGCCTCTGGCATCAGCAGCAGCTGTTCTACCGGGTCCTCCAGCCGGGCAAGGATCATTGGAATGCCGCGTTCTTCTGCGGCTCATGCGGAGTGATGCGACGCAGTGCACTGTACGAGGTCGGCGGCTTCGCCACGGAGACGATCACCGAGGACATGCATACGTCGTTCCGCATCCACGCCAGGGGATGGTCATCCGCGTACCACAACGAGGTGCTTGCCTTGGGTCTGGCCGCCCAGACAGCGACGCCCTACCACCTGCAGCGCTTGCGCTGGGGGCAGGGAACCATGCAGCTCATCCGCCGCGAGCGGCTCCTGACCAACACAGGGCTCAGCCTTCATCAGCGGATCAACTACTTCGCGTCGGCACTGCATTACTTCGATGGCTACCAGCGACTCCTGCTGTACCTGGCGCCGTCGCTCGCCGTCGCCACCGGCGTGCTTCCGATCCGCGCGGTCAGGCTCCCCTTCATCATCACGGTGGTCGCGTACTACACGCTGTCCATGGCTGCTTTCAAGCTGGCTGGACGTGGCTATGCGATGTTCATCGCCACCGAGCGCTATCACATGGTGGGCTTCTACACGTACATCCGCAGTTCGCTGGCCCTGGTCACGCAACGGCGGCTCCGCTTCAAGGTCAGCCCGAAGGCCGAGGCGGGACGGGCTGAGCTGGGCTTGGTCCTGCCGGCCGCATCGGTGGCCGCATACACGGCCCTGTGCTTCATCGCCGGATTGGTACGGATGGCTCTCGGCCACGACACCAATACCGTGGCGTTCTGGATCAACACAGCCTGGAGTGGCTGGATCGTCGGCCTGGCCCTTGCGGCGGTGGCCATGACCATCCGCAGCGTCGACTTCCGTCGTGCGCCGCGGGCGCGGGCCGCGCTCCCAGTCCGCTGGATGTGGACGGCATCAAGGGAATCGGTGTCCTCGAAGACCTGTCCGAGCGCGGCGCCGCATTGCTGCTGCCACGCGCCGTGCGCGCCGGCGACACCGTGTCGTTCGCCGTGCTCTGGTCCGGGGTGGACTTCGCCGCAAGCGGCACAGTGCGGCGTGTCCGCCGCACCGAGTCGGGCACCCATGTGGGCCTCGAGTGGGACGAGCCCAGTGGCGCGGAGGCGGTGAGATTGTCGAGCCTGGCGATCGACCTGACCGCCCGCCGTTTTCTCCTCGACTTCAGCCGTCCGCCTGATCGTCTCGGACAGCTTCAGCTGACCCGCGGTCACCGCCGCGTTGCTTCCCGCACGCCGATCACCGTGCCCGTGCAACTGGGCAAGGCGTGGAACTCCCCGTGGGCAGTGACGGAGGACATCAGCGCGGACGGAGCGCTGGTCCTGTCACCGATCGCCATCGCGGTGGGGACCCGCCTCGAGGTCAGCCGGTGGGACAGCCAGCCGGTGGCGGTTGCGGTGGCGCGGTGCCAGGCAGTCGACCTGCCGCCGGGTCGCGCGTGGCGTCTCGGTCTGCGCGTTTCGGGAGCGCTCGTGGGAGTGCCCACGACTGCACTGGAAGCGCCCGCCGCTGCCCTGGCCGCTGCCGCCTGAGAGGCCAACATCATCCACACCGGCGGCGACGCCATCAACGGAGTCCAGCTCTACTACACGAAGCGGTAACGGGCCGGGGCGGCGTCCGGTGCTGAGCGAGTCACGCGTTGACGCGCTCCATGTACCCGGCCGCGCCCCGCTCTCCGGCCACAGCCGAGGGGGAGGCGATCTCATCGATGCGCTGGAGGTCCTCGTCAGTCAGAACCAGGTCCGCAGCCACGATGTTCGCCTCCAGGTTCTGACGCTTGCGTGTCCCAGGGATGGGCACGATGTCCTCTCCCTGGTGCAGAACCCAGGCCAGCGCCAGCTGCACCACCGTGGCCCCGCGCGCAGAGGCGATCTCCTCGAGGCGCGCGACGATGCGGCTGTTGCGGTCCAGATTGTCGCCCTGAAAGCGTGGAACCGAACGCCGCCAATCCTCCTCGGGTAGGTCGGCGCTGCTGCGGTAGCGGCCGGTGAGCAGGCCACGACCGAGCGGGCTGTACGCGACAAAGCCGATACCGAGCTCGCGGGTGGTGGGCAGGATGGCGGTGTCCGGGTCGCGGCTGAAGAGCGAATACTCGGTCTGCAGCGCGGTGATCGGATGCGTGGCATGAGCGCGGCGGATCGTCTCCGGAGCTGCTTCCGAGAGGCCGAGGTGGCGAACCTTGCCGGCGCTGACCAGCCGTGCCATGGCTCCGACGGTCTCCTCGATCGGCGTGATGGGGTCGACTCGGTGGAGGTAGTACAGGTCGACATGATCGGTGCCCAGGCGCGCGAGGCTCGCCTCGAGTGCGGGAGCGACCTTCTCCGGGCTGCCCAATCCGGGCTCGCCGCCGCCGCCGAACTTGGTGGCGAGCACCACCTCGGCGCGCCGGCCTGCGATCACCCGCCCGACCACCTCCTCACTGTGTCCCGCTCCGTAGATGTTGGCGGTGTCGATGAAGTTGACCCCCAGCTCCAGCGCCCGGGTCAGGGTGTCTTCCGACTCAGCGTCGTCGGAGCCGCCGTACACGCTGGAAAAGCTCATGGCGCCGAGACCGATGGCGGAGACCATGGGGCCATCTGTGCCGAGGCGTCGTTGTTGCATCAGGTCGCCTCCATTGCTCTGGCTGAGACCTAGGTTAGGTCCACGCCCGCCGCGAGCGCTCTGACCAGTAGACGACCGGTGCCTCAGCGAGCCGCTCCGCGAGGAGAGCGACATCCTCGTCCCACAGCGCGGCGGAGGCGGCCAGGTTCTGGCGCAGCGTGGCGGCGCTGACCGCCCCGCTGAGCACGATGTCGGCCCAGGGCTGGGCGAGAGCGGCGCTGATCGCCAGGGCATCGGGGGTCGTCCCCCGCTCGGCCGCCGCGGCGACCAGGTCGGGCTGATCCCCGCCGCGGGTGAGCCGACCGTTGGCGACCGCTTCCTTGACGATCACCGTCATCCCGGCGGCGTGAGCGCGCGCCAGGGACGCACCGCTCGAGGGCTCCAGCAGGTTCCAGGTGGCCTGAACTGTGTCGAACAGGTCGAGCGCGATGGCTTCGTCGATGGTCCCGGCCTGGTCGGGGCCGGTCACGGTCACGCCCACAGCGAGCCCGGCCTCTCGAACTCGTCGCAGCGCCGCGAGGACCTCTTCAGAGGACAGAACGCCGTTCTCGCGGGTCGCGGAGTGGACCTGGTAGAGGGTGAGGTGGGCGCCGAGCAGCTCGCGGGTCTCCTCGAGCTGGCGCGCGAAGGCGGCGGCGCTGAGGTCCTGGACCTCGTGGCGATCCGCTTCGAGGCGCCAGCCGCCGGTGTAGGTGTAGCCCCACTTGGAGCCCACGGCGATCTCAGCCGGCGCGAGGCGACGCCGGGCGAGCCAGCCGGCAAGGAAGCGCTCGGCCATACCGTACGAGCGTGCCACGTCGATGTAGCGCACCCCGGCCTGGTATGCGGCGTCGAGGACCGTCTGGGTGCGACGCCGCATCGAGTCGACCCCGCGATCGGGTCCGAGCTCGACCTTGCGCCCGCTGGTGATGTACGCAGGGCGGCCGAGCGCGGCAAGGCCCAGGCCGATCCGGGGCGCGCCGCGCAGCGCCTCAGGCGGCCAGGTCATGAGGGCGGCACCGGCATGTGATGATCGAGGAACCCGCATAACCGTCCCGCCACATCGTATTGTGTGCGCACTTGAAAAGGTAGGGTGCATTTTTGCGCGCCTGAAATGTGCTGGGAGTGGCAAACATGGGTTTCAGCAGTGTCAACCGCACGGCACGGTACGGGGCCGTGCTGGGAGTGGTGGGAGTGGTGGCGGCCTGCGGGTCGAGCAACACCCCGTCGTCGTCGTCGTCCGGAGGGGGCGCGACCGTGCCGTCCGGCCTGAGCGTGACCTCGTTCGACAGCAGCTTTTCTTACATGAGCCAGTTGAAGAGCCTGACCAGCGCGGGCAAAGGGCTCGTCGGAGTCATCCTCCCCGACACCACGTCGTCAACGCGCTACGTGAACTTTGACGCTCCCTACCTGACCAAGGCCTTCACGCAGGCCGGGTACAGCGCGAGCGATTTCAAGATCGACAATGCACAGGGCAGCGACGCCACCGAGCTGGCCGACGCCCAGGCGGACATCACCCGCGGTGCCAGCATCCTGATCTTCGACCCGCTCGACAGCACCGTCGGCGCGCAGATCCAGTCCTACGCGCAATCCCACGGGGTCAAGGCGATCAGCTACGACCGCGCCACGTTCACCGGAACGAACACCTACTACGTCAGCTTCGACAACGTCCAGGTCGGCAAGCTGATCGGCCAGGGTTTCGAGACCTGCGTCGCGGCATGGAAAGTCGCCAGTCCACAGGTCTTCACACTCAACGGGGGTGAGGACACCGACCCCAACGCTGTCTCCTTCGCGCAGGGCTACAACTCGGTGGTGTGGGGCAACACCACCACACCGGAGAAGCCACCGCTCACCAACAGCAAGGGGTACACGCTGGTCGGTGACCAGATCGCGCCGGGCTGGGTGAACGCCACCGGCGGCACCATCTTCCAGCAGCAGTTCACCGCGCATCCCAGCATCAACGCCACGATCGAGGCCAATGACGGCCTCGGCAACGCCGTCATCACCGTCCTGAAGAACGCCGGCGTCAAGCCCAAGACGATCCCGACCACGGGTCAGGACGCCACCCTCCAGGGCATGGAGAACGTTCTCAACGGGTACCAGTGCGGCTCGGTGTACAAGGCCGTCTACCTCGAGGCTCAGGACGCGGTGGCTCTGGCCACCGTGCTTCGCGCCGGAGCGACTCCGCCGTCCGCGCTGCTCAACGGCACCACCACCCCGCCATCGGGCGTCACCGGCAGCCCCCAGCCCGCGTCCCTGCTGACGCCGGTCTGGGTGGACGCCTCCAACATGGCATCGACGGTGATCAAGGACAAGTTCATCGACGCGACGGCGCTGTGCGCCGCCGTCGGGGCCAGCGTCTGCACCGCCAACAACATCCCGACGTCGTAGTCCAGCTGTGACAATTGACGCCGCCGCGCCGGGCGCGGCGGCGTCAGCGTCGCATGTTCGTGGGGGACGTGATGGTAGACGGGCAGGAGGCTGAGGAGCCGATCCTCAAGGTGCGCGGTCTCTCCAAGCACTTCGGCGCGGTCCAGTCGCTGACCGACGTCGACCTCGATCTCTACTCCGGCAAGATCACCGCCCTCTGCGGCGACAACGGTGCGGGCAAGTCGGTGCTGACCAAATGCATCGCCGGCATCCACCAGCCCGACCACGGGCAGATCTTCTGGGAAGGCCGCCCCGTCCGCATCCACAGCCCCCGAGACTCGGCCCGGCTCGGCATCGAGACGGTGTACCAGGACCTGGCTCTCGCGGACAACCTGGACATCGTCCAGAACATGTTTCTGGGCAGGGAGCGGCTCCGCAACCGTCTCCTCGACGAGGACAACATGGAGCGGGCTGCCGCCGAGACGCTCGCCACACTCCGGGTGACCACTGTGCGGTCGATCCGGCAGCCGGTCGGTTCGCTCTCCGGAGGCCAGCGCCAATCCGTGGCCGTGGCCAAGGCCGTGATGTGGAACTCCAAGCTGGTGATGCTGGACGAGCCCACCGCCGCCCTGGGAGTGGTCCAGACCAAGATGGTCCTCGACCTGGTGGGGCGCCTTCGCGACCGAGGCCTCGCGGTCATGATGATCTCGCACAATCTCAACGACATCTTCGCGGTCGCCGACCGGGTCGCAGTTCTGTATCTGGGCCGGATGGTGGTGCAGGAAAGCACCGACGCGCTCGATCGCCAGAGCGTTGTCGAATACATGACCACGGGAGGGGTGACCCGCACGGCAGTCGGGGCCAACGCATCGGCTGGAGAGGGGAGCGAGCATGGCCCACGTTGACAGCGAATCCCGCGCGACCGAGCCGCAGCCCGAGACGGAGCAACCCGCCGAGCCGCTCGTCGACCCGACGGAGGCCTCGGACACAAGCCTTCTCGAGGTCCCACCGGAGCTCGTCGCCCAATCCCTGAGCGAGTACCTCCGCGCCTGGATCGTGCGGATCAAGGGCGGCGAGAGCGGGGTGCTGCCTGTCCTGCTCGGTCTGGTGCTGATCTCGATAGTCTTCGAGGTGATCAGCCCAGACCACGTCTTCTTCCAGCCGGGCAACCTCGTGAACCTGTTCCAGCAGAGCGCTGTGTTCATGGTCCTGGCCATGGCCGAGGGATTCGCCCTGTTGCTCGGCGAGATCGACCTCTCCATCGGCTACGGCGCCGCTGTCGGCGCGGCCATCGGGGTTCAGCTCGTCCAGCCGGCCACAACACGGTGGCCGTGGTGGGCCGCAATTATTGCTGCTGTGCTCCTCATGGGGCTCTTCGGAGCCATCCAGGGAATGCTCATCACCCGCCTGCGTCTGCCGTCGTTCGTGGTCACCCTGGGTGGCTACCTGATCCTCGAGGGAGTGTTCCTCGTCGTGCTTCAGCTCGGCCCCTTCTCCGGGTCTCTGGGCCTCAGCGGGACGAACAGCAACCTGCAGACGCTCTACAACCTCATGTGGGGCACGATCGATCCGCTGATCAGCTGGATCGGCATGGCAGTGGTTGTCGGGCTCATGGCCTTGACGCTGTGGCTCCGCGACTCCCGCCGCCGGCGCAGTGGCCTCGTGGCCCCGCCGCTGGGGCTCACGGTGCTCAAGATCGTCCTGATCGCGATCGTCTCCATCGTTGTGGTGGCCATCTGCAACGTCAACCGGGCGCACTTCGGGACCCTCGCCGGGGTGCCGTGGGCCATCCCCATCGTCCTCGCCGTTCTCGGCGCCTGGACCTTGCTCCTCCAGCGGACACGGTACGGGCGCTACGTCTACGCGATCGGCGGCAACCCCGAGGCAGCTCGGCGGGCCGGCATCAATCTCAACCGCGTCCGCACCTGGGCGTTCGCACTGTGCTTGGGCACCGCCGCACTCGCAGGGTTGCTCTACGCCTCATACCTGGGCGGCATCACCGGCAACGTCAACGGCGGTCAGCTCGTGCTCTACGCCGTGGCCGCGGCGGTCATCGGTGGCACCAGCCTCTTCGGCGGCCGCGGCAAGGTCCTCCATGGCGTGCTCGGCGGACTGGTCATCGGCGGCATCTACAACGGCATGTTCCTGCTCGGCCTGGACGTGCAGTGGGAGTTCGTCGTCACCGGTTTGGTCCTGCTGGCGGCGGTATCCATCGACGCCCTCTCCCGCCGCGGCGCAACTGGAGGAAGCGTCGCGCGCGTCTGATCGCTACTTGATCACGCCAGGGGGTGGAGACCATCGACGTTGTGCGCGTGGCGATCGTGGGATACGGCCTCGCCGGCCGGGAGATCCACGCCCCGCTGCTGGGGGCGACACCGGGACTGCGGGTTGCCGCCATCGTGACAGCCAATCCGCAGCGCCAGGCAGACGCGCGCGGTGATTTCCCCGATGCTCTCGTCCTCTCGCGAACCGAGGAGCTGTGGTCGCAGCGCGACGCGTGCGACCTGGCGGTGGTGGCCACCGCCACCGGCGCGCACGTCGCGGTGGCCTCAGCGGCGGTGGACGCCGGGCTCGCTGTCGTCGTGGAGAAGCCGCTGGCCGCCACCGCGGCCGCTGCGCGCGCCCTGGTCGAGCATGCCGCCGAGCACGAGGTTCTGCTCGTGCCATTTCTCAACCGGCGCTGGGACTCCGACCACCTCACCCTGAGCCGGCTGCTTGCCGAAGGGGCGCTGGGTACCGTGCTCCGGTACGAGTCGCGCTTCGAGCGCTGGCGTCCCTCTGCCTCCCCGGGGGCGTGGCGCGAAGAGGTGGAGCCGGAGCAGGGCGGCGGCGTGCTGCTCGACCTCGGCGCGCATCTCGTCGACCAGGCCATGACCCTGTTCGGACCGGTCGAGCGCGTGTACGCGGAGGTGCTGTCTCGCCGTGGCGGGGCCGACGATGACGTCTTCGTGGCACTGCAGCACGAGGCGGGCGTCATCGCCCACCTCTGGGCGAGTGCCCTGGCGGCGTCGCCCGGCCCGCGGCTGCGGGTGCTGGGCAGCCGCGCCGCCTACGTGGTGGACGGCCTCGACGCGCAGGAGGAGGAGCTCCGCGCCGGGCACCGGCCTGATCAGCCGGGATTCGGCGCGGAACCCGAGGAGCGCTGGGGATGGCTGGTCCGCGGTGACCAGCGCGAGCGGGTGCCGAGCGCCGCGGGTCGCTGGCCTGATTTCTATGCGGGCGTCTACCGCTCTCTCCGCGAAGGTGCGGCGCCGCCGGTGGCCGCCGAGGACGCGGTCAGGGATCTCGAGGTGCTCGACGCGGCGCGCGAGAGTGCGCGGCAGAGCGTGCTTGTGAACGTCGCTGCCGGCTCATAGGGACAGCGGCCATGGCCGCCCGGCTGACTACGAGGATGGGCTCGCGCGGGCCGGTCCAGGCGGACTCGGGAGCGGACGGACGCGAGCCCAACCATCCCTCGGCGACGCGGGTCAACCGACCGGTGGCCACGGCGATGCCAGAACCGATCGCCGCACCCGCAACCACATCGAAGGGATAGTGCACCCTGAGCCCGACCCGAGAGTACGCGACGGCCGCGGCCAGCGGGATAGTCGGAATCGCCCAGAGTGGTTGTTCGAGTCCGGCCCCGGTCGCGAACGCGAATGCCGATGCGGCGTGGCCGGACGGAAATGACGAGCTCTTGGGCATGCGGATCGACCTCGGTGCATCACACCGCCGTGCTGATGGACGACGGCGTCGCGCCAGGTATTTCAATGGCAGGTTCACCAGCGCCGACGTAACCGAGATCGACACCACGCCACGCAGCGCGGCGCGCCGGTTGAGCTCTCCGCCGGTCAGCGCCATGGCTGCGGCGATCGCCAGCCAGAGACCCGATTGGTTGGCGCTGGTGCTGACAGGTTTGAGGACCTGATCGACGAGCCCGCCGTCGCGGCGCGTGAGCCGGTCGAACAGCCGTCGATCCATGGCGTCGAGCTTCGCCAGAGGCCGGAACACAATCCGCCCAGTCTAGAGGTGCCCGTGTCTTAAGACTGTTGGACGTTGCGGAGGCCACCGTGATCACCAGGACACTCGATTCCATCACACCGCAACACCAATAACGAGAGGATCGAGATGCGCGTCTCCACCATCATCCGCCTGGCCGCAGTCGGCTCATTCCTGGTTCTGACCGCGTGCGGAAACGCAGTGTCGGCCGGAGTCACTTCCAGCCCCTCAGCGCCCGCAACGGCAACAGCCATGCCCACCACAGCGACACCGGAGCCCACGGTCGCGCCGACCCCGCTGCCGACACCACCGCCCACGGCGGCGCCGACACCGCGACCCACCGCCGCGCCGACGCGGCCACCCGCACCACGAGCGACCGCGTGTGTCATCCCGCAGCACGGCGGCGGCGACGGTGACTCCGACAACTTCGGCGCCCCCAGTGATGGGGACGGCTGCGATATGTGAGAACGGTCACCGCCTGACCGTGCCGGCCTCGCGAGCCCGTGTGAAACGCCGGAGTGCGATCAGACTGCCGCCTCTATAGAGGAATGCGACTGTCGGTGAGGATCTCGTTGGCGGCTCGGACGCCCTCCTCCGCACCTCCGTCCATGAAGCCCTGGAAGTTGATCGAGCAGTGCTCGCCGGCGAAGTGGACGTTGCCCTGCCGCACGCCTTCGTAGCCGCTGAACCCCGTGTACTGACCGACCTTCCAACACGCATAGCTGCCCAGCAGGTTGGGATCGTTCCACGGCGTGCTGATGCTGGCCTGTCCGTTCCACTGCTTGGTCGCCCCGGGCCAGGACATTCTCGAGCAGCTGGAGGTACTGCCGTGCGTATGCGGTGACGCGACTGGAATCACTGGTCGTCATGTACGGTTGGGGCAGGACTATTTGCGTGCCCAAGCTGCCGTCGGAGATCCCCGGCCAGGCGCCCGCGCCGTTCCAGAAACGCGAGGTGAACTGCACGTTCATCTTGGTGTTGGTGCCGTAGCCGAGCCCCGCCGGTTGAGCCCCCGGCGATGTTCGTCCCGCAGCTGTTCAATCGAGATCCCTCGTGCCTCGGCGTCGTGGCCATCTCCGATGAGGTGAAGCAGCGATGACATCAACGGCGTTCGTGCCATGGTCTCCGACCCCCCGTGTTCGGCCGACTACTGTGGCTCGGCCAGAGGAGCTTCGTCCGGTCCAGGGAGAAGCGAGCCGATCATGCCATCCGCGATGAAGCGGCTGTAGCGCTCGAGCGGCCAGCGGCGGCGCAGCACGAGCAGCTCATACAGCTCCGGTGAGCTGTAGGACCACATGACGTCGCGGGCGTGCTCGAGCGTGATGTCGTGACGGAAAGCACCGCGGTCGTACAGGTGTCGAGCGTTGTTCTCCATGCGAGCGAGGCGCGCGTCGTCCACCTCCTGCTGCAGCGCCGCCATCTCGGGATCGGTGGCTGCCGCAGCATGAATGAGCAGGAGAATGGGAATGGCGCGCGGCGCCACCTCGGCGGCGAGGGTTCCCCAGCTCTCGATCACCTGGCGAGGATCCGCCTCGAGCATCTGCATCTCGTCCGAGCGGCGCCACGCCGGAGTCGGTCCGGCGCCGTCCAGTCCCTGGTCCCAAATCGCCCGGACGAGACCACGCTTGCCTCCGAACGCCTTGTAGATGGTTTCCACTGACACGTCCGCCTCCTCGGCGATGGAGGCGATCGTCGTTGCCGAGAAGCCGTTGGTCAGGAGCAACCGCTGGGCAGTGTCGAGCACCGTGCCCCAGGCGCGACGGGCCTGCTGCCGGCGCCGGCTGGAGTCATACGAGCGCTTGGGCTTGACATCCGTGGATTTTCGTTCCATAGTGCTGTATCCGTTACTTACCACTGTAGCAAATAAGTCTGGGAGGCGGCCGCCATGGAGAACCTGACCGACGCAGAGGGGCCGGGGGCGATGATCGAGCGTCTCCGCCAGGCCACCAACGCGCACGACCTGGAGGCTCTCGCCGGCTGCTTCGCCCTCGACTACCGCAACGACACGCCGGTGCACCCGGCGCGCGGTTTCCAGGGCCGTGCCCAGGTGCGCAAGAACTGGGAGCAGATCTTCGCGGCCGTGCCCGACATCGTCGCCGAGGTGCGGTGGATCGCCAACGACGACGAGGTGTGGTCCGAATGGGAGATGCGCGGGACCCGCCGCGATGGGTCTGCCCACGTCATGCGCGGCGTCGTGATCTTCGGGGTCGAGCACGGAGTGGCCACCTGGGCTCGCTTCTACCTCGAGCCGGTCGAGGAAGGTGGCGGTGGTGTCGATGACGCGGTCCGTCGAGCAGTGGCCGCAGGTCCAAATGCGGGGACCGCTTCCACAGCACGCAGCCACGGTGACACGCGATGATCCTCGTCGCCGGCGGTACAGGAACCCTGGGCAGCCGGCTCGTCGACCGCCTGCTGAATCATGGATTGCGGGTGCGCATTCTCACCAGGGATGCCTCCCGGGTGCCTCAACGCGACCGCGACAATCTCGAGGTCGCCGAGGGTGACGTGCGCGTGCGGGCAAGCCTCACGCAAGCGATGACCGGCGTGGAAACCGTCGTCTCAACGATCCACGGATTTGCCGGTCCCGGCGGCGTCTCACCGGTATCGGTGGACCGCGACGGCAACGCCAACCTCATCGATGGAGCCGGCGCGGTCAACGCGGCGGTCGTGCTCATGTCGGTGATCGGGGCGTCGGCCAACAGTCCCATGGAGCTGTTTCGGATGAAGCATGCCGCCGAGCAGCACCTCCGCGCCAGTGGAGTTCCATGGACCATCGTCCGGGCCAATCCGTTCCTGGAGACATGGGTCGGGCTGATGCAGACGACTGCCGGCGCGTCGGGACGGCCGCTGGTGTTCGGACGCGGCGACAACCCGATCAGCTTCATCAGCGCCGACGACGTCGCGGCACTGCTCGAGCACATCGTCACGGACCGTTCGACACGCGGCGAGACAGTTGAGATCGGCGGCGCGCAAGGCCTCACTCTCAACCAGCTCGCAGCGGCCGTTCAGAAGGCTTCAGGACGGAACGGCGGCCCGCGGCATGTTCCTCGACCCGTGCTGCGTGGCATGGCGATGGTGCTGGGGCCGGTCAAGCCCGAGCTGGCGCGCCAGGCACGGGCGGCGCTGGTCATGGACAGCAGCGATCTGCGCTTCGACTCGACAGCTGTGCGCGAAGCCTTTCCGGACCTCCCCTCGACGACGCTGGCCGATCTGCTGAACAGAAGAACTCAATCGGCCGCTCATCCGGTGGCCGTCGGAGATGACCGGTGAACGCCCCATCGCTGAGGCGATTCGTGATCACAGTTGCCCGGACGTGTGCCGAGGGGATGATGATGACCGATCCAGCCCTCTGCGCCTGCTACGTTCGGTGCAAGGCCGAGCTCGACGAATCAGCGAGCCTCGCGGCGAATGTGCGGGTTGAGAATGGATGGAGGCAGCGGCTCCCCCTCGCGGTAGTAGATGCGGCAAGGGGGGTGTCGGGGTAGGAAGGGAGCGAGGCGACTCCGCAGCGTCGGGTGGCGTGGTCCGTCGGCTCTCGGCATCAACATGTTCCTCTCGGGGTAACTGGTAGGTAGTCTTGTGTACGTTACACCAACCCGCCAGACAATGCAACGCGCAAAGGCGTCTCTGCACGTTACACTGGTTGCATGCCCAAGACCGCATCTGCTCGCCTGACCGAGCTCCGTAGGGTCCCCTTGGGCTTCGCCGTGGACCTCGTCAACGGATGGGGCACAGTTGCGCGACACACTGCTGGAGAGGAGCACCAGCCCTACCCGCGATTCGATCAGGTCGCCGCGGCTCACGGGCTCGAACCCACTCAGTTCGGGCCCGAGCTGGAGCGCGACGACCTGGTGAGCGTGGCCGACGCCCTGTACGCCGTCTTCTCTGCGAGCAGCGACCAGGAGGCGGCTGCGCATGTCAATTCGCTGCTCGCGCAAACCATGCCGTCTCCCCGGCTGGCGCACCTCGCGGGGCGGCTGACGGACGCCTGGGTGGTGCATGCTGCGTGGGACGGGCTGCTCGCCAGCTGCGCGCTGGCGCTTCGCCGCCACCTCACGGAGCGCGGGGACAGCAGCCGCCTTGGCGTGTGCTCCAGTGTGAGGTGCGCGGATGCCTACGTCGACGCATCACCCAGCGGACAGAAGCGCTTCTGTGACGTCAGGTGTCAGAACCGCGCTCGCGTCAACGCCTTCCGTCGCGCCAGACGGAGTCCGGGCCCGGCGCTGACGGCGCCGTAGCAGCACCGCCCTGGCGGCCACCGGGGCCGGCTGCCGTGGCGCCGTCCGGTACCTCTGTGCTACTAGTGACATCTCGGGAAGGGATGCCACGGGAGGCCGGGCGGCTTCGGGTGGTGCAGAGCCTTGGATAGGAGAGCGCCATGACCCCACGCTCCGCCCTGGAGATCGTGTCCGCCTACCAGGACGCCTGGACGAGCAAGGACTTCGACACGGCGGCAGCCTTCCTGGCCGACGACGTTGAGTTCCACAGCCCGCAGCAGGACATCACATCGGTGGCCAACTTCATCTCCATGTTGACTGCGTTCGCCGAGCGCATCGCGCCGCGGTGGGAGTTGGTCGCGGCAACGAGGGGCGGCGACGACAACAGCGTCCTGATCCTGTACAACCTGTTCACGCTCGACGGCACCGCCGCCATCTGCGCTGACCACTTCACGCTGGCCGCTGGCAAGATCCAGAGCGAGACCCTGGTGTTCGACCCCAAGCCATTCCTGGCGGCGCGGGAGCACTGAGGGCAACCAAGGGTAGGGCTGGAGCCCGGCCACCGCCACCGATGAGTTTTCTCCTCGACCGGTGTCCAACCCCATGACTCAACGCGATCGAGGAGCACTCGGGATGACACGACTCTCACAGAGCGGAGGCGCCCCCCGTGGGGCGGCCGGCCCATGGGCGGGCGTAGCATGAGCGCCGTGCAAGAGGCATCCGTCGCCGTCGACTCCGGAGAGCTCGAGGACCAGCTCGAGCAGCATCGGAGGGCCCTGACCGGGTACTGCTACCGCATGCTCGGGTCGCCGTTCGAGGCGGAGGATGCGGTGCAGGAGACGCTGCTGCGCGCGTGGCGGGGCTTCGAGCGTTTCGAAGGCCGTGCCGCATTGCGGTCGTGGCTGTACCGGATCGCTACCAATGTCTGTCTTGACACGCTCAAGGGACGGGAACGCCGCGCCCTGCCGATGGACTTCGGCCCGGCCCAGGAGCCGATCGAAGCCAACCTCAACTCGCGCCCTGAGGTCACCTGGATCCACCCCATCCCGGACGGCGCTCTGGCCGGTGAGTCCGACCCCGCGGATGTGGCGGTGGCACACGAGACGATCAGGCTGGCGTTCGTGGCGGCGCTCCAGCACCTCCCTCCGCGGCAACGGGCGGTCCTGATCCTGTGCGAGGTGCTGCGCTGGAAGGCCACTGAGGTGGCGGAGCTCCTCGAGACCTCCATCGCCTCCGTCAACAGCGCGCTGCAGCGTGCTCGCGCGACGCTGGAAGCGAGCGGGCTCAGCCCGGATGACACGGCGTCTCCGACCGATGAGACGCAGCGCGAGCTCCTCGCCTGCTACGTCGACGCCTTCCAGCGCTACGACCTCGACGCTCTGGTGTCGCTGATCCGGACGGACGCCACCCAGTCGATGCCGCCGTATGACATGTGGCTGTCCGGCCGCGATGACGTTCTGGCGTGGTGGTTCGGCCCCGGCATCGGCTGCCGCGGTTCACGCCTGGTGCCGGTCGCGGCCAACGGGAGCTTTGCGTTCGGTCAGTACAAGCCGAGCGCCTCGGGCAGCGGGTTTGACCCATGGGCGCTGCAGGTTCTCGAGGTCAGGGACGGCGGGATCGCCGAGCTCACCTTCTTCCTCGATACCGGGCGCATCTTCCCGCTCTTTGGCCTGCCGGCTCACCTCGACCCGTAGCCCTCAGTACGGCAGGACGTCCTCCAGCCCCATGAAGGCGACCAGATCGCGCAGATCCTCCGAGGCCCCCCGCAGCCTGACCTGACAACCGCGCCGGTGGGCGGCGAGCTGAAGGCGAGCGAGGGCGTCGACGGTCACGGCGTCGGTGCCGACGCCGCAGACATCGCACTCGGCGACCATCGCGCCGCTGCTCTCGAGCAGGCCGCAGACCCGCTCGCAGAGACCGGGGAGGTCAGGACGCGCGATCGGGCCCCAGATGGCGAACCTGATCGTGCTCTGCTCGTCCACTACAGATGAGACGGCCGCACGGTCCGTAAATCATCGGGCGGTACGGTGTATTGCAGGCCGAGCCGACGCCGAGAACGCCGATTAGTTTCGCGACGACTACACGTCTAATCATTTGCGAGACACGGTTGCGGAGCTCGAGCGATCGCTTGGGCTCAGGTGATCGGCTCAGCAGAACTCGGGTATGGGGATCGATCGGCCCCGAGGCCGTCGGGTCGATCCCCACTCCTTTAAAATCCCCGCTCCGCCGCCTCACGGTCGGAGCTCAGAGTGTGTCTCTATCTGGCGCAGACCGGCGGGTCGGCGTTGGTGCGCAGCACGTCAGCACTCGCCGGAAGGAAGTACAGGGAGTAGAAGTCGGTCGCTCCGCTCGCGACCGCCTCATGAACGTCCAAGCCGGTTGCGAAGCCCTGCCCAGAACCGTACGTGGTCACGTTGCAGTGCTGGTCGGTCAGCGTCAGGCTTCCGGAGACGACGAGCACGAGGTTGGGCCCGGGATGAGTGTGCCAGCCCGTCGCCTGGCCGTCGGTGAAGTGGTTCCGCGTGAGGACGGCATTGGTGCCGTGCGCTTGATTGATGGCCCTGGTGAACGCGTCGACGGAGAGGACGTTCAGCGACGTCTGGCCGGCGAGGACGCCGAGCGGCACGCTGCTTGGCGGCACCGTTGGGCTTGGAGGGAGGGCGGCGTGCGCAGTGACGCCGCCGAGGATGAACGCGGCGACCACCAGTGCGGGTCCCAGCTTTCTGATCATGAGCTTCGCCTCCCCACGTGCCCGCGGATTTCTTGCGGCTCCACGATGTGTTCCTCCTGAGCGGTCATCAGCGCTGCGCTCGCGTCGGTCACGAACTCGTAGCCGCAGTCGCATCGGATCCGCATCGGCATGGGCGCGAAGGCTAGGCACCGGCGGTAAGCAGGTGCCTACGCCTCGGTTGCGGCGTGGTTGTCGCGGCGCTCCCCGACGACGGCGCCATTGCGTTGCAAGTGCCTCAGGCTGCTGCCACACTCGACCAGATAGTGTCGTGGTGTCGACGCGAGGGGAGGTCGCCGTCGAGAGGGCTGGTATGGGGGCGACAAGCGGCCTAAGGATCCACCTCACGGCTGAGGTCAGGATCGAGGCGGCCGGCAGAGTCATTGACGGCACGAGGCTACGGACGTTGCGATTCACCGGTGTGTCAGCATCTGACTGCGCTCACAATCGTCGGGGGAAGCCATCCAGCCGCGTTCGGCACCATCGTGCACGACGACCTTGCCGCCATCGGAATCAACCTCGACGTGCATGACGTGTCAGGGCCCGCATTCTTTCAAACAATCGGCGATCCCACGAGTCGAACGCCGATGGCGATCGGGTGGGGGTGGCGCAACGATTATCCGAACGGATCGGACTTCTTCACCGAGCTCTTCACCAGCGCGGCAATAGCCGGAGGAATAGGCTTCTCCCTCCTCGGAGCGACACCAGATCAGCTGCGGGAGTGGGGATACACAGTGTCATCGGTGCCGAGCGTGGACGACCGCATCGATCTGTGTCTGCCGCTTGCCGGCTACGCTCAGTCGCGCTGCTGGGCCGCGCTCGACGAGTACATGATGGAGGAGGTTGTCGCCGTCCTTCCCATCGTCACGGAGGGCTACATCGAAGTGCTCCCCGCGCGTGTCACGGCGTACTCGTACGATCAGGCGTTCAACCTGCCCGCGCTCGATCGGATCGCTGTCTCCTCACACGGCCTCAGATGAAGGACGGCTCGGCGGTCGTCGTCAGCCACCATCTCTGACGTACTTGTCGGGATCCCTGTTCTGCAGCGCGATCCCGGCGAAGTGCTGGGACTCATAGGCGATGAACTCCAGCGCGATCTCGTGCCGGGTCTGGAGGTCGGCGCGCCGGCAGAAGTCGGGGAGATCGTCGCGCTCCTCCTCGGCCATGTGATCACCGTTCGCCTTTCGGGTCTCGCCCACTGCCGCCCACCACTCGTCGCTGCCCGGCTTGTGCTGGCGCGCCTTTCGGATGCCGTCGCGAATCTCGTTGTGGTCCTTGATGGCGTCCTTGACCTCGCTGTCCACGCTCTCCCCACCGCTGTGTCCGATGGCGAGGAGGCGTGGGTAGAAGAACCTCTCCTCGGCGTCGGCGTGCACCTCGAGCTGCACCTCCAATCGCCACCCGAGGGAACCGAGTCGATCGGCGTCGTCGCGCGCGATGTGATCGAGCAGAGCGAACGCGCGGCGCTGCTCGTGGTGCTGGGCCAGGATGAGGTCCGTGATATCCAAAGCAGATGTTCGTCCGGGTGGCGGGTCGGTCCTGCTGGTGGCCGGAAACACTACCGGTTGGGGCCAGCGCTGGCAAACCCTGCCGCAGGAGGGATGGGAGTAGCCTCTCTCCCATGCCGCCGTCTCGCTGGTTCAGCGTCGGATCTGTGGCCGGATCCACACCCGATGCGGGTGCGCGCGCCGCCGACGAGGCGCTCATTCATGACGACGCCAAGCTTCTCATCGTCTTCTGCTCGCCGTCGCACGACCTGGAGACGGTGGTGGGGCAGATCACCTCTTGCTCCGGCGGTGTGCCGCTCATCGGCTGCACAACGGCCGGAGAGATCGCATCCAGCGGTCCGGAAACGAGCAGCCTCGTCGTCGCCGCGCTGGGGGGCGACGGCTTCGTTATCGGCACGGCGGTCGCCACCGGCGCATCGAGCGACCTTCGCACTGCCGGGGCCACCGTGGCACGCTGCGTCCCCACGTCCGAGGGACACCCCCACCGCGCCCTCCTGCTCCTCACCGACGGCCTCGCCGGCGACCAGCAGGAGATCGTTCGCGGCGCGTACGGGGTGCTCGGCGCCAGCGTGCCGCTGGTCGGCGGCAGTGCGGGGGACGACCTCAGGATGATCGAGACCCATCAACTCTATTCCGACCGGGTCCTCAGCGACTCCGTCGTCGCGGCCGGGATCGCCTCCGACGCTCCGCTCGGCATTGGCGTCCGCCACGGCTGGCGGCCCACCGGCGAACCGATGCTGGTGACGCGCAGCGGAGGCAACCGCGTCTACAGCCTCGATGACCGGCCGGCGCTGGACGTCTACCTCGAGCGTCTTGGTGTGGCCGAGGCGAGCATGGATGACCGCGACCTCACCCGTCTTGCGCTGACCCGCCCGCTCGGTCTGAGCCGGCCCGATGGTGAGGCGGAGGTGCGATTCATCGGCGGAGGAGACTTCGCGGAGCGATCCCTGCTCTGCATCGCCGAGGTCCCGCAGGGTGGGCTGGCCTGGATCATGGAGGGTGACTCCGAGTCGGTGCTCGACGCCACCGATGCGGCCTGTGCCATCTCGCTCGCGGCGCTCGACGGTCGTCCCCCGCTGGGCATGCTCGCCTTCGACTGCATCGCCAGACGAGGTGTGCTCGGCGAGGAGGGGATCAAGACCGAGATCGACCGCCTCACCGCACACGCTCCCGGCGCCCCAGTTGCGGGCTTCTACACATATGGCGAGATCGCGCGCACCGGCGGGATGCGCGCATTTTACAACCAGACACTCGTCGTCCTCGCCATCGGCTGACCGATGATCGCCTGGTCGACGCAGCAGCTTGCTGAGTTTCTGGCAGCCGTGTCATCGTCCGCCACGGAGGCATCGGCAGCGCTCACCGCCGTCGAACGGGCGGCGGAGACGCTCGACGCGCAGATGGCTGCCATCGTGTGTGGTGACGAGCTGGTGGCGTCAGTCGGGTATCCGGAGGGAGCCGCGCCAGCCGCGGACATAGCCGCCGCAGTCGAATCCGGGTTGCTGCACGTCCCCGGAGCGGGCGCCTGTCGCGCGGCCGCGGTCTCGATCGAACATCCACCGGGCGCCATGTTCGTGGTGGCGCGGTCGGGCGCCGCGGGCCTCAGCCGTGAGGAGGCCAGCCTGCTGCGCAGCATGGGACGGGTCACCTCGCTGACCATGCGCATGCTCCACCTGCTCGACGACGAGCGTGCTGCCCGGGCGGAGCTGATGGCGTCGCGCGCACGAATCGTCACCGCCGCTGATGAGACGCGACGGCGCATCGAGCGAGACCTCCACGACGGAATCCAGCAGCGGCTGGTGACTCTCGCGCTCCAGCTGCAGGCGATGGCCGATGCGCTGCCGGCGGAGCAGCGGGGAGCGCTGCAGGCCGTTGCGCAGGTCAATGAGGGGCTGACAGAAGTTCTCGAGGAGCTGCGCGAGATCTCGCGCGGTGTCCATCCAGCCGTCCTCTCCGAGGGCGGCATCGTCCCGGCAATCAGGGCGCTGGTCCGGCGCGCCGCCCTGCCTGTTGAATTGGATGTCGGCAAGGTCGAGCGCCTGCGGCAACCGGTCGAGGCGGCGGTGTACTACGTTGTCAGCGAGGCGCTGACCAACGCCGCCAAGCACGCGCATGCGTCGGCGGCGCACGTGAAGCTCGAGGCGCGAGCCGGCGTCCTCCGCCTCGAGGTCAGCGACGACGGCGTTGGAGGGGCGAACCCGTCGCACGGGTCTGGGCTGATTGGCCTCAGCGATCGCGTTGCGGCGCTGGGTGGGACGCTGACCATAACCAGTGCGCCGGGCGCCGGGACATCGATGACAGTGGCGGTACCGATGCGGCTCGGCTAATTGCTCGCCACGGGCAGCGGCCTGGCGACCGCGGAGATGTCGAGGTCCGCCGACTCGCGCATGGTGTTGGCGTACCGCTCGCGAGCCTGGCGGGTGAGCGGCGTGGCGACATCCTCCTCGCCGAACACCTGGAGAGCGAGGTCGAGGTCCTTGACGAGGTCACGGACAGCGAACATGGGTGGCGCGTGCTGGTCGTGGAGGAAGCCGCGCTCGCGAACCTTGAGACCGGGTGCGAAGCGAGCCAGGATTGAGAACACCTGCCCACGATCGAGTCCCGCGGCCGTTCCAGCATCGAGCAGCTCGGCGGCGGCGGCGCTGGTGATGCCCAGCATGCTGTTGGCGATGAGCTTGAGCCGCTGCGCGCTGCCCAGCTCGCCGACATGGAGGACCTCTCCGAGGTGTTCGAGCACGGGGCGGGCCTGCTCGAGGTCGGCTCGACTTCCGCCGGCCAGGATGAGCAGCTTTCCGCTCTCCACCGCGGGCACGCTGCCGACCACGGGCGCCTCGAGAAGACGCGCACCCCTGGCCCGCGCCTCGCGGCCGAGCTCGTCGGCCACCTGCGGCCCCGCAGTGCTGGTGTCGATGAGCAGCTTGCCGGCGGCGCTCGACAGCACGCCGGCCTCGCCCAGATACACGGAGCGAACGGCTGCGTCGTTGGTCAGGCTGGTGATCACGACGTCGGCATCGCGAGCCGCCTCCGCCGGGGTGGCGGCGACGCGTCCAACGTGCAAATGCTCCGCCTTGTCAGGGGTCCGATTCCACAGCGTGAGATCGAACCCGGACGCCGCCAACCGCCGAGCCATGGCACCGCCCATCTTGCCGGTGCCGAGGATCGCCACCACTGTCATCACATGCCCTCGGGCCGCGGGCCGGCGACATGCGCCGAATCCCAGGCGATCTCGTCGATGCGATGCAACACGTCGTCAGTGAGCTCGAGGTCCGCGGCGGCGATGGCGTCGTCGACGTGCTCCGGATTGCGTGTGCCGATGATGGCCACGTCCACCGCGGGATTGGCCAGCGTCCAGGCGACGGCGAGGCGGCTGACGGGAACCCCGAGCTCCTGGTTGGCGAGCTGCTCGAGAGCGGCCACCACACGGAGGTTGCGCGCAAACGCGCGACCCTGGAAGTCGCGGCTGTGGGAACGCCAGTCGCCCGGCGAGAACCGCGTATCGGTGTGGAGATGACCGCTGAGCAGCCCGTGTGCGAGCGGCCCGTACACGAGCACGCCGATGTCGTGGGCCGTGGCGTACGGCAGGATGTCCGTCTCGATGTCCCGATGGAAGATGTGGTACGGGGGCTGCAGCGTCTCCACCGCCAGCGTCCTGCTGAACTCGTCCATCTGCTCCGTGCTGAAGTTGGAGACGCCGACGTGGCGGATCTTGCCGGCCTCGACCAGCTCCGCCAGCGCGCCGGCCGTCTCGGCCAGCGGCGTCTTGGGGTCCGGCCAGTGCACCTGGAGCAGGTCGATGTAGTCGGTACCCAGCGCTCGCAGGCTGTCGTCGACACCTGCGCGCATCCATTCGGGGCTGGCGTCGCGCTCGACCTGCGAACCGCCGAGGGGGCGCAGGCCGCCCTTGGTGGCGATCACCACGTCGTCGCGACGGTATCCCTCGAGAGCCCTGGCCAGCAGTCGCTCGGACGCGCCGAAGCCGTAGCCCTGAGCGGTGTCGAAGAAGTTGATGCCCTGCTCGCGCGCATGGCGGATGGCGGAGATCGCCGCCTCCTCGTCCGTCGCGCCCCAGTCACCGCCCAACTGCCAGGTCCCGAAGGCAATGCGTGAGACGCTCAATGCGCTGCGTCCCAGCGCAACCTGCGTCATCTCTGTCGTGGCGTTCTGAGCGGTCATGGCTCACCTCCTGCTTGCGTCTGCACTGTCCGGATCATCAACTCGCCCGCTCCCACTCCTCGCTGTCCTCCTGGTGCGTCACCCCGCTCCTGCTCGCCAGGAGAGCCTCCTGCAGGTCGAAGATGTGATCGACCGCCATCCGCGGTGAGAGCCGCTCCGCGACGACGAGTCGCCGGAGCATGGGCGCGTCCCCAATCAGTCCTCGGAGTTCGAGCACGAGTCGCGCGGGCACCACCCTGACGCGCGCCACGTTCAACTTCTCGAACTCCGTGAGAAGGCGATCGCTGCGCCTGATGAGCGAGGCGACGCGCCACTGCGTCAGCCGGCCCGCAACGAATTGATCGCGCGCGATTCGAATCTCCCGGTTGGCCAGTCCCATCGGTCCAACGGACCCAGCTGCGGGTGGCCTCATCGTATTTCTCCTCATCAGCGTCATCAGCGTGCCGGGGGCTGCCACCATGATGTCGCCCCAGGCCTCTGACGTCATCGTGGCCAGCAGCCATTCGCGCCCCCCGGCTGCCCCACTTGCTGCCCCCCGCTGGCTGGAAGGCTCCGCCGGCCTTCTCAGCCGTCCCACCAGCCCATACTTCGCGAACCATGGCCCCAACCGTTGACACCGCAGACCGCGGCGGCCGGAACGAGGGCGACTCAGAACGCCGTCGCGTGGTGCTGGCGGAGGATGACGTCCTCTTGCGAGAGGGCCTCGCCAGCCTGCTCGAGCGTTCGGGCTACGAGGTGGTGGGCCAGGCGGGAGACGGCGCTCAGCTGATCCAGCTCGTCCGCGAGAAGCACCCGGACCTCGCCATCGTGGACATCCGGATGCCACCCGCCAATGCGACCGAGGGGCTGGAGGCCGCGCGGGTGGTACGCGAGGAGCTTCCCGACATCGCCATCCTGGTGCTCTCCGCGCACGTCGAGGTGGAGCACGCCATGGAGCTGCTGGCCAGTGGCCGACGGACAGGCTATCTCCTCAAGCATCGGGTCACCGACGTCGACGACTTTCTGGAGACTCTCGATCGCATCATCAAAGGAGGGTCCGTGGTGGACCCGGCTGTCGTGCAGGAGCTGGTCGGGGCCCGCCGCAGGAACGACCCCCTGGGCGAGCTGACCGGCCGTGAGCGCGAGGTTCTCGCCCAGATGGCCGAGGGGCGATCCAATGCCGGAATCGCCAGACGGCTTTTTGTCACCGAGGGGACCGTGGAGAAGCACGTGCGCAGCATCCTCGACAAGCTGCCCATATCCGGGACGGAGGACGATCATCGCCGTGTGTTGGCGGTGGTCACGTTCCTCGAGTCGCGTTAGGGGAGCGGTCCAGGAGCTCTTCGATGGCCCGCTTGGAGAGCTGCTGCTTGGCCACGAAGCCGAGCGCCGGGCTCTCGGCGATGAGGTCGGCGAAGTCGACCTCCAGATGCGTCGAGATGAGGATCACGGCAGGTGCGCTGGTGGCGGTCCCGTCAGCGATCTTGCGGGCCAGCTCGAACCCGCTCTCGGCACCGAGGTCGATGTCGATGAGCACGACGTCGGGCCTCAGGTCAGCGGTGAGCTGCAGCCCCTCTGAGGCCGTCGTGGCCATGCCGATGACGCTCATTCCCTGTCCTTGCAACAGGGCTCGCGACGCGTCAAGAAACGACGCGTTGTCGTCGATGATGAGGCAACTCGGTGGCATGAATCCAGAATGGCAGGCGCTCCCACGGCGCGCATTGCAGTTAGCAGGAATTCACCATGGCCGTCATCGCCACCACGGGACCCTTGCCGCGGTCACTGCCGCGTCCACCGTCTGCTCGAGATCGGTCTCCAGCTGCGTCAGGTTCTGCACCCACTCCCCTGCGATCACCACCGCCATCGCGCCTCGCGCCGCCTGCTCGTCGCTCCCGGAGCGCCGCATGCACCCGATCGCGGCGTCACGCAGCGCCTCCACCGACGGCGGTTCGGGGTGCTTACCGTGCGGTGCCCTGCCGGCGAGCTCATCGGCGAGATACCTGAGGCCGCCCAGCAGGATCTGCAGCTGTCCCTCAACGACCGCCGCACCGTCGGGGCACGCGTTGGCCCGGTAGCCGAGGTCCGCGGCGACCATCACGAGCAGGTCGCCGGCCAGCAGCCCATGGTTGCCCGCCGACACCAACCGACCCGCCGTCTGCGGTTCGAGCGGCTTGGTGCCGCGTTCGTTGAGAAACACATCGAAGGCCTCGCCGGCGCGGTCGCGCGCTCGCACTGCCTCGGCCCGTGCGTGCGCGATGTCACCGGCACCGGTGACGCCGAGCACCATGCCGAATGCGCGCTCGACATATCCCGCGACGGCGCGGTAGGAACCCGCGGCCGCACGGGCGAGATCCCGCCGCGCCCCTCGCGGCCAGAGCATGACCCCCACCACGACGCTGATCCCGGTGCCGACCGCGACATCCTCGATCCGCACCAGGCCCACCTGCCATCCGGCCGGCGAGATCAGGTTGAAGATGATGATCACGGTCAGGGTGAAGGCCGCCTGGCCGGCCACGAACCCGACGGCGCTGGCTGCGTACGACGCCAGGAAGATGGCGATCGGCATCGCGATCCACATGACGACGGAATGGTTGCCTGCGGCCACGGCGAAGAGTCCGCCGGCGACAAACCCGATGACGCTTCCGGCCAGCGCCTGCACCGTTGTCCGACCCGTCCCCAGTGCGTTCGAGCGCAGCACCGAGAGCGTGCCGAGCACGACCCAGAAGGCATGACCCAGGCCCAGCGTGCGTGCCAGCGCGACGGAGACGGCCAGGCCGATGGCGACGCGGAGACTGTTGTGGAGGACTGTCGAGCTCGGCTCGAGGTGGGTGCGCAGCGTTCGCGCGACGCGAACCGCGATACCGCGGCTGCCCGCACGCCTGGGGATGCCGGGGGGCAGAGGAACGCCGTCGTCGGGACGGCCGCCCGCGACGATCACCGCGTTGGCGCTCAGCGCGATCGTCACGTACGCGATCACGCGAAGGGTGTGGTCGACGTCGATGCCCTGGAGAACCTCCTCCGGCGCCCGTCCGGCGCGCAACTCCTCGGCGGTCCAGCGGTCGAGCGCCGCGCGGTGGGCGCGCCGCGCCTCGTCAATGGCCCCGATGTCGGGTGCTGGGCCGCCGGTGAGAACTGCTGCGCTCGCGGAGAGAGCTGCGGTCACCGTCGCGGCGAGCCGGTTGCCCTCGACGATGCACGGACGCACCGCTTGCTCCTGTTGGTGGAAGGGATGTTCGGCGAGACCGACGATCTGCTCGAGCTCGGTCATCAGCTCCACGAGGGCGCGGTCGCGGCGGGTCGGTCCGGCCGGCCGCATGGCGGTGCGTGAGTATTCGCCCCGCATGGCCTGCACCGCGGCGCGCGCCGCCTCGCGAAGCGGTCCCAGCTGATCGTCCGCCGGGCTCCGGCGCAGAGCCTGGACCAGGTCCGCCACAGCGAGGCACGCTTCGGCAGCTCGCTTGCGCAGGTTCACCCGTTCGAACCATGGCCAGAAGAACACGCCGGCGAGGGTTGAGACGGCGCCGGCGAACAGCCACCCGCCCACCCGAGTCGGGATCGCCGTCATCGGGGCCGGTATGGACACGGAGAGCACGAAGGCGAGGAGGAGAGCGGTCTGCGCGGCGGCGAGGTAGCCGCCGAAAACGCCGGCGAAAGCCAGCGTGAAACCCACCACCAGCATGACCGCCGCGCCGACGCCGGCGTTCGGCGACACCGCGGTGCCGAGCGCGACCAGGGCGGCACCGGCGATCGTCGCCGCCACGTAGGCGACGGCTCGGGCCGGGCGGTGGCCGCCGAAGTCGGCCATGACCAGGAGTGCGAAGCAGCCGAACACGGCGAAGGTGGCCACCTGCAGGTTGTGGATGACCAGCAGGCTGACAGCGAAGATCGCGGGATTGACGATCGCTGCCCGCGCCGCACGATGGAGGGCGACGAGGCGTGGATCCGCGCGTCCCTCGGGCGCGCGCCGTGACGAGGGCGCGAGCTCCCTCGCCGCCAGAGCGGTTGCCTGGCTGCTCATCTGGTGGTCAGATCCCTTTCATGGTTTGTGCAGTAGAGGGTGACGGGATTGTGCTCGTCAACCCGGGTGGTGTGAGGTGAGCTCCTTCTTCACGGAGATCCGCGACACACTCGTTCCCGGTCGCGACAGCAGGCACGGCCCGCTGCCGCCACTGCTGGTGGCGATGACGCTGGTCACCGGCCTCGTCGACGCGTTCAGCTACCTGCTTCTCGGGCACGTGTTCGTCGCCAACATGACGGGCAACGTGGTGCTCCTGGGCTTCGCCCTGGTCGGCGCGCCGGGATTCTCGATCGCCGCATCGGTGGTGGCCGGGGCGTCGTTCGCGCTCGGCGCCCTGATCGGGGGACGGGTCGGGTCGCGGCTCGCGCAGCACCGGGGCCGGCTGCTCAGCGCGGCGGCCACCGTGCAAGCCGCACTGTTCGCGGCCGCGGTGATCCTCGCCGCGCTGAGCGGAGCCGACATCTCCGCCGGCTACCGCTACTCCCTCATCGTGGTCCTCGGCCTGGCCATGGGGATCCAGAACGCGGCCGCCCGCAAGCTGGCGGTGCCCGACCTGACCACCACCGTGCTCACCATGACGATCACCGGCATCGCCGCCGACAGCACGATCGCCGGTGGCAAGGGATCACGGGCGGGGCGGCGGCTCACGGCGCTGGTCGCGATGCTGGCGGGCGCCGTCATCGGCGCGGCACTGGTCCTGTACGTGCACATCGTCTATCCGCTGGCCATCGCACTGGCCGTGACAGCCGTCGTGGCGGCAAGGAGCGGGGTGGTGGGTCGGTCCAACTCCACCTGGACCCACGCCCAGCGGTAAGGAGATCGCGCCCGAGCGCTGAGTTTTGGCCGTCCGGCGCGTCCATATCCAGGCAGGTTGAAACAAGCGTGAGAGGAGGCAATTGATGGACCTGGTCGCTTCGAGGGACGGCATCGCCACCGCCGGATGGCAGAATGGCCGACCGATGAGCACCACCGTGACCGGGGACGGCGACCACGCGATCCGCGTCGAGGGGCTGCACAAGTCGTTCGGCAAGGTGCATGCCTTGCGCGGCATCGACTTCGTGGTGCCACGCGGCTCAGTGCTTGGGGTGCTCGGCCCCAACGGCGCCGGCAAGACGACGGCGGTGCGCATCCTGACGACCCTGCTGCCTCCGGATTCCGGCCAGGCGTTCATCGAGGGTCATGACGTGGTGCGGGACGCCGCGGCGGTGCGCCGCGCCATCGCTCTGGCCGGCCAGGCGACCGCCATCCAGATCGAGCTCACCGGCCGCGAGAACCTCGAGATCATGGGACGTCTCCACCACCTGGATCGCCGATCCGTCCGAGCCCGCACGGTGGAACTGCTGGAGCGGTTCGATCTCGTCGCGGCGGCCGACCGCCCGGCGAAGACGTACTCCGGAGGCATGAAGCGCCGGCTCGACCTGGCCGCCAGCCTGATGGGCGACCCAGCCGTGCTCTTCCTCGACGAGCCGACAACGGGGCTGGACCCGTATGGCCGGCTGGGGATGTGGGACATCATCCGCGAGCTCGCCGCCCAGGGCAAGACAATCCTTCTAACCACCCAGTACCTCGACGAGGCCGATGAGCTGGCCGACAACATCATCGTCATCGAACGCGGGCAGGTGATCGCGCAGGGCACGTCCGACCAGCTCAAGGATCGTGTCGGTGGCGACGTGCTCGAGTTCACCGTTGTCGACAGAGCCCTCGTCACCGCGGCCGTCGAGGCGGTGACCGCGCTGACCGACGCGGAGCCGCGCGTCGATCCGGAGTCACGGCGGATCGCGCTGCAGGTGGGCCACCGAGGCTCACAGGCGCTGGTTGAAGCTGTGCGCCGTCTCGATGCGGCGGGTGTCGAGACCGACGGGCTGGCTCTGCATCGGCCGTCGCTCGATGACGTCTTCCTCGCCGTCACCGGCCACGCGGCGGAGAGCGAGGACGGCGGCGGCCGAGGGCGCAACCGAAAGGGCGGCGCGCAGGCCGCAGGAGATTGAGGCGATGGCCGTAGAGAGTGTTGCCCAGCCGAGACCGAGCGTCAGTCAGCTGGCGCGCTGGGCGGTGAGCGACTCGCTGGTGATGACCCGGCGCAACCTCCTGGTGTGGCTTCGGGTGCCCGCATACATCGTGTTCACGGTTGTCCAGCCGGTGATCTTCGTGCTGCTCTTCCGCTACGTGTTCGGCGGAGCCATCCAGGTGGCCAACCAGGGTGGGTACGTCAACTTCCTGATGCCGGGGATCATCGGACAGACGGCGGCGTTCGCGACCTTTGCGACAGCGATCGCACTAGCGCAGGAGGCGAAGGCCGGCGTCATCGACCGGTTGCGCTCCCTGCCGATGGCGCGGTCCGCCGTCCTGGCCGGACGGTTGATCGCCGACGGAATTCGCATGCTGGTCACCATCCTGGTCATCATCGCTGTCGGGTACGCGGTGGGATTCCGTTTCCAGAACGGCGTGCCGAGCGCGATCGCCATGGTCCTGCTCGCCGAGGCCTTCGGGATCACCATCTGCTGCGTCTCGGCGTTCATCGGGCTCGCCATCAAGGATGAGGAGTCCGTCCAGGCCTTCGGCCTCATCTGGCTGTTCCCGCTCACGTTCGTCAGCTCTGCCTTCGTACCCATCGCCACCATGCCGGGCTGGATGCAGGCGTTCGCCAACAACCAGCCGGTGACGCTGGTCATCGACGCAATGCGTTCGCTCGCGCTTGGTGGATCGCAATTCCCCCTGTTCCCCGGATTGTGGGAAGCGTTGGCCTGGCTGGCGGGGATCCTGCTGGTGTTCGCGCCCCTGGCGGTGCGCGCCTACAAGCGCGCCTCCTGATCGACGGCGGGTGCGCTGACTGAGGACATCAGCTGTGGCATGGCGAGCGATGGCCACTCGCCGTGCTCGGCCTGCTCCAATACGGCCAGGTCGGCTTCGACCAGAGCGACAAAGGGCACCAGGTCGAGACCGTGGTGCTGTGGAAGATAGGGACGCAGGTACCCGATACCACTGCGCCACTTGCTGATGGCGCCGCGTGCGTTCCTCCGGGTGTAATGCAGGCAGCCCGCGGCCGCCTGGATCAAGCCCTTGTAGAAACCGCGGTCAGGGCCGTGGCGGTCGGGGATCCAGGCCTGCTCCCACGCCTCGTGCGCCTCCCAGTAGAGGCCTGCGTTGAAGAGGTCGACGCCCTTCTCCATGCTCACGCGATCGATCCTAGTTCACCGCGCCGGCCGATGCCGCCGATCAGGTATACCGGGATGGCGGATTCAGACACTGGAGACCAAGATGGCGCGAGTTCTGTACACGGCGGAAGCTACGGTCACCGGCGGTCGCGCCAACGGTCACGGGCGTACGGACGACGAAGCCCTCGATGTGCAACTGCGCACGCCAAAAGAGTTGGGCGGAGATGGCGGGGGCACCAACCCGGAACAGCTCTTCGCCGTCGGTTTTGCGGCGTGCTTCGAGAGTGCTCTGGGCGTCATCGCTCGTCGCGAGCATGTCGAGGTCGGCGACATCTCGATCGACAGCCGTGTCAGCCTTCTTCCCACCGAGGAGCGCGGTTTCAAGCTCGCTGTGGAGCTCGACCTCACCCTGCCCCAGGTTCAGGATCCTGAGCAGGCAGCGCGGATCGTCGCTGCCGCGCATCGGGTGTGCCCATACTCGAATGCCACTCGAGGCAACATCGACGTGACGCTGACGGCCAACGGTCACAGCCTCGGCTGAATCGATCGTCGATCATGCTGCTCGCTCGTATTGCCTACGCCCTGCCGCCCAACTCCTTCACCAGCCGGGCGGTGACCGGAACACTGATGCCGGCGCGATCCGCGCGCCTGATCACCACCCCGCCGATGGCGTCGATCTCCAGCGGCCGGCCGGCGGCCTGGTCGCGCTGCATCGACGACTCCATCGTCTCGGGGGCGGCGTCGAGCAATCGTGCCACCGCCTCAGGGTCGACCGAGGCGCCGTCGGCCGCGGCCACCGCCGCCACCTCAGAGATCACCGCCAGGAGATCCGCGCGCCGGCGCCTCCGGATCACGCCCAGGTTGGCGCGCTCGTGCGTGGTCAGCAGCGCCAGCGGCGCCAGCAGGGACAGCTTGTCCCAGAGCATCGCTGTCTCGTCGTCACGAACGCTGACGCTGAGCCCCGCGGATGTGAGCTGAACAGCGATCCGCTCCACCCGCTCCCGATTGTCGGCCGAGGCGGCGATCTCGACCAAGGCGAACGGGCTGCCGTGGCGGATGTGTCCCGGTGCGACCCTCGCTGTCTCCACTCTCACGGTCGCTGCCGCGACGCTGGACGGCGGGTAGACGGTGCGCAGAAGCTCCATGTGCTCGATACCGTTGAGGAAAGGCACCACCAGTGCTTCTCCGATCGCCTCTGCCGGGACCCGCTCGAGCGCGTCTCGCAATTGCGTGCTCTTGACGGCGATGAGGCACGCGTCGACCGCGCGGTCCAGACGTGTGGCGGAGTCCACGGAGACCTGGAAGTCGCCGAACAGGCGGCTCTCGACGCGCAGCCCCCGTTCGGCGATCTCTTGCACCGTGCTCTCGCCGGCGAGAACCTCGACGGAGTTGCCCTCCCGCGCCAGCAGTGCCGCGAGAAGGCCCCCGACGCCCCCCGGACCCAGCACGGCAACCCTCAGGCACTCCGCCATGATCGGTGCCGGCTCACCGCTGCCGTGCGCGGTAGAGGTCGCGGAGCAGAGCGATCTCAGCGCCGTGGTGCAGCAGTTCCTGATTGACCCACCACACCACCTCGAGGAAGGGATCGTCCGGGTCGCTGCCGTCCGGGTAGGTGCTGCGTCCCACCATGTCAAGCCCGGCGTCGTCGGCGCTGATCAGCGCCGCGCGCCACGCTTCAGCGCCGGCGTCGAAGGCGACGAGCGCCCCGGCGGCATCACCCCGGAAGTGATAGTCGTCGCGGGTCAGGGCGTGGCTGCCGATGGTGTGGTCGGCACGCAGCGTCAGCATCTCGCTGAGGTGGCCGAGCCGCCACGCGATGGTGGTAACCGGGGGCGGCCAGGGGTGTGCCGGGCGGGCGGAGTCGCGCCCCCACTCGCCGGCACCGACGAGAACGGTCGCGCCCGGACCCGGGCCTGCCGAGCGCGGGCGGATCGACCAGCAGTTCGGCACCGGCTCCCAGAGGTATTCCTCGTCGGTCATGACGGGGATCTCGATGCTCACGCCGTTGCCGCTGTCACCGTGGGGGCCGGTCATGCGATCGGCGAGGCGCGTGCGGGCGAAGTCGAACTGCGCGAGTAGCGGGGTGAGGCGCGGAGGTGAGTTCAGCGATGTGACGGGAACTGGACCACCTGTTGGAACGTCGGCCGGTTGACCCATGGCATGCTCGGCAGGGTGGCGACCCCGAGGGGCACTGTACTGGATGTCGTCGAACGAGGGATTGCACTCCACGCCTGATGCCTGGCCCGTGCCCGGCGCACGGCCACCCGTGGGATTGGAGCGGCTGCAGGTCCACGCGGTGGGATCGGAGGTTCCGTAGGTGGAGCTGAGGGCATCGATCGTCGCCTGCAGGGCACCTTGCAGCGCGGATTGACACGCGGCCAAGCTGCCGTTGCCGCAGTAGCTCTGCGAATACGGATGTGCTGCCAGGCCAAGCGCTTGGAACATCGATCGTTGGAGGTAGCCCTCCCAGCCGCCGTCGTAGGCGGAGCCCTGCGCGCGAGGCGCATCGCTGATCTGCAGGATGCCGGCGAGTTGCGCATATTGGGATGGATCCAGCGACGGGTCGAACACCGCGTGGGTCAGACGCGGGTAGAGCTCGTCCATCATCGCCACAGCGTTCCCCTGCTCGTAGCTGCCGCTGCCGCTGCGATCCCGCCGGTGCGCGCCCGGCACGCCTCCGCTCCAGGCGGAATCCGCAACCCATGCCGTGAGGATGTTGAGCGCCGCCTGCTGCTGCGGGGTCAGCGACGCGCCGTTGAGCACCGCCGCCATCTGCTTGATGAGCTGCGCTCCGTCGAGATCGACGCTGCCCGCATCCTCATCGCGTTGACGATGTCCACCGGCGTGGCCAGCCTGGGGCCTCACCGCGGATCGGCGCGGTCGATGTTCCAATGACGCGCCACCGAGACCAGCCAGCCGCCGTCGTCGCGCGGGATCAGGCTGAAGAGGCTGATGGTGCGCTGTCCACCCTCGTAATCACCGTAGAGCAGCTCGATCATGAGCCGGCGCCTGGCTTGAATGGCATCGCGCGCGGCCGCGAACTCCGCACTCTCCCGGTCGCGGAACGCCCCCTGCCAGAAGCCGAGATCCCCCGCCTGCACGTAGATGTCTCGCGTCAAGCGCCGGAACGCCGCGAGGTTGGAGTGCTGCGGGTCTCCCAGCTGCCGGTCCGCCGTGAACGTCCAGCCGTGTAGCACCGCGATGCCGTTTCCCGAATTGCGCAGCGACATCACCAGGTAGACCGCGCCGTCGGTGACATCGGCCATGCCGCCGCCGCCCGGCACGTGCACCCAGTGGTCGTCGGCAAATCCCACCTTCTGGGAGGGATCCTGGAGACGCGACGGCCCCAGAAGGGGCCGCAGGTTGACCTGCAGCGACCGTTCCGCGGCGCGGGCGGTGCGGTTTCCGGAACGAACCGAGGCGAACGTTGCGAAGGCGAGCACGAGCGTGGTTCCGGCCGTCGCGAGAGATGCGATTGTTGCCCAGTCCGGCATGGCCATCGGATTGTGGCGCGGCGCGTGCGGGGAGCGCGCCAGCCCGGGCAACCGCCGCTCGCGGCTGTCGGTCCTGCGGCCTCAGACCGATCGCAACGCGGAGGTGGGCGAGAGCCGCGCCGCACGCATCGCCGGATAGGTTCCCGCCATCGCGCCAATCCCAACGGCGGATTCAGGCGCGGTCGGCCGGCGAGGCATGCCGTCACACTACCGAGTGAAGGTAAGAAATGCCAAAGAATCCCGATCTCGAGCTGAAGAAGGACGGGGATTGGTCCGACTACGACCGGACGCCGGTGTTCCGGGTGCGCCGCGGGCATCGGTTGCGGGCCACCAGTCTCGACTTCGGCACGTGAGTGCTTTCGAGGAGAGCTGGCCGACGTTCACCCGGTTGCGTGACGAGCATGGGCAGGCGGCACTCGCCTTCCAGTCGGGCGTTCCCGGCGACCTCGACATGGCTCTGTTCACGCTGGGGCCGCTGGGCGCGTTCCGTCACCGGGCCGCCTTCCGCGACGCGACAGTCCGCGAGATCCGCGAGATCTTTCGCCGTGGCGGGAACGACGTCGTGTTTCAGATCGAGGTCCCGGCCGAGCTCGTGTTCGTGGCACGGATGCCGAAGCCTCTGCAGGGGGTGATGGCGTCCTTCCTCGCTCGCGGCGTCACGCGTCTCGCGCGCGAAGCGCCGGAGGGGGCGCGCTTCGGCATCCACCTGTGTCTCGGCGACATGAACCACCGAGCCCTCGGCAACATGACCGACGCCACCCCGGTGGTGCTGCTCGCCAATGCGATCATCAAGGCCTGGCCAGAGGGCCGTCCCCTGGAGTTCGTGCACGCGCCGTTCGCCGCCGCGCAGAAGATGCCGCGCACCGATCCGGCCTGGTACGCGCCGCTGCGGCGGCTCAACCTGCCACGACCGATCCGATTCGTGGCCGGCTTCGTCCACGAGGACCAGGATCTCGAGGAGCAGCGACGCCTGCGTGCCCTGATCGAGAGCAACATCGGCCGCGAGGTCGACGTCTCGACATCCTGTGGGCTCGGGCGCCGCACCCGGTCGGCGGCGGAGGCAGCGCTCGAGCGCACGGCGGCCCTCAGCGCCGACTGACTGCGCGGCGCCGTGAGGGCGCGGTCTCCGCACGGCTGCGCCGCCGCGGCACCGTCCCCCAGACTCGGACCATCCCGGCACAACCACTGAGGAGAGCAGCCATGCGTGTCGGCCTCCAGGTCCCCAGCTTCACGTGGCCGGATGGGCCCGCTCGGCTCGGTCACACCTTGGGGCTCATCGCCGAGCGTGCCGAGCGGGCCGGATTCGCGAGCCTCTGGGTGATGGATCACTTCTTCCAGATCGGCGTCGTGGGGCCGCCGGAGAACGAGATGCTAGAAGGGTGGTCGTCGCTTGCCTTCGCGGCCGCGCGGACGAGTCGGATCCGGCTTGGCACCATGGTCACGGGCGTGACCTACCGTCACCCGGGCATCCTGGTCAAGACCGCCACGACGCTCGACGTCCTCTCCGGCGGGCGCGCGTACCTCGGCATCGGTGCCGCGTGGAACGAGGAGGAGCACCGGGGGCTCGGGGTTCCCTTCCCTCCACTGGCAGAGCGCTTCGAGCGGCTCGAGGAGACGTTGCAGATTGCTCAGCAGATGTGGTCGGGCGATGAGTCGCCATTCCACGGGAAGCACTACCGGTTGGAGCGACCGCTCAATTCACCACAGTCGCTGCACCGGCCGCACCCGCCCATCCTCATCGGCGGCGGGGGTGAGCGCAAGACCCTGCGACTGGTCGCGCGCTACGCGGATGCATGCAATCTCTTCGCCTACGACACCTCGGTGGTGTCACATAAGCTCGACGTCCTGCGAGAACACTGTGAGGCCGTTGGACGCCCGTTTGCGGAGATCGAGAAGACCTCGCTGGGACAGCTGTATGTTACCCGGGACGGCGCCGGCGATTCGCAGACCCCGGCCGCAGCGGTCGAGTATTTCTCCGGTCTCGCCGAGCTGGGAATCGACCATGCGATCGTCAGCTTGCGCGACGTCCACAACGAGGACGCCTTCGACCTCCTGGGCGGTGAGGTGATCCCCGCCGTTGAGAAGATTCCCGTGGCGGGCCGCTGAGTCAACCGCCGACGTAGGACATCTCGATCCTTGTGCCAGGCGAGGTGGCAGAGGATCGGTCCGCGGAATAGCGGTCGCCGCGCTCGCGCCACACGCGAGCGAGCGCCTCGCTCACGGGAGCGTCGTCGTCTGAGGCGCGCAGGATGGTGCGCAGGTCAAAGCCGGTGGTGGCGAACAAGCAGGTGAAGAGGTTGCCGTCAGCGGAGAGCCGGGCGCGCGTACAAGCTCTGCAGAAGGGCTGTGACACCGAGGCGATCAGCCCGATCTCACCGCCGCCATCGCGGTAGCGATATCTGCGTGCCACCTCTCCCGCGTACCGAGCGTCCATCGGCTCCAGGGGGAACCTGGCGTTGACGACGTCGAGAATCTCAGCTGCGGGAACAACGTCATCGAGGCGCCAACCGTTGGTGGCGCCCACGTCCATGTACTCGATGTAGCGCACGATGTGACCGTGCTCGCGGCCAAAGCGAGCAAGGTCCAGCAGGCCGCCGTCGTTGACCCCTCTCTTGATCACCGCGTTGAGCTTGATGGGGCTGAAGCCTGCCTGCTTAGCAGCGGCGATCCCATCAAGGACGCGCCCGAGGGGAAAGCCAACTCCGTTCATCGCCTCGAACACCTTCGCGTCCAACGAGTCCAGGCTGACCGTGATCCTGCCCAGGCCGGCCTCGCGGAGCGCCGAGGCCTTGTGCGCAAGGACCGAACCGTTGGTCGTCAGAGCGATGTCGATGCCGCCGACGCCGGCAATCATTGCCACCAGACGCTCGATCTGACGACGGAGGAGCGGCTCACCTCCGGTGAGGCGAACCTTGGTAACACCCAGGCCGGCTGAGATCTTGACGACTCGCGTGATCTCCTCGAATGTCAGGATCTCACTGCGTGGAAGAAATGCGTACTCCCTGCCGAAGACCTCTGCGGGCATGCAGTACGGGCAGCGGAAATTGCATCTGTCGGTGACCGAGATGCGCAGGTCGCGGAGGGGACGGCCAAGACGATCGTGCGGACCCACCCCGTTCACGATACTCACCTGGTCGCGATCCCACGCCACAGTGTGATGTGGATCGGAGGATGCGCTCGCCCCGGCGGAATGCCGCCGCCGGCAAGCGCTGCATGCGTTCCCTCAGGCGTCATCAGGAAATTGCGGAGTGCCAGGGCGGCGCGTGGCGTCTGGCCGCCGGCAAGGGTGCTGGCGTACCACATTCCCCTGACCGGGGTCCCGGCAACGCCCACCCGCGCGAGCATTCCACGGTCCAGCTCCTCGCCAACGGTGTGAGAGACGGCCAGCGTGACGCCATGCCCCGACGCGACAGCGGCAACTGCCGCCGCATGGCTCGAGTAGACACGCGAGTCCCGGACAACCGCGGTGCCCGACCCGAAGAAGCGACCCACCTCTGAGGTCGGCTCCGTGTCATTCGGGCCGAAGAGCCACTGCTCTCCGGGAAGTGCTGATATGTCCCGATCGACGGCTGACTGCTTGTCCCGACCTCTGACCACGATCAGCTCGTAGCGCAGGAACGGGACGCAGTCGATACCCGGCTCACCGATCGGATCCGGTCCGATGGTGAGGTCCGCGCGGCGGAAGCGGAGCAGTTCCCGGAACGTCTTTGGCGAATCGACCGCGACCTCGATCTCGAGGTTGGGCATGCGCCGGGCGAAGGACTCGATCACGGCTGGAATGACGTACTCGCCAACTGTCCCGGTTGTGGCGATGCGCAACGGCCGCTTCGCTCCGCGGGCGTCATTGCCGGTCTTGGCGTGCTCGGCGAGGCCGAGGATCTCCGCACCGGTGCCGGCCAGCTGACGGCCGCGAGAGGTCAGGCTGACACCGCCCCCGTCGCGAACGTACAGGTCGTCATCGAACTCGTCGCGCAGGCTCGAGATCGCCTGGGAGACGGCGGCCTGGCTCACTTTCAACTCCAGCGCGGCGGCCTTGACAGACCCGCAGCGGGCGATCGCGACAAGGGTCCGAAGCTGGGTGAATGTCATGTCCGGCATGGAGGCACGGCTCCCGAGCCTAGTATTAACCAATCCATTAAGAAGGCTTGATTCCCGCCATTCTAGCCGCCGTCCTGACTGAGGAGCATCTCGGCCTCCGCTTCAGCTGCTCCTTGGCCGCGCAGCTCGCGAGCGCTTCCCTTCAGAACCGCGCGGTGCGCGGCGTCGTCCCTCTCGGAGATCTTGACGTTGCCCTTGTTCGCCACCATCAAGACCGACGTCAAGCTGAGCGGCCGCGCCGCCAGCATGGGGCAGGGCGTCATCGCCGAGGTGGCCAAGAAGCTGGTCGACACGTTCAGCGTCAACCTGGCCAGCCTGCTCGCAGCGCCCGCGGAGCCCCCTGCGGCGGAGCCGACGAGCGAGTCGAGTGAGTCGAGACCCGCGGCTCCGGTCCCACCCCGATTCGCTCCCAGCGACGACGCGTCGCTTCCCTTGCTGTCTGTGGTCGGCTCGATCGCGGCTGACCGCCTCCGGTCTCCACGAGTTGCCGTGCCGGTGGGCATCGCCCTCGTCGCGCTCATCCTCGTGGTGTTCCGGTTGCTCCGCCGCTGATGTAGGCACGCGAAGATGGAAGAAGTGCTGCAGCAGATTCACACCTGGATCGGGGACGGCAAGAGAGTCGTCCTCGCCACTGTCATCGGCACAGAGCGCTCGGCTCCGCGGGACCCCGGGGCTGCCCTCGCCGTCAACGACGACGGCGAGGTCGTCGGTTCGGTCTCGGGTGGCTGTGTCGAATCGGCCGTTGTCACCGAGGCGATGGTGGTAATGGACACCGGCGTCCCGCGGCGGCTGTCCTACGGAATCGCCGACGAGGACGCGTTCGCCGTCGGCTTGACGTGCGGCGGGACCATTCACCTGTTCGTGGAGAGGGTGGACTGGTGACGGAATCGCTTCTGCCAACGCTGCTCGCCGCTATCCGCACTGGCGAGCCGGTCGCGCTGGTGACGGTGGTCGACGGGCCTGGGGCCGGAGCCAAGGCCGTCATAACACCAACCGACGCGCTCGGCTCACTCGGCAACGATGCCCTCGATCGCGCCGTGATTGGCGATGCCAGGGCAATGCTGATGCACGGAAGCACCGCCACCCGCCACTTCGGGGAGCACGGCGAGCAGCGGGAGGACACGCTCGAGGTCTTCATCCAATCGTTCGCGCCTCGGCCTCGTATGTACGTGTTCGGAGCCATTGACTTCAGCCGTGCCACTGTACGGATCGGAAAGCTTCTCGGGTACCACGTGACGGTGTGCGATGCCAGGGCCACCTTCGCCACCCGCAAGCGATTTCCCGAGGCGGATGAGGTGGTGGTCCGCTGGCCCCATGAGTTCCTCGCTGAGGCACCGGTCGACGAGCGCACGGCGCTGTGCGTGCTCACGCACGACCCCAAGTTCGACGTCCCCCTGCTGATGGCCGCGGTGAAAACGCGGGCCGGGTACGTGGGTGCCATGGGAAGCCGCCGGACCCACGCGGACCGGATTCGCCGGCTGGAAGCGGAAGGAGTTGGCGCCGATGACGTGCGGCGCATCCGAGGCCCGATCGGCCTCGACATCGGCGCCCGAACCCCTGAGGAGGTGGCGGTTGCGATCGCCGCGGAGATCATCGCCCTGCGATACGGAAAGCCGGCCGTCGCCCTCACCGACCGAGGGGGTCCTGTGCATGACGAGCCGGCTCGTGCGCGCCCCATCGAGAGCGGGGCAGCCACGGCGTGAGACCGAAGTCATCGGGGCTGGTGCTGGCCGCCGGCGGTTCGCAGCGGATGGGTCAACCGAAGCAGCTCCTCCCGGTGAACGGGCGACCTCTTCTCGGCATCGTCTTGTCCCGGGTGTGCGCCTCGAGCCTCGACGAGGTCGTCGTCGTCCTCGGCGGCCACGCGGAGGAGGTTGCCGCCACAGTCGACCTGGGACGGGCGCGCACGGTCGTCAACTCAGACTACGCCGCGGGAATGAGCTCGTCGTTGAAAGCGGGAATCGCCGCCATGGGCAACGATATCCAGCGGGTGGTCATCGTTCTCGGCGACCAGCCGGACGTCTCATCCTCGCTGATCGACGGCCTCCTCGAGCTCCAGGAAACGTCGGGACGGCCCGCAGCATCGCTGAGCTTCGATGGTCTGCTCCACCCGCCTGTGGTGCTCGATCGCAGCCTCTGGTCGGACCTCGACGAGCTCCAGGGTGACGTCGGCTGCAGGGCGCTGATTCGTGGTCACCCTGAACGAGTCGCGGCACTCCCCATGGTGGGACGCGCGGGTCATCCGATCGACATCGACACGCTCGCCGACTATCACAAGCTGGTCGGTGACGGCGCCGACGTGACGTAGGGCGGTTCTACATCGCGTAGACGTCGATCTCGGTTGCCTTGATCGATGCGAAGACAGTTCCGCCATCGGCGAGGCGCAGCTCCTGCGCGGCGGCGGGTGTCACCTCGGCGACCAGTGGCACGGGGCCGTCGAGGCGCACCCGCCATCGGTCGCCATCGGGATCGATGCCAGCGACGGTGCCACGCAGCACGTTGCGAGCGCTGCCCGCCGGCGGGTCGCGGTGGAGCGCGACCGCGCGCGGCTGGATGGTCGCCAGCGCAGGCCCGACGATGTCACCGACCACAGTCAGCTCTGACCCGTTCTCGAGGCGGAGCACGCCAGGCGCGGCGTCACCTGAGAGCAGGTTGAGCCCGGCCATGCGTGCCACCCACGGCGAGCGTGGGCGTGCGGTGACCTCGGCGAAGGTGCCGGTCTGGGTCACGCGACCGGCTTCCAAGATGACCACTCGCTCAGCAAGGGCTGCCGCCTCGAGCAGGTCGTGGGTGACCAGGATGCGCACCCCGTTGAACCGTGACATCTGATCGCGCAGGGTGCGGCGAAGATCGATCTTCGCTGACGCGTCGACCGATGCGAGCGGCTCGTCGAGCAGGAGCAGGCGTGGCTCGGTGATGAGCGCGCGGGCCAGAGCCACCCGCTGGCCCTGGCCTCCACTGATGGCGCTCGGACGGCTCGTGGCGTGGTCCCCCAAATCCAACCGTTGGAGCCATTCGTGCGCTCGGCCTCGCGCCGCCCTGCGCTCGACGCCGCGCGCCCGCAGTCCGAAGGCGACGTTGTCGAGGATCGAGAGGTGCGGGAAGAGGGCATGGTCCTGGAAGACCAGACCAACGCGTCGCGATTCGGGATCCACCCAGACGCCGGTTCGCGTGTCCTCGAGCACCTCGCCGTCGAGCGCGACGCGCCCGGTCGCACTGTGCTGAAGACCGGCGAGGACGCGGAGGACGGTCGTCTTGCCCGCGCCGTTCGGTCCCAGCACAGCGATGGTCTCACCGGCTCCGACCTCGAGTGCGCAGTCGACGTCGAGGCTGCCGCGCTCGAGCTGCAGGTTGGCGTCGAGGCTCACCGGGCTGCGCCCAGCCAGCGATTCCGCAGCCCGATCAGCACCGCAACCGAGATCACCAGCAGGATCAAGGAGATGGTGATCGCGCGGGACACAGCGCCCGATCCCTCGAATGCGCTGTAGGCGGCCAGCGGGAGCGTCTCGGTGGTACCGGGGAAGCTGCCCGCGAACGTGATGGTGGCGCCGAACTCGCCGAGAGCGCGCGCCCAGCACAGAGCGGCGCCGGCTGTCAGCGACGGGGTCAACAGTGGCATGGTGATGCGCCAGAACCGTCGCCAGGGACGGGCGCCCAGCGTTGCCGCGACCTCCTCCAAGCCGCCGTCGAGCTGGCGGAGGCCGGCCTCGACCGTGATCACGAGGAACGGTAGCCCCACGAACGCCTCGGCCATGACGGCGCCGGCGGTGCTGAAGGGCAGCGTGACGCCGAACAGGTCGTGCAGGACGCGGCCAATGGGCGTTGCGCGCCCGAAGGCGGTTTGGAGGGCGATGCCACCGACCACCGGCGGCAGCACCAGCGGCAGCATCACAAGCCCTCGGAGCAGACCTCGGCCAGGCACAGCGCTGCGAGCGAGGATGTACGCCAGTGGCACACCGACGACGGCGGACACCACGACGGCTAGGACCGAACACTCCAGGGAGAGACGCAAGGCGGTGACCACATCGGGCGAGGCCAGCGCAGCCGTGAGATCAGCCGGGGAGACGTGAGCCAGCAGGCCGAGCAGCGGCAGGAGGATGAACAGGAGAGCGACGGCGGCGGGAACGAGCAGACCGACGAGCGGACGGCTCGCCGCTCCGCGCCTCACAGCGGAAGGAAGCCGCGTCGCAACAATGCCGTGTGGATGCTCCCTGACATCACCTGCGTCACGAACGCTTGCCCAGAGGCAGAGTTCTGCGACGCCTTCACCACCGCAATCGGGTACGCGGCGATGATGTTCTGAGAGTCGGGGATGACAACGCCCGCGACCTGGTTGCTCGCGGCCACGTCGGTGGCGTAGACGATCGCGGCATCGGCGTCGCCCGACGCGACTTTCTCGAGCACCGTCTTGACGTCCAGCTCGAGTGACTTGGGGGTGACGCTGACACCGGCGCGGGTCAGCACCTGATGCGCGAAGTTGCCCGCCGGAATACTGGGATTGGCGAGGACCACGCTGACATCCGACCGCGCCAAGTCCGACAGGGTGTGAATGCCCTTCGGGTTCCCCGGGGCCACGGCGATCTCGAGGCGGTTGTGCGCGAAGACGCGCGGGGTATCCACCAGACCCGCGGTGACCAGCTTCTGCATGGTGATCTGGTCGGCGGTGGCGATGACGTCGGCTGGGGCACCGTCGAGGACGTTCGTCACCAGCTGTTGCGAGCCTGCGAACGAGTACGTGACCGTGAAGCCGGGGTTGCCTGCCTCGAGGGCAGGTTTGGCGTCGTTGAAGGCCTCGGTGAGTGACGCGGCGGCGAGCACGGTGAGTGAGCCGCTGAGCGCGTGGGCGGACGCCGTCGCCGTGGTACTCGGTTGCGCTGCTGCCGACCCGCAGCCGGTGACGAGAGCGACCGCGACGCACGCGGTGACTCGCACGGCCCTGCGCATGGCGGTTCAGACCGCCGTCGGCAGTTCGATGAAGACGCTGGTCGCCTTGACCGCGGCGACGGCGAGCATGCCAGGGGCCAGATTCAACTCGTCCGCGGCTTCGCGGCTGATCAGTGAAACCACCTGGTACGGACCAGCTTGGAGCTTCACCTGAGCCATCACCGTGTCCCTGATCACCTCGGTGACCAGACCCAGGAAGTGGTTGCGCGCCGATTGGGGAGCGATCCGGAGCGGCTTGTGATCACGGGCAAGAGAAACCGCCAACTCCGCCAGGGCCAACCCATCGACGAGTCGGTGTCCTCCGCCGGTGCGTACCGTGGTCAGCCGACCGGCATCAGCCCAGCGACGCAGGGTGTCTCCACTCACACCAAGAAGCTCAGCCGCCTGGCCCATCTTGAAGGTGGCCATGGTCGAGAGATATACCGTATTTATGGGATTCTCCACAAGTATCGGCCGCGTCTGCGCGTTTTCTCACCGGAGGGAGGAGCCCCGGCGAGAGGTCGCCGGAACGTCGCTGGACCGAGCGGTCGTAAGCTGCCACGGCCGAGCAGCCCCCGATCACATCCGCGGCTGCCGGCCCACGGAGCCCCTGATGACGACTGTCGTGCCCCCGCCGTGCAGAGCTGCCGTGGTCACGGTCAGCGACAGTCGCGCGGGCGGCCGGGAGGGTGATGAGAGCGGCGACGTCATCGCGGAGCGCTTACGTCGCTTGCCGGCCGCGATCGTCCACCGCTCCATCGTCGCGGATTCGATCGATGAGATCCAATCCGCGGTGAGGCAGGCGATGGATCTTGCGGACCTGATCGTGCTCACGGGCGGCACCGGCCTCGGGCCACGGGACGTCACCCCCCAGGCGGTGACACCCCTGCTCGACTATCAGGTGCCAGGAATGTCGGAGGCCATGCGCCACGACGGCGTGCAGCGCACTCCGCACGCATTGCTGTCGCGGCAGGTCGTCGGCGTGGCCGGTCGATGCCTGATCATCGCGCTCCCCGGGAGCACGAAGGCCGTGGCCGAGTCGCTCGATTCCATCTGGGTTGCCCTGCCCCACGCGCTGCAGTTGCTCCGGGGCGACACGGCGCATCGCTCGGCATCGGCCGGGCAGGACGCTCACGCCTAGTCTCCGCCGGGCTCGCGTCGGTGCAGAGTGCCGCTCTTGCCGCCCTCCTTGCGCACCAGGGCAACCTCCGTGATGGCCGCCCAGCGGTCGACGGCCTTGATCATGTCGATGACCGTGAGGCCCGCGACGGCGACGGCTGTCAGGGCCTCCATCTCCACGCCCGTTGGACCCTCCACACGAACCGTGGCCTCGATGAGAACCGCGGGCTCGACTTCCTGAAGACGCAGGTCGACGTCGACGTGACGCAGCGCCAGGGGATGACAGAGCGGGATCAGCTCTGCCGTCCGCTTCGCGGCCATGATGCCGGCCAGACGTGCCGTGCCCAGCACGTCGCCTTTGCCCAGCGCACTTTCGGCGATCAGCCGAAGGGTCTCTGGCTGGCACGCGACGCGCCCACGGGCCGTTGCGCTGCGCTTGGTGATCGGCTTGTCGGACACATCGACCATGCGAGCGCCCCCCTCGGCATCAATGTGTGTGAGGCGCTCGGCGGTCAATGTGACTTTCCCTCGGTCTGGTCCGCGCCGTGGCGCGCGTCAACCCAGTGTGCGCCATCGTCGCGATGCTCACGCTTCCAGACCGGCACCGTCTGCTTGACCATCTCGATGGCGTCGTGGCAGGCGGCACGCGCAGCGTCTCTGTGCGGGGCGGCGGCAGCGATCACCACGCTGGCTTCGCCCACGAGAACTGTGCCAGCCCGGTGAACGATGGTGATCGCGGTGATCCCGCCGCGGGCGTATATCGACGTCGCGATGCGACGCATCTCGAGCTCGGCCATCTCGCGGTAGACGTCGTACTCGATGTGTGAGACCTCGTGGCCGTCACTGTTGTCGCGCACGCGTCCCACGAAGACGGCGAGCGCGCCGTCGCCGTCACCCGCGACGTCCGCCATCACCATCGCGGCATCGATCGGCGCATCGCTGATTGCGACGCGCACCGGTTCCGAGCCTGATCCGGAGCCAGTACCGCCGGCGACAGGCGGCACAAACGCCACCGTGTCTCCGCTGGATAGTTCCGCGTCCCAATCGCAGTAGTCGAGATTGCGTGCCGCCCGGAGGCCGCGAGCCGCCTCCGCAGCCGCGGGGAATTGGCGCACGACTGTCTCCCACACCTCACGCACCGTGGCGCCACGCGCCTGCATCTCGCGGACGCCCACGCGATCACGGAGAGGTCCGAAGAGGAGCACCGTGACCACGACGTCCGCGTCAGCCACCGGCGGCCAACATCTCGAGGCGCGGCTCCTCTCGGATCAGCGCCGTGGAAGCCGTGAGCACGCTCATCGCAGCGGGATCGCCTCCACGGAGGTGCCCTCGGCGACCTCGGCGGCTTCCGCGGGGAGGATGAGCAGGCAGTCGGCGGCGGCCAGCGATCGCAGCATGTGCGAGCCTTGTGCACCGCTGCTGGTGGCGACGGGGAGCGCCCCGTCGACGCGTCGCAACACTGCGCGGGCATAGGTCTCCAGTCCCACGGGTTTCTGCATCGTCTCTCCAAGGCGGACGGACATGCGCCGGCGCATCGGGTCGGTCGCCCCCTGCAGACGCCGTATCGCGGGCCGGACGAACAGCTCAAAGGTCACCGACGCGCTCACCGGGTTCCCCGGTAGACCGAGAAAGAGGGTCCTGCCCACCCTGCCGATCAACATCGGCTTGCCGGGCCGCATGGCGATGCGCCACGTGGTCACCTCGCCGAGCTCGGCGACGACATCACGAACGTGGTCATGGTCTCCGACGCTGACGCCCGCACTGCTGACGATGATGTCGTAGCCGTCGACGTTCAGCAAGCGGCGCACAGCGTCAGGGCTGTCGGCGGCGATCCCCAGGAATGTCGGGTCACCGCCCGCCTCCCGTACCGCGGCGATGAGCATCGGAGAGTTGGAGTCGACGACGCCTGCTGCACCGAGCGAGCCTCCGGCAGCGACCAGCTCGTCGCCGGTGGCGAGCACTCCGACGCGAGGACGGCGCCGTACCAGGACATGGTCGCGCCCCAGGGCGGCAGCGACGCCGATCTCGATCGGGGTGAGCATCCGGCCGGCCTCGAGCACCTCCTGCCCTGATGTGAGGTCCTCCCCGCGGCGACGCACAAACGTGCCTCTGGCGGCAGCCACTTCAACAAGCACTTGCCCGTCGCGACGCTGGGTATCCTCCTGCCGCACCACGGTGTCAGCACCGGCCGGCATCGGTGCCCCGGTCATGATGCGCATGGCGACGCCCGGAGTGAGCTCGGACGGCGCCGCACCGGCTCGCGATTCACCCACCACCGCCAGCGACACAGGCGCTCCAACGCGCGCACCGACAATGTCGATGGCTCGCACAGCGTACCCGTCCATCGCGGAGTTGTCGAAACCAGGAAGGTCAACGGCCGCTTCCAGGGTTTCAGCGAGGACGCGGTGGAGAGCGCTGTCCAGCTCGACGACCTCGGGCTCGAGCGGCGTGAGTGAGTCCAAGAGCCGCAGCCGGGCAGCGACGACCGACTCGAGGGTGTCACCAATCGAATGAGCCACTGTCAGAAGTAGCCTACTCAATCCCGTGGTGGACAAATTTCATTGCCGGCAAGGTACATCAACCTCGATCAAACTCTCTCATATATGTCCGTGTGGCGAGACGAGCATCAGGGCAACGAGAGCAGCGGCGATCGATGTCGGCACGACGAGGAGCCCGAGGCGCGAGTATGTGACCGCTGACGGCTGAGCCCCCGTCGCTCGCGCCACTCGCATCCAGAGGAGCGCCGACAGGGACCCGGACAGCGCGAGGTTCGGTCCAAGATTCAGGCCGACCAGAAGCGCCCTCGGGTGTGCGGGGAAACCCGATGCCAGCAGCATCGCGGCCGGCAGGTTGTTGACGAGCATGGCCGCGCCAGCGGCTACGCCGGCGGTCTGCCAGGGTGCCAGGGTCTGCATCAGGTGCGCAGGCTCACCCCATGCACGAGCGGCCGATCCGAGGCCAACCGCTAGTCAACATGGAAGGGCCGGCGCAACGTTGATCGTAGATTGCGTGGGCGG